>PNBO01000249.1 GCA_003136095.1 Myxococcales bacterium
CGGGTCCGAGTCCCGTCTCGCGCTCTGACCCCTCACCCGCCGAGCCTCCGGCTCGCCGGCCTCTCCCCGCTCCGCGGGGCGAGGCTGGAAGTGGGGCTAATTCGGCGCGGCCATCAGCTCGCGTTCGGCGTCGCGCAGGATGCGCCGCCAGTCGGGATCGCCGGGCACCGCGGCCACGGCCTTGCGGTACATACGGACGGCGTCGCCGATGCGCCCTACCCGCCGCAGGAGATCGCCGTAGTCGATCAGGGTCTGGTGGCAGCCGTCGTGATCGTGGCGCAAGGCCAGCTCGAAAAGGTCGGCGGCGCGGTCGTCATTACCCGCCTTGCTGTGCGCGATGGCGGCCTGGTGCAGGATGAAGTGATCCTCGGGCTCCATGCGCAGGGCCCGGTCGTAGGATTCGGCGGCCTCGTCGTGCCGGCTCATCTCGGCCAGGATGTCGCCACGGATGGCGGCCACCATGAAGGCGTCGCCCCCGCGATCTTCCGCCAAGAGCGCCATCTCCAAGGCCTCGCGCGAGCGGCCCTGTTCGAGCAGCGCCTGCGCCAGCTTGGCGCGCGCCAGGGCGTAGCTCTCGTCCCGAACCAAGGCCTCGCGGTAGGCCGCCTCGGCCTGGGGGGGCTGGCGGGCCTCCATGTACGCATCGCCGAGCTCGCGCCACCCGTCGACCAGCGCGGGATTCAATTCCGTCGCGCGGCGGGCGGCATCGAGTGCCCCGCGCTCCCGGGCGGCATTGAGGGTCTCCGCGAGCACCGCCTGACAGATGCCGAGGTCCGGCCGCTCGCCCGCGGCCACGCGCGCCTGGCGCACGGCCTCGTCGAGCTCGCCCTGTTCCAGCGCCTCGCGCGCCTTGAGCAAGGCGCGCAGGGCGGTGAGAAGCCCCGGCGTGGACGGCGACATGCGCGGCAGATCCTCGTCGCCCGCAACCAGGGCCGCGAGCACGCGGCCCGCCAACTCGGCCCGCCGCTCGTCCCCGAGCACGAGGGCGCGCAGGGCCTCGCCCCGCCAATAGGCCCCGGTGGAAGCGGCGGCGCCGCCCAGGGCCTCGAGAGCGCGCTGCTTGGCCTTGTCGTCCCCGCGCTCACTCGCCAGCACGAGCAGAATCGCGGCGGCGTCCAGGCGCGCGTCGTCGTCGCGCGCGGTCAGCGGCTCTAACCCCAGGGCGTCCTCGATGGCCGCCAGGGCGCGCCCCGATTCGCCCTTGTCCAGCGCGCGCAGGGCGACCTGGATGACGAGGGCGGGACCGGGCGGGCTGGCGCAACGGAGGGCCTCGTCGAGGATGGCGTCGATTTCGCTCTTCCGGCCACTGTCCTCGAGGAAGTCGATGAGGTGAACCCAGTGCTCGGCCAGCCCCGGATCCCGTCGGCACAGCTCGCGCGCCAGCAGCAGTGGATCCGCGCTCTCGCCCAGGGCGATCTCGCCCAGACAGGCCGAGAGGAAGCGCAGGAAGCTCGACCCGACCCGATCCACGCAACGATCCCCGAGCTCCACCACGGGCTGCTCGCCCTCGGATGCGGCCTCGAAGTCGAGCGCGAAGATGCGCTGTCCCCGCCGGGCCACCGGCCACAGCCCCTTCCAGTCCTGCGCTTGTCCGGCGTCGCGCAGGATGCGCTGGCTCTCATCGAAAGCCAGGAGATGCAGGTACACCGGGTCGTCCGCGTCAGGGGCCGGCTCGCCGCCTTCGATGGGGACCTCTTCCCCTGGCTTGCCGCCCGCCGCGGGCAGACGCGCCAGGTGTCCCCCGTCATAGCGGGCCGCAAAGGCCGCGTATCCCGGCGAGACCGCAGCGGAAAAGGTGGCCTTCAGGTTGCGCAGGCGGGCGTCCCCGCCACCGGCCTTGATGAAATCGCAGCCAGGGATCTGCCCACACTGTTCCTCGATCTCGAGCAGAAGCGTGCGTACCGGGTCGGCCATGCAGGGGATATACGCAGGCGCCTTCCCGCAATCAAGGGATACCGGAGGCGCATATCCCCAACATTCGTGCGCAGATTGTTGACCCGAGCCTCTCCGTGCGTCACATTGTCTTCGCTCGGAGTTCGTTCTTGCATGTGGGCTCGACCATCGGTCCGGTCAGCGTGTAAGATGGGCTGTCGCACTGAGGCGCGCGTATGGCGAAGGTATTGCTTTGTGACGATGAAGAGGCTCTGTGCCGGGGAATGGCACGGCTCCTGCGCTCCGCTTCGTATGACGTGGTCATCGCCGACGGCCCCGGCGGGCTGGAGCGTCTCGATCACGAGAGTTTTGACGCGGTGGTGACCGACCTGCGCATGCCGGGCGTGGACGGCTTCGGCATTCTCGACGCGGTTCGCACGAAATCGCCATCCACGCCGGTCATCGTCATGAGCGGCAGCGCGGAAGTGCCCGATGCGGTGCGGGCCATGCGCTCGGGAGCGCGCGACTTCCTGGTCAAGCCCGTGGACTTGAAGTGCCTGGAAGAGGCGCTCACCGCCGCGCTCGGCCTGTCGAACACCCCGGCTCCCGTGGCCGATCCCGATCCCGATCCCCTCGCGTGGCGGGACCGCAACGCCCCCTGGCTGCTCGGCAACCACACGGCCATGCAAAGCGTGTTTTCGCTGCTCGCCCAGGTCGCGGATACCGACTGCACGGTGCTCATCACCGGCGAGTCGGGAACCGGCAAGGAGCTGGTCGCCAAGTCCCTGGTCGCGGGTTCGGCCCGGGCCAAGAAGCCGCTCGTAGCGGTCAACTGCGCCGCGATACCCTCCGGCTTGGTGGAATCCGAGCTCTTCGGGCACGCGCGCGGCGCGTTCACCGGCGCCACCTCGACGCGCACCGGACGCTTCGCGGAGGCCGACGGCGGCACCATCCTGCTCGACGAGATTGGCGAGATGGACCCCGCGGTCCAGTCCAAGCTGCTGCGCCTCATCCAAGATGGCGTGCTGCGGCCGGTGGGCGATGACGTGGATCAAAAGATCGACGTCCGCATCCTGGCTGCCACCAACCGCAAACTGGATTCCGACGTGGCCTCGGGCCGCTTCCGCGCCGACCTGTTCTGGCGCCTCAACGTCATTCCCATCGAGGTGCCGCCGCTGCGCCACCGCATGGCGGACATCCCGCTCCTGGCCGAGCACTTCATCCGGCGCTTCAACGACAAGAATCGGCGCGCCGTGACCGGGCTGTCTCCCGAGGCCGTGGCCGCGCTCAAGCAGTACAACTGGCCGGGCAATATCCGCGAGCTGGAGAACCTGCTCGAACGCCTGGTCATCCTCAAGGGCACGGGCACCGTCGGCCTCTCCGACCTGCCACCGAACTTGCGCCACACCAGCGCCGGCCACGTGACCCCGCTGGCGAATGTCGCCGACCTGCCGACGGACGGCACCGATCTGCGCGCTATCCTGGAAGCGGTCGAGGACCGCATGATCTCCGAGGCCCTCGAACGCTCCGGCGGCAACAAGAATCGCGCCGCCGAGCTGCTCGGCCTCAATCGCACCACTCTGGTCGAGAAGCTGCGCCGCAAGCGGACGGCTACGACTGCGTCGTAGTAGCTAGCTTTTTCACCACAGAGACGCAGAGAGCGCAGAGGTATGCGGGTAGGGCGTAGCTCCAGACGCGCTTGCGTCGATTGCGCCAAACCCGAACCAAGCGAAGGAAGGAAAGGGTTCGGATCTGGCTCCGGAACCCTTTCCCGTCCCCTCCGGCTCTGCGCTCTCTGCGCTCTCTGTGGTGAATTCCACTCTACTTCAGCTCGACCAGAGCTTGCGCCATGCGCGATAGGCCCTTCTCGATGTTGGCTTGCGAAGCGGCGTAGGACAGGCGCACGAAGCCCGGAGCGAAGAAGGCGCTGCCGGGCACCACGGCGACCTGGGCGGCTTGCAGCAGGTATTCGCAGAGGGCCACGTCGCCGTCGATGCGGCGGCCGGCCGGAGATGTCCGGCCGAGAAACGCCGTGACGTCGGGGAATGCGTAAAACGCGCCCTGGGGCTCGACGCAGGTCACGCCCGGCATGGCACGCAAGGCGCGCACCATGAACTGGCGCCGCTCGTCGAAGGCGAGGCGCATCTGTTCGAGAGCGTCTTGCGGGCCTTCCAGCGCCGCCAACGCCGCCGCCTGGCTGACCGCCGCCGCGTTCGTCGTCGACTGCCCTTGCAAGGTCGCCATGCCCGCGATGACCGCGGGCGGGGCCAGGCAGAAGCCGATGCGCCAGCCGGTCATGGCGTACGACTTCGAGACCCCGTCCACGATGATGGTGCGGCGCCGGATCTCGGGGCCAAAGGTCGCGGGCTGCACGCAGCGCGCCCCGCCGTAGCACAGACCGCGGTAGATGTCGTCCGTCAGCAGCCACAGGTCGTGCCCCTCGGCCAGGTCGGCCAACGCGCGCAGCGTGGCCTCACCCAAGACCACGCCCGTGGGGTTCGAGGGCGAGCACAGGACGATCATCCGGGTTGCCTGGGTGACCGCCTTGGCGATCCTGGCCGGGTCGATGGCGAACCCGTCTGCCGACCGGCACAACACGGGGATGGGTGTGGCGCCGGCCAGCTTGGCGATCTCGGCGTAGCTGCCCCAGCAGGGTGCCGGCAAGATGACCTCGTCGCCCGGGTCGAGGAGCGCGTGGAACGCGTTGTGGATGGCCTGCTTGGCGCCCGCGGTGACCATCACCTCCGCGGGCGACACCGGAAAGCCGTGCGCCTTGGCGAACCACGCGGCCGCGGCCGCGCGCAACCGGGGCGTGCCTTCCACCGCGGTGTACTTGGTCGCGCCCGCGTCCAGCGCGCGCTTGGCCGCCTCCTTGATGTGTGCGGGCGTGTCGAAGTCCGGCTCCCCCGCGGAAAGACCGATCACGTCGACGCCCTGGCCGCGTAACTCCGCCGCCAGCGCGGTCACTCTCATGGTCATTGATGGCGCGACAACGGACAATCGCTTCGCTAGCCGAGGCGGCATGTTACGGCTTTTTATTAAACTTCTTCTTTAATGTTTGTAGGACCGCCCTCGGGACCAGGCGCGAGATATCCCCGCCCATCATTCCCACCTCGCGCACGAGCGAAGACGAGACGTAGAAGTTCTCCTCGTTGGTGGGCAGGAAGATGGTCTCGATGTCCGGTGCGAGCTGCCGGTTCATGTGGGCAAACTGGAACTCGTATTCGAAGTCCGCCACCGCGCGCAGGCCGCGGATGAGAAAGCGAGCGCCCCGCGAGCGCGCGTAGTCGACCAGCAGGCCGCGGAAGGAATCGACCTCGACCCGTGGGTTCTTGCCCACGACTTCGCGGATCATGCGAATGCGCGTGGCCAGGGGAAAGAGCGGCCGCTTGTGGACGTTCACCGCCAGCGCCACCACCACGTGGTCGAACAGGCCGAGCGCCCGGCGCATGATGTCCCAGTGCCCGTTGGTGATTGGATCGAAGCTCCCGGGATAGATGGCGACGAGGCGGCCCCGGTTGGACATCACGCCAGCTCCCGATGGCGGCGATAGAAGGACAAGCCGGTATCGCCGTAGAAGCGGCGATCCACCATTTCCAGTGCCCCGACCCTCTCGGGCGGCTGGTGGCGGCGATCGTGCTCGACGATGACCACCGCCCCGTTGTCGAGCAATTCTCCGCCGGAAAGCCAGGCCAGCACGCGCTCGACCTCGCCCGCCGCATAGGGCGGATCCACGAAGACCCAGCTAAACCTCTGCGTCCTTTCGTCGGTCAGGCGCTGCAAGGCGATGGGCACGCCGCTGTCCATGACCCGCGCCCGCGCGGTCAGCTCGAACTCACGCAGGTTGCGGTGCAGGGCGGCCAGGGCGCGCCCGTCGCGCTCGACAAAGGTGGCGTGACCAGCCCCACGCGAGAGCGCCTCGATGCCCAGGGCCCCGGTCCCGGCGTAGAGATCGAGCACCGCATCCGGGGACAGAGGCCCCAGGATGTTGAAGATGGCTTCGCGTACCTTCGCGCCGGTGGGCCGGGTATTGGCTCCCCGCGGCGCTCGAATCTTGCGCCCGCGCTCGGCGCCGGCTGTGACCCGCATCGGCGCTCTACTACCGCGTACCCCCAGCCGAGTCAACGGGCCGGCGGGTTGACCGGCCGCAGCAGTTTCGTTGCGACGAAGCTCAGGCTATCCTCCGGCCATGCTCGACCCGTTGCTTGCAACCCATGCGGTCCGCCGTCTCATCGACCTTGCGCTCGAGGAGGACCTCGGCCGGGGTGACGTCACGACCCAGGCGGTGATCGCCCCGGACGTGACCGCGACGGCCCACTTGGTCGCCCGCGAATCCCTGGTGCTCGCCGGCCTGGGCGTGTGCACGGCCGTCTTCCAGCGCGTCGACCGAGCCGTCGTGGCCACCGAATTGGCCAAGGACGGAGATCGCGTTGCCGCCGGAGCGACCGTGGCCTCGTATGACGGGCGGGCGGCGTCGCTTCTCGCGGCGGAACGAACGGCCTTGAACTTCGTCCAGCGCCTGTCGGGCGTGGCGACCCTGGCCCGGGCCTTCGTCGACGCGGCCGCGGGCTTCCCCCTGCGCATCGCGGACACCCGCAAGACCACGCCTGGCTTCCGGCTGCTGGAGAAATACGCCGTCCGCATGGGCGGGGCGAGCAACCACCGCGCCGACCTGGGCTCGGGGGTGCTCATCAAGGACAACCACGTCGCGGTGGCCGGCGGGGTCCGCGCCGCGGTCGAAGGCGCGCGCGGCCGGGTTCCGCACGGCCTCAAGATCGAGGTGGAGGTGGACTCGCTCGACCAGTTCGAAGAGGCGCTCGCCGCGAACGCGGACATCATCCTGCTCGACAATTTCAGCCTGGCCGACATCGAGCGGGCCGTGGCCCAGGTCAAGGCGCGCTTGCCCCGCCCCCTGCTCGAGGTTTCGGGCTCCGTGACCCTGAGGCGGATTCCAGAGTTGGCCCGCGCCGGGGTCGACATCGTCTCGGCCGGTGCGCTCACCCATTCAGCGCGCGCCGTGGATCTGTCGCTCGACATCGCCATCGCTGGCCAGGGAAAGTGAGCTTGCCGGCCAGTGACCTTCTGCCCGCGGTGGTGCTGCCCCGGCTGGCGGTGAATCGGCTGGGACGGCCCTACGAGCTCGTGCCGTCGTGTGGCTCGACGAACGACGAGGTCGCGGCGCGAGCCCTCGCCAGCGCGGAAGAAGGACTGCTCGTGGCCGCGGAGGAACAGACCGGTGGACGTGGCCGGCGTGGGCGCGACTGGCACTCTCCCGCGGGGGAGAATCTCTACTGTTCGCTCCTGCTCCGCCCCGCCCTGCCCGCGCGGCTCGCGGCGCCCCTGACGCTGTTGGCTGGCGCGGCCCTGGCCCAGGCGCTTGCCCGCCTAGGCTTCTCGCCGCGGCTCAAGTGGCCCAACGACGTCCTGCTCGACACCCCGGATGGTTTGCGCAAGGTGGCTGGCATCCTCACCGAGATGGCGAGCGAGGGCGATCGCGTGCGCCACATCATCGTCGGCGTGGGTGTCAACGTGAATACCCAGGATTTCCCCGGCCCGCTCGCGCCCATCGCGACGTCGCTGCGCCTCGTACGCGGCGTCGCCGTGGATCGCGGCGCCTTGCTCGCGGGCTTCCTCAACGCGTTCGCGCCAGTCTACGACGGGTTCCTCGCGGCCGGCCCCGGACCGGGCCTGGCCGAGTGGAGCCGCCACGCAGTCCTCGGACAGCCCTGCTGGGTCAGCCGCGGCACCGGCCGCATCGAAGGCACCGCCGTGGGCGTGGACGGTTCAGGGGCGCTGCTTCTGCGCACCGATCACGGCGATACGGTCACCGTGCATGCCGGTGAGGTCAACTGGCTTTGACCGGGGAAAGCAAATCGCGTGAGTGACGGCGCGCCTCGCGCGTGGGCTTTGCCCGACGGAGCTCATCGCGGGGGATAGAAAGGACCCTCTCAGGGTCCTTTCGTATGAGGTAAGGTCACACCACTTTGACCATCCTCCAAGCCGCCGTGCTCGGGCTCGTCCAGGGCATCACCGAGTTTCTCCCCATCTCCTCCACCGCGCACCTGCGCCTGGTTCCCGCCCTCCTGTCGTGGCCGGATGGTGGCGCCGCCTTCGCCGCCGTCATCCAGCTCGGCACGCTGCTCGCGGTGATCGGCTATTTCCTGCGCGACCTCGGCCGCATGCTGGCCGCGGTGGCCCGCCCGGAAACCCGCCGCAGCCTCGACGCGCGCATGCTGCTCTACATCGTCGCCGGCACCGTGCCCATCGGCGTAGCAGGTCTGCTGGCCCGGCACGCCGTCGAGGGCCCCCTGCGCTCGATCGCGGTCATCGCCAGCATGCTCCTCGTCGTGGGGGTCGCCATGGGGGTGGTCGAGAAGACCGCGCGCTTCGATCGCCTGATCGAAGCCATCACCCTGCGCGACGCCATGATCATCGGTCTCGCGCAGGCGCTGGCCCTGGTGCCGGGCACTTCACGTTCAGGCATCACTCTGGTGGCGGCCATGATCCTCGGCTTCCGCCGCGACGCCGCCGCCCGCTTCTCGTTCTTGCTCTCCATCCCCGCCGTCGCCGCCGCTGGCGTCTTCGAGCTCCCCAAGCTGCTTCACGATCGCGAGGTCGGCACCACCGCGCTCGTCACCGGACTGGCCGTCGCTTTCGTGTCGGGCTATCTGTCCGTGGCCTGGCTGTTGCGCTACCTGCGCACGCGCACCACCTTGGTTTTCGTGGTGTATCGCGTGATCCTGGGGCTCTTCTTGCTCTCCGCAGTCATCTCGAGCAACCTGCCCTGACCGCCCCCGGGCGTTCCCATCATCCGTGTTGGCGCAGACGGGCTTCGCCCGTCGGAGCCAGAGCGCGGGAGGG
>PNBO01000381.1 GCA_003136095.1 Myxococcales bacterium
TTGTGGGCGGTGTTGATGGCGGCCAGCGCCGAGTCCACCTCGGGCGGGGGATCGATCCCCGTGATGAGGGCGGCGTCGAGCTGGATGCCGTAGCGCGCGGCCGCGGTTTCGCACTCGGCGTCCATGCGCTCGTTCAGGTCACGCAGGTTCTTGCGCAGGTCATTGATGGAGATGCCCTGCACGCCGCCGATGTCGAGAGCGTCCGCGGCGGGCTCGGGACCGGCCAGATGCGCCTTGCCCGGCGCCTCGAAGTTGGCGATGCGGTCGCGCAGGATGGAAACGAAATACCCGAGCACATGGGCGACGGGCTTCTTCACGCCGAAAAGGTAGGCGTAAAGGTTGTGCTCGGAGACCGTGAAGCGGATCTGGCCGGACAGTCCGGTGTTGAGTTGATCCTTGGTCACCGCCTCCAGGACCTGCCCGCCGGAATTGGCCGAGGGATCCTCGGCGTCGAAGGCGATGGACACCGTCGAGGTCGCGATGGATGCGCGGTGCAGGGTCTGCCACGGCAGCTTCCAGTGGAAGCCGGGCGCGACCACCCGAACCATCGGGTATTCGTAGCGCTGTTTTTCCTCGGCCGTCAGCTTCTCCGCGATGGGATCGGTGAGCGTGGTTTCGTCCGCGATCCGCTGGGCGCGGCCGAAGGTGCACAAGACCGCCCGCTCGTTGGGACCGATGGTATAGAAGCCGCCGAGCCCGTAGCGGGCGAAGAACCACAGAACGATCCCCAGACAGACGCCAAGCACGATGTCCATGGGGACGAGACTTTACCCCGATCCGGAAGATCGTCCATGGAGCGCGGGAGCGAAGACCGGCCGCCACTTCGAGCCTCGCCCCACGCAGCGGGCGACGGCGCGGCGAAGCCGCGGGGGCAGGTGGAGGGCGTGAAGGGCCCGAAGTGCCCGCAGGGCTGAGAGGCCACGCGAAGCGTGGGTGAGGGGCATCCCCGAAAGCGGTGCTCGGGTCTCCGGCGGTGCCAAGGAAGGGGGTGCAGGCGAGGCAGGTCATTCCGCCGGTGCGGTTCGGCGCGCGATCAACCCGATCTCGCCCGCCGAGCGGCCTCAGGGTGTGAGTTCGACAACGGAGCCGCGCCTGCCAAGCCTGTCCAGGTTGCCGCCGTCGAGATGGGGTCGGCGCCGAACACGATCGCCGCCTGTGCCACCATGGTGTCCGTCGGCGAAGTCGCAATCGTTGGCGCCGGCGCCGACCAGGCGGCAGTCGTGGCATTTCTGCGGCGACGCTTTCGCGACGTCGACCGCCCGAGCGACGATGTTCCAACCCGCAGCCGCGCCGATGACCGACCAGGAACTGCCTGCACCGCCACGATGCTCGCGGCGGAACCGATGCTTCCCTCGCTGCCATGCGACCGATGCCGGCCGCACGGCCGGGCGACATCAGCCATCCAGCCGTTGCCACAACTGACCGGAGCGCCGCCGGGCGACCACCGTGCGCACCCGCGGTCACTGCCCGAGCAGCGATGTCCTTCGCCGCCAGAACTCCGATCGATCCAAGTCAGCGGCGGAGATTGTCAACGCCTTGCCGTTCAGCTGCGGGCCCGCCGCACGTCACCGGCCTCTCGATGATACTGCGATTTCCCTGCGGCGGGACCGAGAGGTTCAACGGCTTGTTGGGCGGCTCTCGCGACGTGGCTAGATTCGAGGGAGGACCTCCGCGCCGGTGAGCGCCAGGTGATGGTCGGTTCCCCAAACCTTCCGGATCTTGTGACGTTCCATCAGAGTGAGGCTCGAGGCGTCTACGTAGGTGAGCTTGGCGCCACGAAGGCGGTCAAGCATCTGAAGGACCTCTCTGTGGTGGTTCACGTCCACGTTGAAGAGGCGAAGACCATCCAGGTTGTCGAGGAATGCCCGGAGGGACCGAGCTGCCTCCTCTCCGTGCCGGTGGAGAAACCATGAGTACGCCTCGGACACAACGAGGAACGATGTGCTCCAGCGTGGCTTTCCCACGGCAAACAGGGTAGTAGCCTGGTCGTGCCATTGATCGCGCACATTCAGAAACGCGATCAGGATTCCGGAGTCGAGGAAGACCGATTCACTCATGGCCGATCCCGGCCGTATACGACTGCGTCCACCGAGCTGCTGTCCTCGGGACTCCCATCCACGGTTCCGGCGTATTTCATCCACGGCTTGTCACTCGGCTCCCGCGCTATTACCTCCTCAAGACCGCGGCGACACAACTCAGCCAAAGATATGCCCTGACGTCGGGCAGTCTTCCTCGCCTTGGCATACAGATCCGCGTCCACCGATATCTGGGTCCTTATCATGTTATCACTTTACCATGTGGTGATAACACAGTCCAAAGCGGAGTCCCCGCGCGCCGCGTCCTCCAGTCCGCCTTGGCGTTCACCTGTGGGCGGGCGCCGCAGGCGACCGATCGTCAGGTGTGATCCGGGATCCTGCACGGCGATCGTCGAGGCGCGATCGCGGGCACCAGGATCAGAACCCTTCACCGACGACCCAGTCCGTCCAACGCCATGTTCGACAGCGTCGACGCTCACCTCGACCTGCGCCAACTGCGCCAACGACGCCATTTGCAGAATTCGGCCCGCACGAGTACGCTTCGTATTGGGGAGTCGGCGGGCTGCGAAGGCCGCAGTCGTTTCGGTTGAGGGATCCGAGGCCGACGGGTCGCACGATCTCCTGCAATGAGCCCTGGCACGTCTCCTGCACAAACGGGAGATATGAGGTCGATCGGTTGCTGGCCCCCATTCGCCAACCGCAAAATTCGCTTGGCTCTCGGCCATTTCTTCGCATTCCTGGCCACGGCGAGCGCAAGCGGCGCGGTCGCGGGTGATGAATTTTCGACACCGGCTACTACCAAGGCCGATCCGTTTTCCCCCAATTGCTATCTCTCGCTCGGCGTTGGCGACACGTCCATCGGGCCCACGGCGACCGCCAGTTTCTCGGCAGACTGGGCGCACGTGCTGTTCGGCGTGCGCGCGAGCAGGACCACCTCCTTCTCCCTCGACGGCCCGCCGGAGGCCGCTGTCACAGACTACTCCGCGCTCATCGGGGGCGTCTTGCGTGGAGGGTCCGTTAGGGTGCATGCAGCCGTCGGGATTGGGCTGGGAGCCACCACCCGCCGCGGGCCGCAGCTCCCTGAAGATGGAGACCCCGTCTTCAGCTGGTCCACCCCCAGATACGAGTGGGTACAATACGACAGGGTCGTAAACGTCCCCATCCAACTCGGCGTAAGCCTCGACAGCAAGTACAACGGCATCGGCCTGGACTTCGTTGCCAACGTGAACAGGGAAGTCAGCACCTTCGGAATCGCCCTCACGGTGAGCGGCGGCAAAATGCGAAGCTGGCGGAATGCGGGCAACGGGCTCTAGCTCGATCTTGAAGAGTGAGCGCCCTACAGCAGGGACAAGCGCGTCGTCCATCGGCCATGGAGTCTATCAATGCCTTGGCGTTCACCCGCGAGCGGCCGTCCGCGGCCGAGAGCTTCAACGGCATGTTAGACACCCCCGTGAGGTACAGGTCAAAGAGGAATACTTGGACCGCGACCTCCCGAGCCTCGTCGTCTCGCAGACGAAAGACGGCACGCCATTCCCCCGCATGTGTGGGTTTCTCTTGACGTTAGAACGTCATGACGTCATTGTGACTATCATGGGACAGGCAAAGAGAGCCACCGTCTACCTGGAGCCGACACTGCACCGCGCCCTTCGCGTCAAGGCCGCGGAGACGGACCTGTCGGTGTCTGAACTTGTGAATAACGCCGTTCGCGCTGGACTGGCCGAAGACGCCGAAGATCTTGAGGCAATCCGAGCCCGAGCGAAAGAGCCCACGTCCTCCTTCGAGACTCTCGTCAGCGACCTCAAGCGACGTGGAAAGCTATAGACTCGAAGTCAAGCGCTCGGCGGCCAAGGAGATCGGCGATCTTCGCAAGGCCGACTGTCAGTGCGTTGTCGCGAGGATCCAGCTGCTCGCGACCAACCCACGGCCACATGGCTGCGAGAAGCTCAGCGGCGCAGAGAAGTACCGCATTCGCCAAGGCGATTACCGCATCCTCTACGAGATCGACGACTCGACCAAATTGGTGACTATCGTGAAGGTAGGCAACCGAAGAGAAGTCTACCGCTGAGCTACCTGCTGTCTGCCGCCTTGCCGTTAAGCTGCGGGCGGCCGTCTGCGGCCGACCGCTTCATCGGCTGGTTCGGCGGCGCTCCTCAGTCGTTCCAACCCGCAAGGGGCTTCAGGTAGGGCTCCCTCCGACGAGTTCGTTCCAAAACATCCCGCATCTCGAGCCGGACCATGCCCGACGAGGACTTGCCTTCAATTTGCGGCACTGAACCGGCGCGTTGCCTGGAAGCCGAGACGCAACATCACGTTCGTAAGATCGAGTGTGTCTATCCGTGGGGCCTCCGGCGGCGGTGACGCCGGTCGGCCCGAAACGTCAAGGGTGGCTTTTCGAACTACGAGCGCCAGCGAGATCCCCTGGGCGCGCGCCTGACCGAATGACAACTCCGCACCGATGGCGAGTTCTAGCCCAAGACCGTGTGCACCGTACCCCTCGAACCAGGCCCACTGGTAGGACAGACCGGGGCTCGCAAAGAAACGCGCAAGCGGGCCCCCATCGACGACCAAGTCGACTGCCAAGCCAGGTGCGAGCGAGTTGAGCCAGTAACGTTTTGATCCGAACCAACCGAACTGAACGGGGTTGGCTGCGAAAAAATAGGCCAAGCCAGGCCGCACTCCCAAGAAGCGAACTGGAAAATATGCGGCCGACGCGTCGAACGAACACAACACGCCCGCGCTCGAGGCTACCTGACCCTGCGACGACAGGTACCTCTTCACGTCCGCTGCATCGTACCCCCCTACACCGAAATTCAACCTGAACCTGAACGGGCCAAACGGGGCTTCCACGAGTGGCGGGTCGGACGCCTCGGACACCGGGGGTGGGTCTGGCGGATTCGGCACTCCCTGGTTTCCGGGAACCTCCGCCGCAAAGGACGACGGCGGCGACATCATCGCTGTGAGACTGGAGACGACCGCGAGGACAAGCCTCGGCCCACCGGAAGCGCGAGATCGATCGGGGGACCTCCGGCGCGTGGGAAGTTTGAGTGCCCTTCTGTCATCGCCGCATAGCATTTCAGGCCCTCCAATAAGCGCATCTTGCGTCAACTAGCTGTCATGCTTGCTGCGCCATATCAACGCCTTGCCGTTCACCCGCGAGCCCGCCGCGCGTGCCCGGCCCTTCGATGATACTACGGTGTCCCTGCGGCGGGATCGTCGGGTGCAACGGCTTTACGGCCGGTCGACCGAGAGGATCCCGCTATCCAGCACCGGGACCTAATAGGGAACCGTCGCGACTTCGCACAAAGCCGCACGTGCATGATGAGCGGCCGAAACTGATCGTGAGAGGCTCAGGCGGCGGTCCTGACCTCGACCGTGGAGCTGAGCTCGCCGAGCTTGCGGAGTAGTTGTTGCTGCCGATCGACAATCGCCAGTCGAGCAACGAGCCTCGCGGATCAGGGTATGAGACATGCAATGGTGTTTCTCAAGCTCTCCGAAAACCAGATGTTTCCATCCGGGCCCGAAGCAATGCCCGTGATTCCGCTGGGAAGGGTGAATTCGGTCAACTCTCCCGTGGGAGTGACCCGGCCAATCTTGCTACATGGCGACTCCCCGAACCAGAGGTTGCCATCTGCGCCCGCGGTAATCTCCGTGGTGGGGCAAGAGCTCGGCGGATCGGGGGTGGTTGCGGCTACGAGATCGCTTGGGGTGAAGGTGGAGGGCGGATACTCAGGGCTGATGCGGGCGACGTAAGTATCCACGGTGAACCATAGATTCCCGTCAGGACCGGCTGTGATTGCGTACGGCGACTGGCAAGAGTTGGCCGTCAGAATACGGGTCACGGTCCCACTCGGCGTGATCCGACCTAGGCACCCCGCTGCTACGGCAAACCAGATGTTGCCGTCCGGACCGGCCGCAACTTTGCTGGGCCAGCTGCCTTTCTCCGGAATCGAGTACTCGACGATCCTCCCCGAAGGGGTGATGCGCGCCACCTTGTTCTCCCTGCCGTCGGCAAACCAGATGTTGCCGTCCGGACCGAGCGCGATGCCCGACACGGTACTCGTCGAGGTCGGCATCGAGAAATCGGCAAAATCTCCCGCGGGGGTGATTCGGCCGATCCGACCGGCGCCATCCTCGGTAAACCAAAGATTCCCATCCGCGCCCACGGTTATCGATTCCGGTCCGGCAGAGGCAGTTGGGACCGGAAACTCCTGGAATGAACCATCGGGTGCGAGACGGCCGATCTGATTACTCTGCCATTCCGTGAACCAGATGGCGCCATCCGGTCCCGCGGTGATGCCGCGGGGATAGCTGTCCACGGTGGGGAGAGGGAATTCGGTCACGCCGTGGGATGGGCACGTCGTCACCGGTCCAGCTGAATTCGGTCCTCGCGTGCCACCACCGTCCGTGCGGACCGTGCTTGGCGTCTTGAGCGGAGCAGAACACGTAAGCACGCCGAGCGCTACAAACAGACGGAGCCGATCAGCTTTCATTGACCGTCTGTTCATCGTCGCTCCGAAACCATGGCGAGTCCAGCCGTTCTCGAGGTCCGGCCTTGGCGATAACCTGCGGGCTCGCCGCAGGTTTCCGGCCCCGCGATGATACTGCGATTTCTCTTGCGGCGGGACCGTCGGTTCAACGGCTTGTTCGGCGCCGACCAGACTGGGGCGATGTCGGCAACTGAGCCCCGTGCCAGACGGCGACGATCCAGACGGTTGGCTTTTCCACTCGGTAGAAGAATCGGCAGGGAGAAACGATCACTTCTCGGTGAGCAAGTTCGGGGAACTCCGGGATCTTCCGCCCCGACTGCGGATAGGTGGCCAACCGACGAAGGCTCTGCTTGGCCCGCGCAAGCAGAGCCGCTGCTGCGAGCGGATTGTCCGCCTGGATATACTCGAGACCAGCAAGAAACTGCGATCGCGCTGTCGGCGTCAAGCGGACCTTCATTTCGCGAGGATCCGGTCCGCTTCCTGCAGCACGTCCTCGAGAGCGTAGCCTTTGCCCGCCGCCGCTTCCCTGTCCCCCTGCGCCAGGAGACGAAGAATCTCGCGCTCATGCGTCGCTCTCTCGTATTCCTCGACGCTGACCATCACGGCTGCGGCTCTTCCCCGCTGTGTGATCACCACTGGTTCATGGCTTTTCTTCATGCGGCCGAGAATGTTGGCGGCATCCTCGCGCAGATCGCTAATCGGAACGATGGCCGGAACTTTGCTCATGGACGTACTCCAGACGGTACGCCCAAGCGTACTGTTTGTGAAGCCCCCACGCCAGAAGAAAGACCTCGCGGAGTGCGCCTTGCCGTTCAGCAGCAAGCCCGCCGCCGAGTCGGCTTCCCGATTATACACCGATGTCCCTGCGGCGGACTTGTCTGCTGCAACGGCATTAGCCGGCTGGCGGCGTGTTACATT
>PNBO01000004.1 GCA_003136095.1 Myxococcales bacterium
TCGCGGAAGCGAAAGCACGAAGAATTGGTGCAAAAGCAGAAAAGGATTCGCTGCTCGATGCCTTGGGCGACCCGGAAAACGCAGCTGACTTCGGGAGATTCGAGGTCGAGTTCAAGGATCGAGTCGATCGCTTGAGGAACCACGCGACGGACCGAGCACCTGCTGAAGGCCCGCTCCCGCTAGATTCGTTCTAGCCCCAGGTCCGCCCAACGCTTTGCCGTTCAGCGGTGTGGGCGCCGCCAAGCCGGCGCCACGATTCTACGCCGATGCCCCAGCGGCGACCACATCCGCTGCAACGGCTTCGGCAGCTCATGGCCGGGGGAGAGCTCGGTGTTGGAGGTACATCACGAAGGCTCCCGCGGCGAAGGCCAGGGGATGCGTGATGCTGATGCTCTGAGCGT
Organism: Myxococcales bacterium; assembly: GCA_003136095.1. Taxonomy (GTDB): domain Bacteria; phylum Myxococcota_A; class Polyangia; order Fen-1088; family Fen-1088; genus Fen-1118. Next base: position 402 of record PNBO01000004.1, read on the forward strand.
GCCATGTGCTGTACTCGAAAATCTGTCTGGTGACTTCCGTGTAGACGCCATGGCTCATGAGGAGGTAATGCCCGTCACGAATCCCGCCCTTCAAGGCGTCGCCACCCAAGTAAGCGGCACCCAGCGAGAAGACCACGAAGTTGAGAAAACAGACGCCGAAGATGATCTTACAGCCAAAGATGATGGCTTTGTTCTTCGCTGACATGTGCAAGTCTGCCGAACGCTTTGCCGAACGCTTCATCGGTTTGTTAGCCGGAGCGGCGCCAGGATTCAGCCGTAAGATTGTTGAGTTCGGCCAGGTAGGGTGCATGTGGGTCTCCAGGGGACTGAGGCCTGTTGGCCAGATTCCAGATGTGTGCCATCAACACCGAGGCTATGGCGTGGATCGACTCGTGGCGGTCGAGCCCTTCGCCGAGTAGCCGCTCAAGAGCACTCTTCGCTTCCGGCAGCCCTTCGGCGAGTTGATTCTCGACGATCGCGTGGGCCGCCGCGTGAGCATCAACGCTGGGAAGCTCGGCACGGATCTTCCGATGATAGTGGCGCACGATCGCAATCCGCTCGGTTTCGTCGAGAGCCAGCCACTTCGCCGGGTTGGGATCGTCTTCAGGATCGTACTTGAGCATGTTGCACGTGCTTCCGGCTAACGCCTTGCCGTTCAGCTGCGGGCGGCCGTCTGCGGCCGACCGACTGCTGCAACGGCATTAGCCGGCGCCTCCCCGCGGCCGCATCTCACGCCCCGTCGGATCCGTCTCCAAAACAGATTCGTGCAGTCCGCCAATATTGCCGACGAGCCGCCCCTTGTTATCGACTTGAACGAGCGCCCACGCGATGTCCTTCACCTCCGGCTCGACAGCACCTGGGTCCTCCAGCAAGTAGCAAAACTGGAACAACAACTCTACCTGCATGCCACGAACGAGGTCCGTGAGTTCCTCATCCGTGGCACCACGAGCGCGCAGTTTCCTCAGTGCCAAACCCGTACCCGCGAAAGGGCCATCTGGACGTTTGTCGGTGTTCTGAATCTGAGCGTCGATCCACTTGCCGTCGCTTTCGCGCACAACCTGTGCCCACGCCTGGCGAAGAAAGAGAAATCGGGCCAGTTGCGGAATCCCTTCTTCAATCTGCGATCGCGCCCAGCCTTCCGGCTTCCGTGCCCCGACCTTCTTGAACAGCGCTGTCAGTTCGTCCTGATTCATGTTTCTCCCGGCGGTTCTGCGACCGGCTAACGCCTTGCCGATAAGCGGCGAGGTCGCCGCCGAATCGGTATCTCGATGTTACTCCTGAAGCCCCTGCGGCGACATCATCGCTTCATCGGCTTGTTCGGCAGCGGTCACTCGTGACGATCGCGCCGGTTCCTCCATCCCTGGTATATGCCGAGGGCAAGCAAGCTACTGCCCACGATTATGGTGAGAACGACCGCCGCGGTCTGCTCCGACTTGATCAGGGCACATCCGAGAAAGACGAGCGCAGTGCCTACGACCTCCTCGAGGACGACAAAGAGCGGCGACTTCCGCAAGGGCGTCTCGCTACCGAGGTCGGGGTCTGGGTCCACTTGTGCTCCCGGTTTGTTCCAAGGTTGGTCGTCTGCCGAACGCCTTGCCGTTAACCTGCGGCGCGAAGCGCCGTCAGGTTCAACGGCTTGGTTCGACAGCGTCGCACTGACCACCGATTACTTCGAGATCAATCACCAAGGTAAAGCCACCGTACTTCTTGCTGCGCCGATCCTCCTCAGGTATCAGCAGTGCCTCGATCTCCCTCCCATTCTCGGGTCGGCAGGCAGCTGCCCTTGCTGCGGGCGGTGGATCGTGCTCGACCACAAAGACCGTTCCGGCCGGCACGATGCCCCTTCCACCGCCTGTGAAGGGAGCATACCACTGTGTCGTGTACAGTATCTCCATCGGCGCTCGCGTCCGGTAGCGCTGTCCCTTCCTGATTGTCGTCGCTGTCCCCATCGAGATGCTCCATCAGTCTGTCGCCTTGCCGTTCAGCAGCAAGCCCGCCGCCGAGTCGGCGCTGCGATTCTACACCGATGTCCCTGCGGCGGGATTGTCTGCTGCAACGGCTGTATGGGTGGCGATCCCTCCGATGATGAATCCTGTGCACGCCAGACATGCCGCTCTTACCGGCCAGAAGTAGGGATCGCAATAGCCAACGAAGTCGCCCGTACAGGTCGACGCGAAGGTGGTGCGTGTGAACCACGCGAGCCCGACAAGTACCAGCATGACTCCGACGAGACCAAGGCTGAATCGAAGGCGTCGATGCTGCCGTGACCACCCAGCCAGGCGCACATAGCCGTGCCACTGGCCCACGGCGAGGACTGCCCAGAGGCCATACTCCAGGTACCACGCCAGATCTCTGTTGTGCACCACGGATGACACCGATCGCGCCCCGAGTCCGGCCAGGAATGCCGACGGGCCGTTGAGAGCCATGGCGGACCATTCGAGGTAGCTGAACGTGTCCGGCGCATGGGCGCCAAAGTAAGACTCATCGCCAAGCTCACCAACGGCCCAAGCCGACAAAACCAGCGCGCAGTTCAACCAGGGAACAGCGATCGCGAGCTTCCTTCGCCAAGCCATCATGTTCGTCGTCCGCCCAACGCTTTGCCGTTCAGCGGCGAGCCCGCCGCATGAACGGTTCGTTGATGTTACCCCGATTTCTCTGCGGCGGGATCGTCCGCTGCAACGGCTTTATGGACGGCGAAATGCTACTTGAGCCCATCACCAAAGATCCGGATCACGTCGTCGCGGGTCGCCTGCTCGTCGATGAGCTTGCCGTCACGGTAGAGCAGGAATCGCCCTGCATCGCCCGGACGAAGGCATCGTTCCGTGGTGCAGATGGCGGTCATGTCGATGCCGTCGCCCCTCAGAATGTAGTGTGTCCCGTACCAAACGTCGTCAGCGGTCTGAAGCGCCACCTCAATATCCGACCGCCCGTGCACGCCGACCCTCGTGCGGATTTCGTCGGGTTGCGGCTCGTCACTCTCGGCTATGAGAAGTTCAACCATTGCGATCTCGGCCTCGTCCGTCCAGTCAGAATGGAACGAC
>PNBO01000358.1 GCA_003136095.1 Myxococcales bacterium
GGGCCTCGCGCACGAGGTCGTCGACGGTCGGCGGCGCAGGCGGCGTCGGCTCGGGCTCGGCAGTGGCCGTGCTCGGGGCTTGCGGCTTGGTCTCGGGCTCTGGCTTGGCGGCGGGCGCGGTCTCGGACTCGGCGGCAGGCGCGGGCGCGGTCTCGGACGTTACGGGGATCACCGACGCCGTCCGGCGAGCGCTGCGCGCCGGGGCGGGGCGGGGCCGGGACGAGGCGAGCTTGCCCGGACCGGGGGCCGTGGCCCGGGCCATCGCGGAGCGCGCTGCTGGTTCGGGGCTGGGCAGTGCGGCCACTGGCGCTGCCGCAGCCGGAGCGGCCGGTGGGGTTGGCGCGGCCACCGGAGCTGCCACCAGCGGCGGCGGAGACGGTGCGGGCGTGGGGGCCGGAGCCGTGCGCGAGGCAACGGCGGGCTTCGGCGCGCTCGGAGCCGAGCCACTGCGCGCGGCCCAGACCGCGATCCCAGCGCCGAGAAGCAGCACGCCTGCTAGAGCAATCACCTGCGGTCGAGGCGAGCTTGCCCGTCCGGGTTTGCCGGGGCGGACATCTGCTTCCAGGTCGAAGCGCCCGGGGCGCTCGTGGGCGTCCGGCAGGATCGCCTCGGGACGCTCCAGGATCTTCCGGCTCGCCTGGTCGGCAAAACCGGCGGGGATCTCGGCGAGCGAGCTCGCCGCCAGCACCGTGGGCGGCGGCGTGAGCACTGCTGCCGCGGGATCATCCACCATCGCCACTATCGTGGGCGCCGGCGTCTTCACTGCCGCAACGGGGTCGTCCGCTATCGCCACTATCGCGGGCGGCGGCGCTTTCACGGCTGCAGCAGGAACGTCGGCCATTGGCGCTCCCGCGGGTGCCTGGGCCGCGGCCGGCTGCAGCAGGACAGACGCTACTGCGGGCTTCGCCACCACCGACGCTACCGCGGGCTTCGCGACGACCGAGGCTACCGCAGGCTTCGCCACGACCGGCGCTGCGGCCGGCTTCCGCAGGACCGACGCTGTGGTGGGCCTTGCTACGACCGATGAGACCGCGGGCTTCTGCGGCATCGAAGCTGCGGTGGGTTTCGCTAGGACCGGCGCTGCCGCGGGCTTCTGCACAACTGGCGTCGCCGCGGGCTTCTCTGCGACCGGCGGTGCCGCGGGCTTCTCTGCGGCCCGTGCTGGGTCCCGGCGCGCCTGGGGCGAGGCTTCCGACAGATCGATCCCCGACTCCATGATCCCCGGCAGGCGGTGCGCGTCCCTCAGAAAGGCGCAGTCGGTGACGCAGGCGTCGAGTGCCTCGCACAGTTCGCCGGTGCTGGCGAACCTCAGGGACGGGTTCTTCTTCAGGCACTTCATGATCAGCGCGTCGATGCGCATATCGATGCCGGCCCCGGGGGTGCGGCGGCTGGGTGCGATCACCTGACCCGAGACGTGTCCCTTGAGGATATCGAGCAGCGATTCGCCGCCGAACGGGACAGTCCCGGTGACCATCTCGTAGAAAACGGCGCCCAGGGAGTAGATGTCGCTGGGTTGGTCGGCGGGCTGCCCCTGGGCCTGTTCGGGCGACAGGTAGTGGAGCGTGCCGCGTACCGCCCCAGCGCGGGCCTGCGCGCCGGGGGCCGGGTCGAGGAATCTGGCCATCCCGAAGTCGAGCAGCTTGGCCAGGTCGAAGCTCTTCTCGGGCTCGACTCCCAGGCGCATGCCCTTCGCCTTACTGCGGCGGACGATACGGCGCCGGCCCTCGCGCCTGCACAGGAAGATGTCGGCCGGTTTGAGACCGCCGTGGACGATGCCGGCCTCGTGCGCCGCGCCCAGTCCGCGTGTCAGCTGCCGTAGGATGTTGATGGCCTCGAAGAGTGGCAGGCGCTGAACCCGACGCAGGCGGTCCCGCAGGCTCTCACCCTCCAGGTACTCCATCGCGAGGAAGACCGTGCCATCGGGCGTGGTGCCGAGGTCGGTCACATCAATGACGTTGGGGTGGTGAATGCAGCTCGTAGCCCTGGCCTCGCTGATGAACTGCTCCACGACATCCTTCTCCCGGGCGCCGCGATCGTGCAGGACCTTGATGGCGACCGGCCTGTCGCTGGCGACGTGGCGGCCGCGGTAGACCGCGCCCGTCCCCCCCTCGCCGATGACGCCCTTGATCTCGTACTCCCCGATCCGCATGCCCACGCGAGCCATGGCCTCGGCCGACAGGAGCGGCGCTGCGTCAAGGGGGCAGCGGTCCAGGGTGCCGGCGACGATCTGACCACACTTGGAACAGGTGCGAGTGGACCCCATGCTCTGTTGCAGTGTTTCCCGGACTGCTGGCGAGTGTGCCATGCCCGTTAGTGGCTTGCCAGCCGCAGAATGGGCCGAATTCTCTCCAGACGCAGTGCGCAGAATCCGATACCGCACACCCAGGGAGGTGACGCAGGCGTAACCGAGGTTGCTCTATGACTGCGGAGGCTCTTCATNNCGGCGGAAATCGCCGTGAGATCGAGCGGCTTCCCGCCGTTCGCAAGAGCTGAGCGGTCGTGATGAGCTTGATGTTGGCACCGGATGTCCGCTTCGTTCGTCGCGAGCGGCGCGGCGGCCTGCTCCCCTTCTCTCGCCGGCAGACCGTCTCCTTCCGCGCGGGTGGCACGCATCAGCGGCTGAACCAGATAGGAGATGTCCATGCCGCCGTCGCACCGTTGTCGAACAAGACCCGCCAATAGTACGAAGAAGTCCCGGTCATCCCGTCGTCGCTGACGTTGACGGAGAAATTCAGAAGCCCCACCCCGGAGACGACGGGGGTCGTGCTCCACCATAGGGTTCCATCCTTGTAGAGCTCGACGGAAGTGGCCCTCCGCCGCGAGTTGCCCGACAGCGAGAGGGTCGGATTCTCGCCGGAACCAAGCGTCACGCTGTCGCCCATCATGACGTTGTTGTTCCCGGTCGCGTGCAGGATCGGTCGGTCTTCGTGGCTGTACGCGTAGGTGTGGCGCCGGCGGATGGCATCGAGCACCCCTTCCCGCGTCAGTTGGCTGGCCCATGCCGCGATATTGCCTTGGCGGGTCCAAAACATGGAGCGCCCGGGGTGTCCCCCATGGTCATCGGAGGAACCGATGAAGCCCAGACGCAATTCGGGTTTGGCAGTGAGAAACTCGGTCGCCCAGGATGAGGCACCGTCTGGGGCCGAGGTGTGATTGCTGATGATCTCCACGACCGGGACCTGGACATTTTGCGCGCTTGTCATCTCCAGAATCTTGGCGTGGCGGCCCCCCCAGTGGGGCACCATGATCGCCTGCGGATCCAAAGTGGCGAGGCGTTCGAGAAACCCACCGGCGGCCAGAATCGAATCGGTCGCGATGAGGGGAGCGTCGTCGCGGCTGAAGTAGACGTTCCAGTCACCCTCGCCCGCGGGGTCGACGCTATAGCCCGCGCAGATCTCCAGAGCGGAGAAGGTGACNNGCCGGCGCCACCGTGCCGTCCGAGCTGCTGGTATGGCCATGGATGTCGCCCCAGTAGAGGCGCAGTGCCGAGTCACCAATCACCTCCACCGGGTTGATGTTGAGCAACACTGTATCCGAAGTCCCCTGGATGAGCACGGGGTTCTGGGCAGGGATCGCCGTGAACCAAAGGTCGTCGATTCTGGCGCCGCCGTCGGTGCCGGTGGTGATGACGGCCGAAGCGGGCAGCCCTGACAGTTCTGCCGGGCCGGTGAATGTGACAGCAAAGGTTGCGCCGAGCTCGGGGGCACCATCGGCATTCTCGGACCACAGACGCAAGCTGAAATGTTGGCCCACGATAGCGCTTGAGGGCAGGCGAGCAAAGACGGCAGCGTGCGGTGCAGGGATCGAGTCGACGACGGCGATCCGTGCCCGTTCGCTCACCTGGATGAGCGCACCGGCTTCCGTCGTCGTGCCGCCGCGATCGACGAAGAACTGCGGGTTCAAATTGGAGGAGCCAACGAGGGTTGTCGCGGTGGAGCCCGCAATGGCCACATCGGAGAGCCGCAGCACCACCTCATCGCCGGCCGTGATCGACCCGGAGGTGAGGTCGAGCTCGCACCGATCGGTCTGCGGCAGTCGCGGCTGGCGATAGCATTGGGCTGTGCCCACGGCATTTCCAGGGAGTACTGCCGTCGGCGTCCCCGGCGGGTCGTTGGGAAACGCGCCGCCGAAGAACCAGGGGAAGGCGACGATGAGTCGCCCACCGGCCTCGATGCTTACCTGGGGGACGAAATGAAAATTCAGCTCGGGCAGGGTGGTCCCTGCCGCGATCGTCAAGAAGTTGCTTGCGATACGATCGTCGCCAGATACGGACGCCATGATCGGCAATGTCGGCGCGAGGATCTCGCGCTTGTAGCGCCACAGGATCTCGACATGCGTCAGACGCCGATCCCACACGGCGAGCCCGGCGATCTGGCTGTCAGCGACGTAATCGCCCGAAAAGCGCGCCCCGACGTACACCCGGGCAAACGTGGCGTTCATCCCGCCGGTGGTGCGATTGAGGTGGGCCACGAGCGCACCATCGATGTAGAGCCGCTGCGCGCTCTCGTCCCAGACAAAAGCGTACTGGTGCCACTCGCCGGGTTGCATGGCATCGTGCCTGGAGGACTCTGCCGTGGCCAGCACCGTGGTCTGCAAGGTGTCGTTGGCAACCATTCCCTCGAGCTTTCCGTCGCGGAAAAGGATATGGGCGCGATTGTTTTCGTCGACCGCGCCGCTGGCGTCAACCGCAGCAACCTGCGCCAAGGCGTGGGTCTCGCCGGTGGCGAATGGATCGAAATGCCTGGCCCAGAAGTAGAAGGTCCCCGAGGACAGACTCACGGGTCCGGATTCGGGCCGTACGGTTACGAGGGATTGGAATCCCGACCCAAAGCGAGGCCCCTGGCCATACGGGCTCGGCTGGTACTGGCCGATGGTGCTTTCGAGCGCGCCGCGGGTGCAGCCAGCGGCCTGCAGCCCGAAGCATTCGATCAAGGCCGAGGGGGTTGGCGGTTCGAAGCTGCTGGTCGGCTCGCTATCGGCCGCACTGTTGCCGTCGCCAATGAACATACCGTCAACGGGGCCAGCGTCTGCTTGAACGTCCGCGCGGTCGCCCGGCCGAGCGCCGTCGTCTTCGACGTCGCCGTAGCCATCCGCCGAGATGGCCCGGGCGTCACCGGCGTCATGTTGCCTCGTGCCCGCCAAACCCCCGCAGGCCGCGCCGAGCCCGAGCAAGGCCAGTGTGCACCGGCGCAGCCACCTACCTATCGAAGAGGAGGCCAGTAGGCGGCACGAACGCCCCTGAGGCAAGAGCCAAAATTCTATGGAAGATCCAGGATCAGCCATCCGCTCCCCTGCTCCCTCGTCGATGCCGACGATGGACGTAGTTGATAGCACGTCGAGCCCTCGGAAATCGGGATGAGCATACACCTCGCCGGTTCTGGTGGGGAGATCGCAACAGGGGGCGCGTAGGAGGTTTGCGTGGTGGGCGAGGACGCGCCAGAAGCGTGACCTGTCCAGCCGCCCAGCATGGGCAAGGTCGTGGAGCGGCCTGAGGTCGGCGGCCTGCGCCCCGGAACGCCACCGACGGAAAAGTCAGGGTGCGGATGACGACTTGGCGAGGGACAGATCTTCGCACACGCGGCCACGAATTGCGCGTGTATCATTGACCTGTCGTGCACAACAAGCATCTCGTCCTGGTCGCAGTGGTAGTTGGTTGGCTCGTTCTCCTGGCTGGTTGTGGAGGTCTCGGCGCTCGCAGCTGCCCGAATGGTAACTGCGCGCCAGCATGTGCTGGCGGCACGTACGCTTCCGACGGAAGTTGTGTCGCGTTCACGGTCTGTCCGGCGGGTTCGTACGTTGTGCAGGCGGGTACGGCGGCCGCGGACCAGATCTGCGCCTCGTGTCCCAGCGGCACCTTCAGCACGCTCGCCAACCGCGCCAGCTGCACGCCCCGGCCGCATGTGCTGGTCCTGCTCACCGATGACCAGCGCTACGATACCGTGCATGCCCTGGGCAATCAGCTCATCCAAACTCCCAACATCGATCGACTGGCATATGCAGGCACAGCCTTCAGCCAGGCAGCCTGTCAGGGTGGGGTCAACGGCGCGGTTTGCATCACCAGCCGGGCGTCGCTGATGACCGGCCGGACGATCAACCATCTGGAGGGGGATGACGGGGCGGGCGAAATCATCCCGGTGGAGCACACGACGTTGCCGGAGCTGCTACGCCAAGCCGGATACGTCACCTTCGCCACCGGCAAATGGCACAGCGACATCGCTTCCTACATGCGAATGTTCGATCACGCCGACAACATCCTCTTCGGTGGCATGTTTCCCCTCGAGGAGGGCGGACAAGCACACCCGATGCTCTACCATTTCGACCCCACGGGGGCCTATCCGCCGGAAGCGCGATTTCAAGGGGATCGCTTCTCGAGCACGATGTTCGCGGACACGGCGATCGACTTCATCAAGACCCTGCCGATGGAGGGACGGCCCTTCTTTGGCTATGTCGCGTTCACCTCGCCGCATGACCCGCGTACGCCGCCTCCACCCTTCGACACCATGTACGACCCCAACCAAACACCCCTGCCGGATAATTTTCTACCCGAACATCCATTCGACAACGGTGAGCTGCACAATCGTGATGAGGACCTATTGCCCATCCCCCGCGACCCCGCGCTGGTCAGGAAGGAGATCGCAGCCTACTATGGCATGATCTCCGAGGTCGATGCGCAGATCGGGAGAATCCTCGACACCTTGGCAGAGCAGAAGCTGCTCGACCAGACGATGATCATCTTTGCCGGTGATAACGGCCTGGCGTTGGGGTCCCATGGACTTCTCGGTAAACAAAATGTCTATGATGACAGTGTTCGCGTGCCCATGATCATCACCGGGCCGGGCATTGCCGCGAATGTCGTCAGCGATCGATTCGCCTTCCTGCATGATCTGTTGCCTACGGTGGCGGCGCTGCTCGGACTCGCCCCGCCGGTGTCCAGTCAGGGCAACGCGCTGCTGGGGGCCAACGCCGCCTTGCCCCGGCAGATCGCCTATCATCAGTATCACGATATCCATCGAGCGATTCGCACCGCGGACCATTGGAAGCTCATCGGCTATCGCCTCACGGTCACCGGCGCCCAATTCGATCGCATGCAGCTCTTCAATCTCAATGTCGACCCGAGCGAAATGAACGACCTGTCGATGGCGGACGCATACCAGGCCAAGCTCGCCGAGCTGCAGTCGCTGCTCGCCAGTGAACGCGCCCTCTACGACGACCCGTTGCTCCAGTAGGCTACGGGGACGGCGCCCCGGTGCCGCCGAATCGTGCGCGGTCGGCTGCGCCCAGCCGCGCATTGGCAGCCGCGCGCCGGAACAGCGCCTCGGCCTCGGCCTTCCGGCCCGTCTCTGCCAGGAGACGGCCCAGCAGGGCGTAGCTCTCGCCGCCCGCCGCCTTCCCGTCTACCGCCCGGCGGAGCACGGTAAGGGCCGCCTGCTTGTCTCCGCGCTGGGCAAGGTAGAAGGCCCAGGTGTAGGCGTACTTCGGGGAAGCGGGATCGAGCTCGCTGGCGCGGCGGCTCCAGGTCACGGCCTCGTCGAGTCGGTCGCGGGAGACAATGACCGCCAGGTTGTAGGCAGCCGCGGCTGAGCCGGGATCCTCCTTGCAGGCAGCCCGCAGCGCCGCCTCTGCCTCCGCCAAGCGGCCGAGCTCGCCGAGGAGCATGCCCAGGTTGAGGTGCGCAGCCGCGCTGCCGGGCTCGATGGCCAGCGCCCGGCGCAGAGCGATTTCCGCGTCGCGGTTCCGGCCGACCGCATTGTAGGCCAGCGACACATTGACCAGCGGGGCCACCATGTCCGGGCGCAGTCGGATGGCGGTCTCGTAGGCCGCGATGGCGCGGGAGGTGTCGCCCCGCCTGGCGTACAGCCTGCCGAGGTCGTACTGGGACGCGAAGTCGTCGGGCCGCGCGATGATCGACGCTTCCAGCTCGCGGGTTGCGGCCTCGAGGTCCGCGCGCAGGCCGTCCGGCACCGCACTCGCGCGCAGGCCGGCCAGGGCGTTGGCCGCGCGGACACGCGGTAAGCGCACCGGATCGCGGGTCGCCTTCAACAGCGCAGCCACCGCATCAGAGGTGAGGCGTTCCCCCGCGGTCTCGGCCGCCGCCGCGCGCACCCAGGGCGAGCGGTCGTCCATGGCCGCCATCATGGCGACGGCGACGGCCGGCCACTGGTCGTTGACATGGAAACCCTGGGAG
>PNBO01000099.1 GCA_003136095.1 Myxococcales bacterium
TAGAGCTTGGCCAGGGCCGGCGGCACATCGAGATTGGCGAGGGAAACGAGCCGCGACGAGTCGGCGTCGAGCATGGGATAGACGAAAAAGCGCAGGCCCTTGCCGAACAGCCGGCCCAATGCCTCGAGAATGCCGCCCTCGAGATCCTCGTAGTATTTCTCGTCGAGGACAGGGCGCAGGCTGCCGGCGCCGAGCACCATGGCAAGGGGGCTGCTCGTGCAGCCGCGCAGGTAGGTGGCCAGGCGGTAGTATTCGAAGGTGTCGGAGATCATCACCGTCTTGCCGGCGGCGCCGAGCACGTCGGCCCGGGCGAGGAAATCGCGGCCGTCGACGGCGCCGTCCTCGGTGAGGAGGTTGCGCATGGAGATCTCCATGACCTCGACGATGTCCGCCTCCGCTCGCCCCTCCGCCTGGGCGAAGGCCGCGCGCGCGCAGCGCAACATGTCGATGTTGACCTTGGTCACCGGGCGAAAGGCACCGCGTTGGAGGAGCACCGGCTTGTGGTGCAGCACCTCGGTCGGCTGCAGCACCTCGCCCTTGGCGTCGAACATTGCGGCTGGCGACAGGCCAAGCTGTACTAGCTTGAGGCTCATCAGGCGGTTGTCCACGTGCCGGAACTCGATGCCCGAGAACTGGATCATGTCGATCTCGATGCGGTCGGTGGAAAGATTGTCGAGCAAGGATTCGACCAGGATCTCGGGCTGGTGGTGCAGGAAGAAGGCGCCGTAGAGCAGGTTGACACCGACCACGCCCAGAGCCTCCTGCTGCACATTGCTCTCGCCGTCGAGCATGCGCACGTGCAAGACGATCTGGCTCTCGGCGTCGCGAGGATGGCCCTGGAATTTGAGGCCCATCCAACCATGGCATTCCTTGGTGCTGTGGAAACCCTTGGCCGCGACCGTGTCGGCGAAGACGAAGAACGCCGTGCTGTCGCCGCGCGCGGCGCTGAGGCGCTTGACGTTCTTCTCGTGCTCGTAGTCGAGCATGCTCTGCAGGCGGTCGCGCGAGACGTAGCGCTCGGTGTGGCCGTAGATGGCGTCACTCACCGCCATGTCGTAGGCCGACATGCTCTTGGCGATGGTGCCGGCGGCGCCGCCGACGCGGAAGAACCAGCGCGCCACTTCCTGGCCCGCGCCGATCTCGGCGAAGGTACCATAGCGGTCCTGGGCGAGGTTGATGGCCAGGGCCTTGCGGTGGGTATCGAGAACTTCGTGGCGGGGCGTAACCGGTGGGCGCATGGTGGGCCGCGCGGGCGGCCCATCAATCATTGATGGCACCGATGCGAAGTCAAGGCGACTCAGAAGAGCAGATCCTTGATGAAATGCGTGGTCGCGGGGGAGTAGCGCTGATAGCCCCTGTGCAACAGCTCGTCGAGCGTCCACAGCACGCGCTTCCATCGGGAAGGACTTTCCGCAATCGCAAGCCGGCGCTTCTGGTGCGCGACCTTGCGCTCGACTTGTGCCAGGATGCTCGGGTCGCGCACCTGCGATGACAGAGAACCGAGGCGATCCCGCGCCAGCTGGAAACGCTCGTACTCGAGCCGAAAGTGGGCCCGGCCGAGCTCGTGGGCTTTTTCGTAGAGATCTCGCCAGTTGAGTTTCTTGCCGCCAATCTGTTGGGCGGCGTGTTGTCGATACTGGATGGTCGAACGCTCGACGAACCCAATCGGCGCGATAGCGCCGATGATGAACGCAATCCAGCCGTCGTGGACCCAGCTCTCGGGGATGGGCAAGATGTACGGGCGGTACTCGGAGCGGAACACCATGGTCGCGCCCGTGACCACCCATTGCCGAAGGAGAACCTCGAACCATCGGCCTTGCCGCACTCGCCGCCGCGCCAGCGCGCCGAAATGGATGGCATCCCACATCTTGTGGCCGAGGGAACGCAACTCATCGTCGACCACGTCGGCGTCGGTGAAGATCAGACCGCGCGCGGGCTCGGCCTCGAATGCCGCCTCGCTGAGCGCCAACTTCTCGGGCATCCAGACGTCGTCTTGGTCGCAGGTCGCTATGAGATCCCCGGTGCATTGCCCGATGGCCTTCTCGAAGTTCTTGGTCGAGCCAAGCCGGGTTGGGTTGCGCTCGATGCGGACAGGAAAGGGCGCGCGCTTCTCGAAGCGCTCCAGGATCACCAGGGTGTCGTCCGTCGATCCGTCGTCACACACCACCAACTCGTCGGGACGGCGCGTCTGCGCCGGAAAGCTGTCGAGCTGAGGTTGCAGGAAGCGAGCGCCGTTGAAGGTGCAGAGCGCTACCGAAATTCGGCGCGCGGTAGGCGAGGCTGAGCCCGGCATTTTCGACGGTCCAGCTTCCGCCGTGGCTTTCGACTTCGTCATGAGTGCTATCGGTTCCGAAACTACACCCAAGGGGCTCTCGAAGGCCACCTCCCTGGCCACGCATTCGCGGCATGCCTTGGCGCGGAGCCCTTGGCGCGCACGAAGCTACGATCGCCGGACGATGCGAGATCTGGCGGAGCACGGTTAGGGCGCGGCCTCGCCCGTCGCGGTGGCGCCTGCGCCCAGGGCGAGCATCCACGCCACGGTCGCGGCGAACCGGGCCAACCTTCGCAGGTACCGTCGCCGTGGCACGAGTTCGACCGACCGCTAGTGACTCCCGCCAGAAATACGGGCAGTACCGAGGCCGCCAAGCCGCGCCGCCCGCGAGGCGGGACGAGGGCGCATAGCCGTAGCTATGCAACCGAGGAGCAACGAAGCGGGCGGCGCCAGCGCGTGGGCGGGGACGAGCTTCGCTCGGCCACACCCTTCGCGGGAGTCTTGGAACCCTCTCAGGGTTCCAAGAGAGGGGCGGCCGAATACGTCCGGATTTCTGCAGGGAGGAACTAGTGGATGGAGATCTTCCTGCGCTTGGCGTAGTCGCCGTTCTCTTCGCTCTCGGCGGGCGCGGCCTCTGGCTGTTCCTGGGGGGACATGCTGGGGAGCTCGTCGGTCCGGCCCGTGCCTAGGCCGGCGGCGGCAAGGCTTGTCTGTTCGGCCGTGAGCCGTCGCTCGCAGGTCAGCCAGCGCTCTTGCGTGCAGTCGACCTCCCGGCAGGCCTCGCATTCCTCCAGGCTGGGGGGGACATCTAGGACGACTCCTGCCCGCAGGCGGGTCCAGAACTTGCCAAACCGACTTTCGGAACGCATGGAAGCACGCAAGGAAACTCTCGCTACGCACTAAGCATCCCCGAAAATGCGGAAGCTGACAAGCTTTTCTCATGTCGCGGTCATCCGATCGCCTGCGGCTGCCCGGTCGCCAACGCACGCCAACTCGACTTTGCGCGACGGAGAGGCTACGGTTGCCGGCAGCGGCAATGCTCTGCACCCAGCTCGAACGGCAAGCAGCGATCCTCGCGCAGCGCAAGCAGGTTTTCGTGACCGACCGGGAGCGGCTGGCGGGGGTGGCGGGCATCGGGCTGCAACCGCGCGCGCCCTGGGCCGAGCCCGCGCTTTGGCTTTTCAGCATCGTCGTCGACGCGAAGGCGTACGGCCGCTCGCGCGACGAGCTGGCCAGCCTGCCGGCCGAGGACGGCCGCGGCACGCGGCCGTGCTTCGTGCCCTTGCACCGCTTGCCGCGCTTCCGGGAAGCGTCGCGGGCGCGCGGGGAATTTCTGCCCGAGACCGACACTCTGGCGGAGCGTGGTCTTCGCCTGCCCACCTGCGATACGCTGGGCAAAGGCGACATCGACACGATCGCCGACCGCATCCGCGCCCACGGAAGGGGAACGCATGGCTGAGGCCGCCGACGCGGGCTGGGGCGGGCCGCTGGAATTTCGGCTGCTGCGACCGGAGCTGGTCGCCCCCTTGAGCGCCTTCTTTCGCGCCTTCGCGCAGGGGCCGGACCGCGCCTTCTTTCATCCACATCCGATGACCGACGAAGTCGCCGCGCGGATCTGCGCCTACGATGGGCGCGACCTCTATTACGCCGCCTGCGCCGCCGGCGGCGTCGTTGCCTACGGCCTGCTGCGTGGCTGGGAGGAGGGCTTCGACAGTCCGAGCCTCGGCATCGCCATCCATCCCGAGGCGCGCGGGCGCGGGTTGGCGCGGCCCTTCATGGCCTTCCTGCACGCGGCAGCAAAGGTCCGCGGCGCCACCAAGGTCCGCTTGACCGTCTATCGTGACAACCAGCGCGCGGTGGAGCTGTATCGCCGTCTGGGCTACACCTTCGAGCCCAAGAAC
The DNA here is from genome assembly GCA_003136095.1 of Myxococcales bacterium. Taxonomy (GTDB): domain Bacteria; phylum Myxococcota_A; class Polyangia; order Fen-1088; family Fen-1088; genus Fen-1118. The sequence continues at coordinate 4,174 of PNBO01000099.1, forward strand.
GAGCGTGAGCTGGTGGGCGTGTTGTCGCTTTGACGGGAGCGCCGGCCAGCGGAGTTGGACGGAAGGATGTGCATCGGCATCCTCGCCGAGGTCCTGGCGGAATGGCAGGGTGGGGACTGATTTCCTGCGCATGATTCTCGAAGCAGCGGCTGTTGATTCAACGTGGGAACGATGATGGAGAAGAGAGGCGCTGCCCAAAGGTCATCCGTCGCGCGTGGAGAGACCAAGCCGGAACCCAGCCACGGCAGGACGTTCGCACGGGTTGGGCCGGGCGCGCCACACGGTGATTGCGGGTGGCGAAAGTCCGCCCCGGCGGACGGGGTTTCCTGGCCGGCCCACAAACGGTCGACGGGAGGCGGCGGGCGCGATACTGTTTCCTGTTTTCGTGCTTCGCTCTCGCTACCACCTGGCCGCCCTGGCCGCCCCGTTTCTCTGCGCCCGCGTGCTCGCCGGGCCGCTCGACGATGCCCATGTGGCGGATTCCGGATTCTCCGGCCCCACCTCCGGCGACCTCGCCTCGGTGTACTGGAACCCCGCCGGTCTCGGCTTGCTGCAGGGGCCGCAGGTGATGCTGGGGGGAGCGTGGCAGTCGACGTCGGTATCCGTGGACCGCGCATCCATCGATCCGGCCACCGGGGCTAATCCCGGTTCCACCAACTTCCCGCGGGCGTCCGGCAGCGGCACCTTGCAGCCCTTCCGCTGGCCGCCCGGCCCGGGCGGGTTCTTCGCCATTGGCGCCGGCATCGGCCACCGCTTTGGCATAGCCCTCGCTCTCTACTCGCCATTTTCCTCCAACCTCGCCATGCAGCCGACCGCGGACGGCGAGCTGCCCACGCGCTACCACTTGGTCAACATGCGCTTCGATCACACCGCGGTGGCTATCGGCCTGGCCATCCACGCCTCGGAGTCCATCCAGATCGGCGTCACGACCGGCGCGCTCTTTCCCTCGGCCCATCTGGTCTTCGACGAGGATACGGCCTTGGGCGGCGCCACCTCCAGCAAGGAAAATCCCGCCATGGCCGCGCGCTACGATCTCGCCTCGAGCGGCATCCAGATCCCGTCGTATTTCTTGTCGCTCGGGGCTCAGTACCGTCGTGGCCGCCTTTCCTTGGGATTCTCCTACACCACCGCGCCGCTCGGTACCGCGGGTCTGGTCAGTTTGTCCATGGCCAACACGCAGATCACCCCGCCGGGGGGCGCGGCCGGCGATCTGTGCCCCGCCTCGACGCCCGGCTGCCTGGCCGGGCAGATACGCTATCGGCTGCCGTCGATCTACACCTTGGGCGCCACCTGGCAAGCCACCCCCCACTGGTCGGCCACGGGCATCGTGCGCTGGCTGCGCAACAGCGCCCACGACGACATCACCGTCCTGGTCGCGGGCCCGGCCGCGCTGACTGCTCCCGGCACCAGCATCCCCGACCACGTGGTTCTCTACCGTGGCTTCACCGACAGCTTCGACGTGCGCGGGCGCGCCGTGTACGAGGACAAGTACTTTCGCGTGGGCGGCACTCTGCGCCTGGAAACCAGCGCCGTGCCGGCGAGTCACGTCAGCGCCGCCGCCATCGACGGACTCAAGGTCGAGCCCTCGGTGGCCGCGGAGTTCCGCGTGTGGCGCCAGGTGCGCATGAGCGCGGGCTACGCCTTCACCTACATGTTTCCCGTCGACACCGGGACCTCCGTCTTCGATCCCCGGGCCGTTTCCGCCTGCCAGACGGCGGGCGGCGATCTGGCGAATCCCGCGTGCCAGGCGCAGAGCAGCGGCCAGGCCCGTCCAACCGCCGCGGGTACCTACCACATGTGGCGGCAGGCCCTCTCTGTCTACACCAGCTTCGGGTTTTGAGACCATGCGCCGCCGCCTCTTCATTCTCTTGCTGCTCGCCGCGTGCGGCTCGGACCAGGTCTTCGAGCACGACCTCGAGCCCATCCAGCTCTCGCGCGCGCCCATCGAGCCGGGCGGAGCGATGATGGGTGGGCTGCTCGCGGCCGTGAGCACGGTGGCGGGGATCGAGCCCCTACTTGTCGACACTGCCTTCCCCATCGACAGCCTTGGCCGTGCCGGCTGCGCGGCCGGTGCGGTCGCGGGCTGGACGTACACCGGCGACATGAACCTGCGCGGTAACTGGCAATCCGCCACGCCCCTGCGCGCCTCGTTCCGCAACGTTGGACTGTTCGACACCTGTCCCGGTTTCGTCGGCGACACCACGACGCAGCCCGCGGGGGTGCTGGGCGGCCCGCTGCTCGCGAATTTCTCGGTCGGCCTGGTTCTGCCGCGCGACGCGGCCCAGCCCGCGATCATGACCCTATGGCCAAGCTATCCTGGAACGGACGACCAGCTCGCCGTGGATGGCCTGGCGGCTTTGCACTTCGAGCCGCGCGGCAGCGCCTCCGTGGGCCAGGTCGGCGGCGAGGCCTCGCTAACCCTGCCCAATTCTCGCATCGTGCTCGCGGCGTGCGCGGCGCCACGCGCGTTCGCCACGACCGAGGCGCAAGAAACCTGCGCCCACGGCGAGGTCGCGCTCAAGGCGAGCGGGCAGGACGTGATGCTCGCGGTGGGCACCGGCGAGGGGCCGCTCATTCTCAGTGATATGGCCTGGGGGCGCGTGGCCGCGCAACTCGGCGTCGCGGCGGACGCGGGCACGGCCGGCGAGCTCTACACGCCATTCGCCACGACCGCGACGCCGGCGTTGTACGTAGACCTGCCGCGGCTCGCGCTGCTACAGGGCACGACCGACAGCAACTGGCTGGGCGCTTGCACCGAGCTGGCGCGCGCGCGGCGGATCGAATGGGTGCTGGCTAACCAGGACAACGGTGCGTGCTTCCAGCCTTGCGACGCGAGTGGGAGCTCGGCGGCGTCGACCCGGCCGTATGTCGAATTGGGCGGCTCGCTCCGCGTGGCCGTGGTGAGCGAGACCAGCGAAGTCATCCGTTCGCTCAACGGGGATGTGCCGGTGAGGACGCAGATCGACGGCATTGTGGGCGCCGGCACGTTGGCGGGGACGCGGCTGCGGCTGGACTACCTCTCGCAGCCCACGGGGCGCGTTCTCGCCGCGTGCGAAGCGGGCGCCACGCGCGAGACCTGTTGGACGGCGCCGAGCTGTCCCCCGCTGTCGGGCAATGGCCAGACCCTCATGTGCTTCGCCCAGACCGTCTCCGTCTCGGCGCAGGTGTGCAAGTAGCCGAGGCGAGGCGACCTCGGTGGGGAGGCGCCTCCGCGAGGGTGCGCGGAGCACTCGAACGAGTCGCGCTTCTCCATCGGATCGTGGCCCTTTCCCAGCTCCGATCCATCGCCAGCCGTTGGTGACGTCGAAAAAAACTGTGCGTCAGCATGCATCGCATCTCTAGGTCAAGCCTGGGGAATCACCTGCAACGATTCCTCTTGACGCGCACGGATATCATCGACACCAAGTTAGGTAAGCCTGCTAACGCATGAAATATACGAACAAGTTCCATGCCAGTGCGATCCCTCTGGATTTCACATTGCAAAGTCCAAACAAGGGGACAGTTTGCGGCCGGAACCAACCTCAGGACCGAGACCGTTTTGGGATCGAAGACCAGGCGGCCGCCGCGCCTCTGTGATCCACGCCCAGACAGCACTTTTTTACCCTAAAAACCCCGTTGACGCTATTTTCATCATTGGCTTATGATATGGTGGCCCACGTTACTGGAGAAGAACATGAAAATAAGCCAGACCAGAGTCGTAGCGTTTTGGGGAATGGCGCTCGTCGTGTTGTTCGCGTACGGGTGCCCAAACAAGGACGGTGCGGTGGATCCGCAAGATCCGCAGGCCGTGCAGGCGCACCTCAAGGCGGGCGGACAGGTGATCAATGTTCCCGCGCGTCCGCCGCAGCCACCGGCCACGGTCGCCATCATCAGGGACACCAACAACAACTACAGCTCAATGGTTTCGCAAGCGATCGAGTCCGCGCTCGGCCCGGGAGGCATCGCCAACCTCGTCCATAGTGGGGACACCGTGCTCATCAAGCCCAACCTGGTGACGAACACGACGAATGCAGTTACCGATTGGCATGTCGTCAAAGCACTCGTCGATTTGATCAAGGCGGTCAATGGGGGGGCCAGTATTACGATCGCCGATGGCAGCGCGTCCCAAGACAGCATCAACGACGTCATGGTCAATCAGGGCTATACCGCGGCGAACTTCCCCGGCGTCACGTTCGCCAACTTCAACGACACCACCGCGAATCCGACCAACACCTATGTCCTCGCCGACAGCCGGACAGGCGCCAGCGAAAAGATCTCGGCGCTCATCACCGACGCCGATGTGTACATCGACATGCCCAAGATGAAGACCCACCTCCATGCTGGCTACACTGGTGCGCTCAAGAACCTGGGTATCGGGACCGGGCCGATGCCGCTGTGGAATCAGGGCACGGGCGGCAGTGCCAAGTGGGGGTTGCACCATGACATCCGCAGCGAGATCGTCGACCACGTTGCCTGCCGGGTGCCGGATCTGACGGTCATGGATGCGCTCCAAGGCATGGAAGGTCAGGGACCGGCGCAAGGCACGATGGTCACGATGAATCTGGTTCTCGCGAGCAAGGATCCCGTTGCTCTCGATGCGGTGGCTTGCACCATCATGGGCATTCCCCCCTCTCTGATCGCGCACATGGTGCTCGCCGCCAACGAGAACATCGGCGTCATGGACCTCAACAACATCACCACCGCCGGCAACATTACCTTGGCGGCGGCCTCCGCAATCCACACGTTCACGCGAGCGACCGCGGGAGCTCTGCAAGGGCCTACCGATCCGGGCAACATCCCCTACCGCGCCACGACCGTGGTGCGGAAGGCCCCGGCGGCCATGACCATCGATGGTGACCTGAGCGAATGGGGATACGCCAATGCGATGGTCGCCAACGCCAGCTATCAGGTCAAGGGTGGGGGCTCGGGCTGGGGCGGGGCCGCCGACAGCAGCTTCACCGCTCAGGCGATGTACGATACCAACAATCTCTATCTGGCTGTGACGGTGAAAGACAATGTCAAGTTGGCCAACAGCAACACCGGCTCGGCGATTGTCAACGGCGACGGGGTCGAGCTTTATCTCAGCACCTTCACCGAGCAGTACAACACCGGGCGAAGCGCATCCTACGGCTCGACCTATGACTATCACCTGGCCATCAGCTACGCCAATACCCCGCAGGCGTACATGCTCTCGCACAACCGGGCCCTCACCGGCGCCGTCATGAGCAAGTTCGATACGGCCGACGGCTACGTCATCGAGGCCCTGATTCCCTGGAGCAACTTCGGCAATCCGACGGTGGCACCGACTTCGATAGCCGGTGGATACACCGAATATCGGCAAATGGGCCTCAACGTTGCCCTGAACGATGCGGACACCAGTCCCTCCACCGTCGAGCACAAGCTCATCTGGAACAACGCAACCGACAACGACATCGAGACCAATCCCATTAAGCTGGGCATGTCGTACATCGATCCGCCGGGCGGCCTCTATCCCCCGCTCTACTTCACGCTGACCACGAACGCGACCAACGGCACGGTGACCAAGAGCCCGGACCAGGCGACCTATGCCGCGGGCTCGGTGGTGTCGCTGACCGCGACGCCCGCCGCGGGCTACATCTTCGCCGGCTGGAGCGGCAGCGCCTCGGGAACCGCGAACCCGCTCAGCGTCACGATGGATGGCAAGAAGACCATCACCGCGAACTTCCAGGCCCCGCCGGTCCTCACCACCATCGTGGTGTCGCCGGCAAGCGCGTCGGTCAACACCAACCAAACCTGGCAGTTCACCGCAATTGGCAACGATCAGAATGGTAGCCAGCTCTCACCCCAGCCCACCTTCACCTGGAGCGTGAGCGGCGGCGGCACTATCGACGGAGGCGGCCTTTTCACCGCTGGCGACAGCGCGGGTGGCCCCTTCACCGTCACCGCTCAAAGTGGCAGCGTGGTCGGCGCCGCGACGGTTTCGGTCAATCAAGTTACGACCGCCCCGTTCATTGTCACGCCGGCGGCGGCCAGCCCGACCCAGGTTGCCGCTTCGACCACCGCTTTGTCGGTGCTCGCCGACGATGACAACGGCGAAGCCAATCTGACGTACACTTGGGCCACGACCGGCGCGCCGCCAGCCGCGGTCACCTTCAGCGCCAACGGCACCAACGCGGCGAAGAACACCACGGCAACGTTTACCAAGGCGGGCACCTACGTTCTCCAAGTGACGGTGAGCGATCTGGACAACCTGACCACCACCAGCTCGGTCTCGGTCACCGTGAACCAGACCATCACGAGCATCATCGTTGCGCCCACAACCACGACGGTCGCAACCTCGGCGACCCAGCAGTTCACCGCCACCGCACGCGACCAATTCGGAACCACGTTCTTGTCGCAGCCGACCTTCACTTGGAGCGTGAATGGTGGCGGCACCATGGGTACCGCTGGCCTATTCACCGCCGGAACGACCGCAGGTGGACCGTACGTCGTCACCGCCACGAGCGGCGGCGTCAGCGCCACCGCCAGCGTTACGGTGAGCTCGACGACGCCGACCGCGATCTATCGGATCGACACCGGCAGCACCAGCGCGGTCTCGCCCTTCACCGCCGACCAGTACGGCAGCGGCGGTACCCAGCGCTCGGTCACCAACACCATCACCGTCAGTGGCGTGACTAACGCGGCGCCCGCGGCGGTGTACCAGACCGAACGCTATGGCACCAGCACTTACACCCTGCCGAGCCTCACCGCCGGCAGCACGTACACGGTGCGCCTGCACTTCGCGGAGCTGTACCAGACCGCCACCGGCAAGCGCGTCTTCAACGTGCTGATCAACGGAACCACCGTGCTGTCGAATTTCGACATTTACGCGACGGCCGGCGGAAACTACAAGGCAGTGGTGCGCGATTTCACCGCCACCGCCACCTCCTCGGGCCAGATCGTGATCAACTTCAATACGGTCACGGACAACGCCACCATCGAGGGCATCGAGATCCTGAC
>PNBO01000407.1 GCA_003136095.1 Myxococcales bacterium
CTTTGGGCCGCGACCCACATGACCTTCAACTACAGCCAAGGCTTCCTCCGGCGCGGGCTCTTCGGTCAGGTGCTGCGCATCTTCGGCGAGGAGCGGATCTATCGCTACAACTTCCTTTTCCTGTGCGCGGTAGTCCTGTTCGTGCTGGCGGCGATCGCCTTGCTTCTCCTCATCCGACGAATGTTCGCTGGTGAGCGTGGCGACCGCGGTCTGCAGGCGGCAACGCTGGTGTTGGCGGCGTCGCCGGGCATGGTCTTTCTCGTCCACGAGATCGGATACCTCGACTACATGGGCATCGTCGCAGTTCCCTTGTTCGTCCTGTGGGCAGCCCGTTCGCGGCGTCTCTTCCTGGTCTTCTACGTGGCGATCCCCATCAGCATCATCCTGGCGTTGATCCACGAATCCATGATCGTCATGTTCGCACCCGCGATGCTCTTCACGCTGGTCTGTCACATCACGACCCGCGGCACAGGACTGCCGCGCAGGACTCGGGTGCTGCTCGTGGGGCATGCGATCCTGGTCACGGTCGTGGCCCTGGCGGCTTCCTCGGTCCCCGGCACGCTGGGCACGGCCAACGCCGAACAGGTCCGGACATTGCAGGAGTCGATCGCCCGCCACGCCAATTTCTCTCTGCGTGGCGATGGCTTCGATGCCCTGCAACGATCCTTGCGGGACAATCTTCTGGTGGTTCTGCCCAGGCACTGGTCGCATCCGGGAAACCGCAACTACCTCATCACCAGCCTGGCGGTTTCGCTTCCTGGCCTGGCCTTCCTCGGCAGCTACGGCGTACGTCTGCTTGGCAGGCTAGGCATCACGAGACGTGCCCGGCAGATCCTGACCTTCATCTTCTTGGCAGCGACGGTTTCTCCGCTGTTGCTCAATTTCATCGGCTGGGATTCGGCGCGCTGGAACGCAATCGCATTCATGGCCTGCTTCTTCTGCTTGGCCAGCATCCGCTTGTTCTTTCTTGCACCGACGACCACGATCGAGACGAAGGGGAGGAGCCATAGAATCGACGATGGGCTGACCCTGACGTTCGCGGCGGTCGCGATCGTGACCGGTCTCTGCACCAGCTACGATGGCTACCTTTTCGACGGCTCCACGGTGCAGTGGTTCCCCTTCATCGGACAGTTCGAGTCGGCAATCGACCTCATCAAAGGTGGTTTCAAGACGATCCCCTAGCAACCTCGACCGACTCGATGGGCAGCGGCGGATCGGAAAGCACGCCGAGCAGCAACCCCGAGGCAATTCCAGTCCGGTAAAGAGTGACTTGGGTCACTATGGCGCGGTGAGCTCATGAGTGCTGACCTGGTTTATTCAAAGGAATAACGCGTAGCGGTCAGCACATGATATCAGATACGTGCTTGCCAAATCCAACCCCGAGGACCAGTATGGGAATCTGGCGGTTCGGCCGGAGGGGGCAGTCTCCGACACGCGGAAGGCGCCATTCCTCCAGGGAGCTGGCCTGCTGTTCAAAGGAGCCCCCATGACATCGTCGCCTGTCGCACGCAGAGTCTCGCTGTCCTCCACGGTTCTCGCGCCAGCATTGGTGCTCTTATTCGCCGTCGGTTGCTCTTCCGGAGGCACGACAGGCGGAGGTGGCAACGGCTCCGGCGGCACCACTGGCAACGGCGGCACCACCAGCTCGGGTGGCACCACCAGCTCCGGCGGCAGCACCACCGGCTCGGGCGGGACTACCAGCTCAGGCGGGACCACCAGCTCGGGTGGCACCACCGGCAAGGGCGGCACCACCGGCAACGGCGGGACCACCAGCTCGGGCGGCACCACCGCGAAGGGCGGGACCACTGGCTCGGGTGGAACTACCGGCGCCGGCGGGACCACAAGCTCGGGCGGGACCACCGGTTCCGGCGGCACCACCGGCGTCGGCGGGATTACCGGCGTCGGCGGCACCACCGGCGTCGGCGGCACCACCGCCAAAGGCGGCACCACTGGCACGACTTCGTCTGGCGGAGTGACCGGCAGAGGGGGAGCGACTGGCCCTGGTGGCCAAACTGGCGCGGGCGGTGCGGGTACCGGCGGTTCCACCACGGACGGCGGCACGGTAACTATGGATTGCACGTCCATCCCGGCAATGCCGACCGGCGGCACGTCGCACTCGGGGAATAGTCAGGGCGGTACGGGCAACCTCGCCTGGCAAATCTGGTCAAATCAAGGCTCGGGAACCTTGACCACATTTAGTACGACTGCATTTAGTGCAGGTTGGAACAATTCCGGCGACTACCTGGGCCGTCTCGGGTTTGAATGGGGGAACAACAGCAAGGCATACACCGCGTACGGAACGATTACCGCACAAGTTGCCTTCAAGAAGACGGGGAGCGGCGGCGGCTTCTCCTATATAGGAATCTATGGGTGGTCGACCAACCCCTGTGTTGAATGGTACATACTCGATGACTCGTTCGGCACGATGCCGTTCAATCCCTACAACTCGAGCCAAAAGGGAACAGCCACCATCGACGGTGAAACCTACAAGCTATTCCAGAACAAGACAAACGGAACCGGTGGCTCAAGATGCAGCGGTGTCTCGCAGTGGGATCAGTACTGGAGTATCCGGCAGTCGGCTCGCCAGTGCGGAACTATCACCATTTCCGACCACTTCAAGGCATGGGAGGC
>PNBO01000238.1 GCA_003136095.1 Myxococcales bacterium
CGTGCTGCACCACGGGTCGTCCCTGCACTACCACGGGCGACACCTGTAACGCGACTACCAACCTCTGCGAAGCAGCTGCCGGGGATGGTGGCGCTACGAGGCCTGATGCTACGAGGACTGACGCTGCGAGGACTGACGCTGCGAGGCCTGACGCTGCGAGGGCTGACGCTGCGAGGGCTGATGCTGGTCCCTGCGGAGCTGATGGCGAAGCCTGCTGCACCGGAGCGGGAGCCACCCCCTGCGACACCGGTCTGACCTGCGGCGGCGGCGCTGGTGCTCGTACCTGCCGGGCCGATGCTGATGGCGGCGGCGGGGGCGGCCGCGGCTAACGCAATAGGTCTTTCGCTCTCCTGCATCCAACAAGACCGGGCAGCCCCAGGCTGTCCGGTCTTTTCTTTTCGTGGCCATTTCCGCGGCCGACCGGGAGCAGCGTCTCCACGCTTGCACCCGGCCCGCTATGGGACGAAGCTCGCCCCATGTTCCCTCCCAGGCGCGTCAGGTTCCTGCGCGCGGCCATCATCGGACTGGCCGTGCTGGCCGGCGCGGCGGCCGCGGGCGGCTGTCGCAAGCTCTTGGGTGGCGGGCAGCGGGCCTCGATGGGCGACATCGAGGCAAACCTGGAGCAGCTCATCGCGCCGGCGGAGTCCGGGCTCAATCTGGAGGTGAGCCCGCGTTTCATGACCTTCGGGCCGCTGCCGGGCGGCTCGCCGTGGGACAATCCCGTGCCGGGTAGCGGGACCTTCCAGGCCCACGGCCAGCGTTTGACCTTCAAGACCGGCGGCGACGGGCTCATCCGCGAGCGCTACGAGGCGCGGGCCTGCCCCCTGCGCGAGATCTGGAGTTGCGTCGAGCTGTGGGCCACGGGCCGGTTCGGCAAGAATGGCCAGGTCGCCTGCGTCGGCCTCCGCCTGGAAAAGGGCGTCACTATCGAGAAGCGCAAGCTCGACATGCGCGCGGCCGACAATTGCCCGTTCATGACCACCAGCTCCGGCCCGGCCCAGCAGGTCGTGCGCGGCCTGGAAAAGGCCCAGCTCGGGCACACCGAGCGCCAGGAACCCGACAAGTACCTCGATCCCAAGGCGGAGTAGCCGCACCCTGCCCGAGGTGTGATCGGCGCACACTTGGACGGTGAACAAAGCTTGGCCCGGCGGCCTGGAGCCTCTAAGCTGCGCACCTTCCAAGCTTCATGTTGCCACGACACCTTCGCCAGGCTCTCCGATCGCCACTACCCGTGCTCGCCGGGGGATTTCGTTTCTGGCGGCAGCACGGCGCCCGCGTCCGGCGGGCGCGCGCTCTCTGCCAGTGCGGAGATGGGCTCCGNNCCGCGTGACTGGCAAGCGAGGTCTCTGCGCCTCTATCGCCGCAGCGTACAGACGCTGGGCGATCTTGCCGGCGCCCCGGTGGAAGGCGCGCAAGATCCAGCGCTGTCCGCCCGCCAGGCTCTGCGGAACGCGGGGGGGATTTATCGCGCCAGCCTCGCGGGGTTGGTTCGGCTGGCCATCCTGCTGGCGGCGGCGACGCTGCTTGTCCTCCTCGCCGGCAGTGCCATTTCGTCCGGGTTCCGGGCGCGGCTCTTTCCCCGCGATCTCGCGGCGGGCCGGCCGTGGAACGCGAGCAGCGGCGACTTTGGCATGCCCGCGAACGGAATTGGACAAGCGGGCGACGAGCACGTGTTCTTTCACACCAAGGTAGAGCACAATCCCTGGGTCGAGATTGACCTCGGCGACGAGCACGTCATCCGCTCCGTGCTGGTCGAGAACCGCACCGATTGTTGCCAGGAACGCGCGTTGCCTCTCAACGTGGAGATCTGGGACGGCGGCGCCTGGCAGCTCATCGCCCAGCGGCGCGCCGCCTTCAAGGTATGGAAATACGACATCGGACCGGTGCGTGCGCGCAAGATCCGCTTCCTTCACCCCGGCACCAGCTGCTTCCACCTCAAGCGCATCTCGGTCTTCGGCCAATGACCGTGCGCCGCGCGTTCAAGTCGCTCGCCCAGGACCGCGAGTCCGGCTGGAAATTCACGCTCCTCCTGTGCGTGCCCTACCTGGCCTTCCTCATCTGGATGCACGTTCACCACGAGATGTGGCGCGACGAGGTCCACGCCTGGACCCTAGCCCGGCTGGCACACGGCTTCGGGGACCTTGTCACCGGGGATCGCGCCTACGAGGGCCATCCGCCGCTGTGGTTCTGGTACCTGCACGTGTGGACGTGGTTCATCAAGGCGGCCGAGGGCATCCAGATCGCGACCATCGCCGCCGCCACCGCCGCCGCGGTCCTGTTGGTCCGCTGGGCGCCCTTCCCTCGCTACCTCAAGGTGCTGCTGCTCTTCTCGTACTACGTTGGCTACGAGTACACGGTGATGTCGCGCAACTACGTGCTCGGCTGGCTGCTCGTGTGCCTGTTCTGCGCCCTCTACCATCCGCTGCGCGTCCGCCACCTCGCGCTCGCCGTGACCCTCGCGCTCCTGTCGCTCACCAGCTTCTACGGCCTGGCCATGAGCATCTTCCTGCTCGGGTGGTTCATCCTCGATCAGGTCAGGGTGTCCTACGCGCCCGCCGCAGGCGCGACGCCCAAGGTGTTCGCGCTCTCCACCTCGCCGCGCTTGCTCGCCGCCCTCGCCGTGGTTGCCGCCGGGCTGCTCTTCTGCATCCTCACCATCGAGCCGCCCGATCCCAATCCCTTCTCGCCCGGCTTCGTCCTGGAGTCGGTCAAGCTCTCGGCCATCCCCGACATGCTCTATCGCATCACCGCCGGCTTCCTGCCCTGGCGGCATTTCTCGATGAGCGAGTTCTGGGCCATGTCCCTCACCTTCTGGGAGCCGAAATCCGCCTGGCCACCCTATGTCGGCGCTGGCCTGCTCCTCGTCACCACGCTCGCTCTCTTCCCCGCCTGGCGGCTCATGTTCGCCTACCTCGGTGTCGTCGTGGTCATCGAGGTCTTCCAGCAGGCGCGCCACGAGGGCGTTCCCCGCCACTGGGGCCACTTCTTCGTGTGCTTCCTCGTGGCCTGCTGGCTTCTGCGCGCGACCTACCCCCGGCGGTCGCACTGGCTGTCGACCGCGCTTCTGACCGGTATCTGCCTCGTGCAGTTGCAGGCCTTCGGGGTCGCGACCGCGATCGACACGCGCCACGTGTTCTCGGGTGGCCGCGAAACCGCGGCGTTCATCCGCCGCGCCGGCTTGCAGGACCTGCCCATCGTCGCCGGCCCCGACTACCACGCCGTCACCATCGCCGGCTTCCTGCGCCGGCCGTTCTTCGCCATGGAGACCGAGGAGATCAACGAGACCGTCGTCTTCCACAATCGGCGCCGCAACTTCTCGTCCCCGGACCTGCTGGCCCGCGCGATCCAGATCTCGCGCGAGCGCAAGAGCCCAGTCCTGCTCATCTGCAACCAATGGCTGCCCGACCCACCCGCCGGCGTCGAGCGCACGCAGCTCTTTAAGAGCGAGCCCGGAACCATCGCCGACGAGACCTTCACGGTCTACCGCCTGGAAGCGAAGTAGCGAGGCGGGTCGCTGAGAGCGAAATCCAGGAGAGCGGCGCCACTTCACGCCTCGCCCCCCACTTCACGCCTCGCCCCGCAACGCGGGCGAGGGCGCGGCGAAGCCGCGGGGGTAGGGGCAGGGCGTGTAGGACCCGAAGTGCCCGCAGGGCTGAGGGGCAGCCGAGCGGAGCTCGGCGGTGAGGGGCCCCACTTCACGCCTCGCCCCGCGCGTCAACCACACCCACACCCTCAACCCCGGCGCCGGCGACGTCCGCAGCCCCCTCGACCGGTAATTCCGGGCCCCTGCCCCGTGTTCTTACCGACGTTACCAACAGCTAGGATGGGGCCGTCCGAGCCCCTTGCGACCACCCCGCTGGACGCCGACACCTCCAACCCCGCGAATTCACCATCACCTGTGTTCCAGGTGCGCCCTGAATCAGCCCCGTCTAGCGCGGTGATATTTGAGGTATTCTTCTTCTGCTAATACTAAATCACCGAGCTTGATTCCGGATCGACGAAGGGGGCCGGCGAAGAGAGTTGAAAAGGAGGGCCGATCCCTCGATCGTGAGGTTGCGAGACTTCATGAAGAAGGGAGCCCTCCTTGGACAAGATACCTCGACTTGGTCGAGCCGCGCGACGCCGACTGGTGCGACTCGGACAAAAGAGCGGTGACCCTGCCACCGCCCTGCGATTCCTCATGGTTGCGAAGCTCAGCATGGGACTGTCACGCAACGAAGTGGCACGCTGCCTTGGCACAGCCGTGTCGACGGTGGTCAACACGGCACGCCGCTTCATCGAGTGCGGCGTCCACGGTCTGTACGACCGCCGCGCGCTGAACGGTCACGCCAAGGTCGACCAGGCTTTTGTGCTGCACGTGAGCGCGCTCCTGTGCGACGTGCCGCTCGACTTCGGGTGGCAGCGACCGACTTGGACGCGCGAGCTGCTCTGCCTGGCGATGCAGCGTCGAGGGTTCCCGGCCGTCGCGGTCTGCACCATGGGCCGCGTGCTCTGCGCTATCGGCGCGCGGCTGGGCATGGCGCGACCGATGGTGCTGTGTCCGTGGCGACGGGCGCGGCGCCGTCGTCGGCTCGCCGAGCTGAAGCGTCTGGCGCGTCGGGCATCGCCGCCGGAACCCGTGTTCTACGTGGACGAGGTCGACATCCATCTCAACCCTCGCATCGGCCGCGACTGGATGCTCCCAGGTATGCAACGCCGGATTGTGACGCCGGGCCAGAACGAGAAACGCTATCTGGCCGGGGCGCTCGACGCGCGGACGCGCTCGCTGACCTGGGTCGAGGGCGACCGCAAGACCAGCGACCTGTTCTGCAAGCTGGTCTGGCGGCTGGCGAACGAGCACCGTCGTGCCCGGCGCATCCACCTCATCCTCGACAACTACATCATTCACAGCAGCCAGCGCACCAAGCGGAACCTCGCTCAATTCGGTGGACGGGTGGTGCTGCACTTTCTTCCGCCGTACTGCCCTGACCACAACAAGATCGAGCGCGTTTGGCTCGACCTCCACGCCAACGTCACGCGGAACCATCGCTGCCGTCGGATGTCCGACCTCATGGCCAACGTCCACGGCTACCTGAGCGACCGCAACCGTCGACTGAGCGCAGCTGCACAACCGCCCGCGCCCTATCGGGAATCAAGATCGGCTATTTAGTTCGACGGACACCGCAGGACAGGCACCTGCGGTCGGTGATATCGTAGCTACTGTCATGCGTACGAAAATCCCGTTGCTGCTGTTGACTGCTGCCTGCTCCGTCGGCACCGGATGTGCGTCGAGCCACTCACTCAACGGACCTGGCGAGTTTGGCTTCCTCGCCAAAGGTGGATCCTGTCATCGGTTGGCGGAAGATGCCGGGACAGCGGCGGCGATTGCCTATACTCTCGGGCAAGTGCCACCACCTGCCAACGGTAAGCAGATTGAACCCTGGCGAATGCTCGCTTTCGCCATACGGGAACCGCTGGAAGAGCGTCACTGGACCAAGGAAGAGATCTTCGCATTCGCCAAGGAAATACTGGCGGCCAGCAAGCAGGTAGATAAGGTCACCGGGATTCTCACGGCGCACCTATACTTCGAAAGCGCGTGCGAGCTCTTGCGCAAAGGCCAGTCAGTTCAGCCGTTCTCGCTGGTCACGGCGAAGCTGACTTCGTGCCTGCATCGTGACGATCCAAGGGAAGGCTTGCAATGCGCCTCACTCGTGATCCGATAGACCTAGACCGCCACCGTGGAAAGGTGCCGTCGAACAAGCCGTTGAAGCTGTCAGTCGGCCGCGAACGGCCGCCTGCAGCTTAACGGCAAGGCGTTCGAGCGACGTACTTGCTCAGGCGAACGGGACCATTCGTGAGCTGCGGATCCGACGGTCACGAGTGAGCAACGGCACCTTGTGTACCACGCTTGTCGCGGCTATTAGCTCGTCGGCAGGATCCCCGCGAAAGTCCAAGCGGGTCGACTGCACGCTGACGTCCAAGTCCAGCGGCCAGACGTGAATGCCGGAGAACAGTCTCCCAACCTCCGCATCGTCCAGGTCGATCTCAATCCGCCCCAGCTGCACGAGCTTGGCCAGTTCCCAGAAGACGATCGCAGACATGCTCCAGGTGTTCGCTGCCAGAACCCTCCGCTCGCGATCGGTGACAGTGCCGCTCAGCGCGAACACGAGAATATGCGTGTCGAGGTTAACCATTGGCCTTCCAGGTCACGCCCGTGGACTGGATATCGCCTTTGACGTGGATGCGGCCTTGCAGAGCTCCGATGAGCTCTGCCGACGCGCGCTCGGCAGGGAGAAGGCGCGCCACAGGCTTGCCATGCTTCGTGATCACAAGCCCGTCAGCGTCGAGATGATCGAGAATGGAAAGGCATTGCTCTTTGAACTTGGCGGCGGCTACCTTCTTCATGACCACAATATACGGCCAGACACAAAATATGTCCAGTCCTGCTGGCGCGACGCGGTCGAACCCGCTGATCACTCGGGCCATGTGACGGACCGGCAAGGAGGTTCAGACCTCCGTTCCCCACCCAGCGCAAGCTCGGCGCGCGGGCGACCGGAAGTGTTTTCGGCGGGACGTGCGCAGGCGCTCGGCGAGCGAGGCGAGCGGATGCTCGAAGACCCCTCACCGCCGAGCTCCGCTCGGCTGCCTCTCAGCCCTGCGGGCACTTCGGGTCCTACACGCCCTGCCCCTACCCCCGCGGCTTCGCCGCGCCCTCGCCCGCGTTGCGGGGCGAGGCGTGAAGTGGCGCCGCTCTCCCGAATCCACCACTTCCTTTCCGGCGGGCGGCCCCCGCCCCCCTTGGTCTACCAGCGCCCCATCATCTCGTCGTTCCGGCTCGTCGAGTAGCCCTTCTTCGCGAGCGCGAACGGCGGCTCGATGGCGACCACGCCGTATTCGCCACTCTTGAGCAGGCGCGTGACTGTTGACCTTTCGTCGCCGATGAAGTCGGCCGCCTCGCTGGGGATGAACATGTATTCGGCGCCGGTGGCGCCGCTGATGGTCAGATTGAAGGCATCGGGGCGGTTGGAAACATAGGGCGTGGTGAAGCCCGCGCCGGTGACCGTGGCTCGCGGCGGCAGGTGGCGCACGATGCGTTCCGCGGCTTCGTGCCGGCGCTTGCCCTCGGCGTTCACGCCGAACACGTACTTGATGGGACCCCCGTAGGAGTTGGTCTGCTGGAAGATGGCGCCGTACTGGTAGCTCACCGGCAGCGCCATGCCCACCATGGCCGCCAGCGCCGCGCGCCGGGCGGTCGCCGCCGCGGTGGGGCTGGCCGCGCGCTTGCCCATCCACTGAAGTCCAATTGCCACGCCGGGAAAGAGGAAGGCAATCCAGTGCGCGCTGTACTGGAAGTTGATGCTGATCAGGGCGCCATATCGCGTCGACAGAACGGTGAAGAAAAAGCCCGGGACGCACAGGATGGCCCAGATGGGACGCCGGAAGGGCAGGAAGGCCAGCGGCAGCAGGATCTGGAGCATGAAGATGAGCTTCTCCATCTCGGCCAGGGTGAACGCCGTGTAGCCGGGGTTGCCGAGCACGGTCATGACCACGCTGCCGAAACCCTTCGCCCCGTGCGGCACCAGATCCTTGTAGATGTCGGTGAAGCTCTCGCCGCCGCCGACGTAGGGCATGGCCCAGAACTTCAGCACGAAGCAGTAGAGCGCGCCGACGACGGCGAGCAGCAGCCCCGCCTTGGGACGCCGGCCGGTGAAGAGGAAGTACGCGCCCAGCACCGCGACCCATGACGACACGTCCTCGCGGCAGGATAGCGTGAGAAGGACGGAGAGCGCGGCCCACCCATCCTTGCGCACCTCGAGGAAGTACCAGGCCCACCACAGCAGGAAGGGACCGAAGGGCAGGAAATGGAACTCGAAGATGGTCTCGCCGTGCAGCGCGGGATACAGGAGGTAGCAGAGGGCGAGGATGCACGCCGGCCAGGCGTCGATGTGCCGCCGCGCGAGCTTGTAGAGCGGGATGGCGGCCGACCCGATCACCGCGGACTGGATGATGAGCAGCGTGCCGCCGTTCTGCCGGATGGCATAGAAGGGCAGGAGCACGTAGGCGAAGAACTCGGCGTGATTGCCGAAGTGACAGCGGCCGGGGCCTTCCCACGGCGGCGTCTTGTAGAACGACCCACCGTGCAGCATGTTCCACAACAGGCTGTCGTAGATGCCGAGGTCGTAGCCCGAGCGCAGCGAGTAGAAGAAGCAGTAGGTGTAGTA
>PNBO01000207.1:0-254 GCA_003136095.1 Myxococcales bacterium
GGGCCGACCACGATGACGGAGCGGCCCGAGTAGTCGACACGCTTGCCGAGCAGATTCTGCCGGAAACGGCCTTGCTTCCCTTTCAGCATGTCCGAGAGGGACTTGAGCGGGCGCTTGTTCGGCCCGGTGATGGTCTTGCCGCGCCGGCCGTTGTCGAAGAGCGCATCCACCGCCTCTTGCAACATGCGCTTCTCGTTGCGGATGATAATCTCGGGCGCGTTGAGCTCTTGCAGGCGCTTGAGACGGTTGTTGCG
>PNBO01000207.1:323-2286 GCA_003136095.1 Myxococcales bacterium
GAGATCTTCTTGCGCTTCGCCTCGGAGGTCGCCTCTTTCATTTCCTGGCGCAATTGTTCCGACAGCTTGTGCACTTCGATGGCGCGCAGAAGCTCGCGAATGGCCTCCGCCCCCATGCCGGCGGTGAAGGCGTCCTCGCCCATTTCCTCGAGCAGCTTACCGTAGCGCTCCTCGGTGAGAAGCTCGCCGCGTTGCAGACCGCTCTGCTTGGGATCGACGACGACGTACGCCTCCGAGTAGAGAACCTTTTCCAGGTCCTTGAGGGTGATGTCGAGCAAATTGCCGATGCGCGAGGGCAACGACTTCAAGAACCAGATGTGCGCGACCGGGGTGGCCAGGCTGATGTGGCCCAAGCGCTCGCGGCGCACCTTGGACTGGATGACCTCGACGCCNNTTGCCGCAATTGCACTCGTAGTCCTTGACCGGGCCAAAGATCTTCGCGCAGAAGAGGCCGTCACGCTCCGGCTTAAAGGTGCGGTAGTTGATGGTCTCGGGCTTTTTGACCTCGCCGTGCGACCACTCGCGGATCTTCTCGGGAGACGCGAGCGAGATGCGGATGGCCGAGAACGAAAGCGGATCTTTCGGCTTCTCGAAGAAGTTGAAGATGTCCTTCATGGTCATTGGTAGTCACTCCCGTGGCGGATTCTCGTCGCTCTGCCTACTTCGCTGCGGTGGCTGCGGGTGGCGCCGCACCAGCCTTGGCCGCCACTTCCCGAGCCATCTGCTCGATGGTGGACTCTTGTTTCCTCGGCGCGTTCGGGTCCTCGATGAGCTCGACGTTGAGACACAAGGACTGGAGCTCCTTGAGAAGCACGTTGAACGATTCGGGCAGGCCCGACTCCAGCGTTTGTTCACCCTTGACGATGGCCTCGTACATGCGCGTGCGGCCGATGACGTCGTCGGACTTCACGGTCAAGAATTCCTGCAGGCCGTAGGCGGCGCCGTAGGCTTCCATGGCCCAGACTTCCATCTCGCCCAGGCGCTGACCGCCGAACTGCGCCTTGCCACCCAGCGGTTGCTGCGTCACCAAGGAGTAGGGCCCAATCGACCGCGCGTGGATCTTGTCGTCGACCAGGTGGTGCAGCTTGAGCATGTACATCACGCCGACCGTCACCTCGTGGTCGAAGGGATCGCCGGTCTTGCCATCGAACAAGCTGGTCTGGCCGTTGGACGGCAGCCCCGCGAGCGCCAGGCAGGCCTTGATGTCCGATTCCTTGGCGCCGTCGAAGACCGGCGTCGCCAGGTGGATGCCGCTGCCGACCGTGGCGGCGAAGCGACGGAGATCCTCGTCGCCCAGACTCTCGAGGAGCTTGGCGTGGTGTTCCTCGGTGAACACCTTCTTGAGCTTGCTGCGCAGGGCCTCGCCCCGCCACTGGCCCTCGATCATCGCCTGGATCTGGCGTCCCAACTCGAGCGCGCCCCAGCCGAGGTGGGTCTCGAGGATCTGCCCCACGTTCATGCGCGAGGGCACGCCCANNACCATCTTGATCACGCCCGGAGGCAATTCGTCGCCCTTGGTGAGCTTGCCGATCTTGTCCTTGTAAAGGGCGTCGATGGCCTTCAGCTCTTCCTCGAGCTGCAGCGCGAGTTGCTGGACGACGTTCTCGCCCTTGCCGCCCTCAATCTGCACCTCGGGCCAGTAGCGAATGGGGATCTCGTCGAGCAGCCCGTTGTCGACCTTCTGCCCCTTGGCACAGAGGACCTTGCCCTTGTCGTCGACCAGGCGGACCGCGGTGGTCTTGCCCAGGATCATCTTGCGCATGCGCGCGTGGTACGCCTCCGAGATGATACGCGTCTCGTCGCGCTGATCGGCGAGCAGCTTCTCTTTCTCCTGCTCCTCGATCTGCTTGCTGCGCTCGTCCTTCTCCGTGCCCTTGCGCGAGAAGATCTTCGCGCCGATGACGATCCCTTGCACACCCGGCGGCACCCGCAGCGAGCTGTCGCGCACGTCGCCGGCCTTCTC
>PNBO01000207.1:2327-3053 GCA_003136095.1 Myxococcales bacterium
TCCTCGATGTGGATCGAGGTGAAGTGGTCATCCTTGACCAGCCGCTCGGAGAGCAGGATGGAGTCCTCGAAGTTGTACCCACCCCAGGGCATGAACGCGACCAGGACGTTCTCGCCCAGGGCCAACTCACCGCGCTCGGTGGCAGGGCCGTCGGCGAGCACGTCGCCGGCCTTGACGTGGTCGCCAGGCTCGACGATCGGGCGCTGGTTGATGCAGGTGTTCTGGTTNNTTCTGGTTCGAGCGCTGGAACTTCACCAGGTTGTAGATGTCGGGCTTGGCCGAGAGCAGGTCGTCCGTATCCATCGTGGGCCGCACGACGATGCGAGCGGCGTCGACGGATTCGACCACGCCGTCCCGGCGGGCCACGACGGTGACNNCCTTCCATGCCCGTGCCGATGAGCGGCGAGCGCGTGCGAATGAGCGGCACCGCCTGGCGCTGCATGTTGGAACCCATGAGGGCGCGGTTGGCGTCGTCGTTCTCGAGAAACGGGATGAGCGACGCCGCGACCGACACCAGCTGATTGGGCAGCACGTCCATGAGGGTGACTTCCTCGGGGCGCGACATCACCGTCTCGGTATTGTGCCGGCACGAGACCAGCTCCTCGAGCAGCTCGCCCTTCTTGCCGATGGGCGAATTGGACTGCGCTATTTAGTGGCCTTCTACCTGGAGCGCGGAATAGAAGCCTACCTCTGCGGTGGCCTTGCCATCCACGACCTTGCGGTAGG
>PNBO01000135.1 GCA_003136095.1 Myxococcales bacterium
CGCGTCCCTCGGCGCACGACCACCCCTTTGCCGCGGCCCCGGCCCATGTTTCTCACCCCTCGGCGCACGACCACCCCGCCGCTTTGCAGCCTGCCCCGCCTCCCACACCTTCCGCGCGCAGCCCCTCGCCACCGGCGTCGCCCCCGGCGACCGTCGCCTTACCCCGACCGGCCGCCCCGCCCGAGCCCCTCGTACCCGCCGCCATGGTCGAGTCGATCCACCCGACGCCCGCCCCGCACGCCAAGGCGCCGGAACAGTCGCTTCCCTCCGAGGGACCCGTCAAGAATCCGCGCGATCCCGCCGGGTTGGCGGCCATCCCGCTCGACGGAGCGCTGCCACTCGCGCCGCCGCTCTCCATGGCGGTGCTTCTCCTGGCCATGGGACGGCGCCGTTCCTTCTCCGGCCAACTCAAGCTCAGGCGCGACAAGTACGAGACCAGCATCGCCATCGTGCGCGGTGGCGCGGCCGGCTCGTCGCTGGAGATGGAGCAACTCCGCCGCAGCTTCGAATGGCCCGAGGGCCAGTACAAGATCACCGCGGAGGCGCCGCTTGCGCGCTTGGTAACGATGCGGCAGCCGATGGTGAGCGTGGTCATGCACGGAATCCGCTCCTGCCTGCGCGTGATGGATATCCGCCACGTGCTGGACGTCCTGGCACCGCACCTCCAGGAGGCGCCGCGTGTGCTCGAGAGCCGCGGGGCACTCGTGCCGCTGCTCGGCCTGTCGCCCCGCGAGTTGCGCTTCGTCGAGCACGTGCTGGACGGTGGGACGTCGGCGGACGAAATCCTGCGCCGGGGAGGCATCGGCCGCGAGACCGCCGTTCACATCATGTTCGTTCTGCACCTCTTCCGCGCCCTCGAATGGCGTTCCGTGGAGGATCGACCGGGCGAAAGTCCGGCGGACCGGCTTCGCCAGCGCGCGCGCAAGCTGGAGAAGGCCGACCACTTCGAAGCGCTGGGCGTGCACTGGAGCGTCTCGCGCGCCGAGCTCGAACGCGCCTTGCACCACATCGAGGAGGAGCTGAAGCCGGGCGGCCGCTGGAGCCAGATCGAACCCCAGGCCACGGCGCAGATCCTGGCGCGCGCCCGGCAAGCGTACCAGGCGGTCGCGCACGCGGAGGACCGGCACGCGTACCTCCTAGAGATTCACCCCGATCTCGACTTCGAGGCCATCGAGTCCGTGGCCGAGGACCAGAACCAGTGGTACGCCTGGCGAGGGGCCGCGGAGGCCACGCAGGAGAGCTCGCGTCTCAAGAATGAGTTGACGGAACTGTCGCGCCTGCAGCACCAGCCGCCCAAGAGCGAGCGCTAGAGGCAGGCTACCAGCAAGCGCCGTTGTGGCACGTGGTACCGGTGCCACACGCGATCTTGCAGCCGCCACAGTTGGCCGGGTCGCTGGCCAGGTTCACGCAGATGCCGCTGCAGTCCGCCGTTCCCGGCGGGCAGGATGAGCAGCAGCGGAAACCGGTGTCGGCGAACGAGAAGGTGGGGTGCAGTTCGCTGCCCGTGAAATCGCAGGCCATGCCGCGGAAGAAGCTGTCGTAGGCCCCGCCGCGCGTGGTGTAGATGGCGGTGGCCGAGCCGGCGCCAGCGGGCGAGCCGGTGGTGTCGGCGATGTCGCGCCGGTCGTCGGTCCACTCGGCCAGGTTGCCGCTGAGATCGTAGACCTGGTCGCTGCCGCTCGACGTATCGAGATCCCCGACGGTGACACAGCCGGAGCGGGAGCCGCAGGGCACAGCCTGGCCGAGATTGAGGTCGACGCCGTTGCAAGCCACGCTGCTGTACGCGCAACCGTAGGGATAGAAACCGCTCGCACACGACTGGCCGGCCTGGCAAGCGAAGCCCCACTCGTCGGTGACCAGGGCGCCGCCGGTGCGCGTGGCCCGGCACAGGCGCATCCCGGCGGCGCGGCACGCGGCATCCGCCTGATTCCACGTCAGGGAACTCCACGGCAGCACACGCCCGCCCGCGCCGTCCGTGCTGCGCGAGCAGGCCCGCGCCGTGGCCGAGCCCTGCGCCGTCGCGCTGGCATCCGGCCGGCTGGCCTCGAACCTGTGGATGTAGTAGTCGCCGGGAGCCCCGGCCGCGTTCACGTGCACCACGTCGTCGCGCACGCCGAGGCAGTCGTGGCCGTTGCAGAGCGCCAGGCCCGCGGGATTGTCCCAGGATTCGTCCACCAAGCCATCGCAGTCATTGTCGATACCGTCGCAGATCTCGTCCGTGGGCAGGGCAGCCACCGCGCCGCCGAGATCGCAGGCCATGGCCAGCTTGTCGGGCTGGCAGCGCCAGGTACCGTGGCGAAGGCAGGCCCCCACCGCGCTGCTCGCGGAATCCGCGCAGGCGGTGCCGAGCGAGGCCCGGTAGGGATCGTCGGCGACGCCGTTGCAGTCGTTGTCGAGGCCGTCGCACCAGGTTTCCTGCGCCACGACCTGGTTGGGCGCCGTCAATTGCACCGTCGCGGGATAGTTGCAGATCCAGGCAGGAGCGGTGCCCAGCGGCGAATTCGGCGGAGTCGTGCACACCGGGAAGGTGGGGCTCGATTGCCAGCCCGCGTGCGTCGAGCCACCGGGTCCCTTGCCGCACTCCCCGATCTGGAGACAGAAGTTCGACGGATAGACGAGACCGGGATCGGCGTTGTCGATCAGGCCGTTGCAATCGTTGTCGATGCCATCGCACATCTCGGGACCGGTCGGGGTGCACGCGTATTCGCAACCATCGGCGGGGTCGCCGTTGGCGTCCACCCAACCCACCTCGCAGGCGCCGAGGCGGTGCTTCTCGTCGAGAACGCACACGCCACCCACGCAGGCGCCGATGGCATGCGCGAAGCTGCAAACCCGGCCGCAGCCGCCGCAATTTTTGCGATCCGTGTCGGTGTCGATGCCGTTGTCGACGACGCCGTCGCAGTCGTCGTCGATGCCGTTGCACACCTCCAGGGTGGGCGTGACCTGGCCGCCGCACACCAGGCTGCCGGCGGTGCAAACGTAGGCGCCCATCCGGCACGCGCCCCGGCAGACGCCCGTGGTGACATCGCAACCGGTGACGCCCGGGGTATAGCAGGATTTGCCCAGATTGGGATCGCTCTCGTCGATGCGGCCGTCGCAGTTGTTGTCGCGACCGTCGCAGATCTCCACGGAAGGCGGGCCGGCGCCCACGCAGGTCATCTTGCCGGCGACGCAGGTGAGCAGCCCGGACTGGCAGGCGCCGCTCGCGCTGCTGTAGCAGATGCGATCCGCCGGCGTGTACAGCATGCCCGGATCGGCGTCGTCGATGAGACCGTTGCAGTCGTTGTCGATGCCATCGCAGACTTCCGTCGCATCCGCGGTCTTCGTGCAAGCGTACTCGCACCCGTCATTGGCCTTCTTGTCGATGTCGTAGAACCCGGGCTTGCAGGTGTAGCTGCAGGCGCCCCCGGCGCAGAAAGGATCGGCGTTGGCGGCGCCGCAGACCACGCCGCAGGCGCCGCAGTTGGCCGGGTCGTGTTGCAGATCGAAACCGTTGTCGATGACGCCGTCGCAGTCATTGTCGGCCCCGTCGCACATCTCGACGCCGCCGTTGGTCAGCATGCACTCGCAACCGTTGGCGGGGTTGCCGTCGGCGTCAACGTAACCCGGCGTGCAGGAGGCAATCACGCAGTGGCCGGCGCGGCACTCGGTGAGCGCGGTGGGCGCGCTGCACACGATGCCGCACGCGCCGCAGTTATTCGGATCGTGTTGCAGATCGAACCCGTTGTCGATGACGCCGTCGCAGTCGTCGTCGATGCCATTGCACAGCTCGGGCGTGCCAGTACACCCCGACTGGCCATCGAAGCCAGAGCTCCCGCCGGCCTCCCCTTGCCCCGGACGCGCGTCCAGCTTGATAATGACGCCGCCCCCGC
This sequence comes from Myxococcales bacterium, assembly GCA_003136095.1. GTDB lineage: Bacteria > Myxococcota_A > Polyangia > Fen-1088 > Fen-1088 > Fen-1118. Next base: position 3,873 of record PNBO01000135.1, read on the forward strand.
CGTCGGAGGTGTTGACCGCGTAGGGGAGAAGGATCTCGGTGGAACGCCGCGCACATGTGACGCCCAAGAGCAGCGTCACCAAGAAAAGGAGCCGCCCCGCAAGAGAGTTCCGCTTGAGCCCAGAGTCCGACATTGCCGTAACCAGTGTACCCCGGCGTGGCCAGCCCGTAAACGAAGACCACCGCCCGGCCAGCCGGCTAGAGCACCGAACGGGTTCGTTTCTCCGAAAAATCTGGCCTTTGTGCCCGACGGGGGTAGCCGAAGGAATGAACCACAGAGGACACGGAGGACACAGAGCCCGGACCGGAATGGGAAGGGTTCGGATCCGGATCCGGGAGCCCTTCCCATCCGTCTCTGTGTCCTCTGTGTCCTCCGTGGTGAACCATTCGAGAATGACTCGGCATTCAACCCGTTGGGTGCTCTAGGTGTTGCCGGAGCGGGGCGTGGGGGAGGGGTCGCCTGGTGGCGGCACGTTGCTCGGACCCGAGCCCTGCCGGCGCTTGTCCTCGAAGCGGGACTCCTCGGCCATGCGAACCAGGGCATCGAACGTCGTGCCTTGCTCGGGAAAGCTGGCCGTGCCCAGGCTCAGGCCGAAGAAGAAGGGCGCGCGTACGCTCAGGGTCGCCAGCTTATCGCGCAGGCGGGCCAGGAGGCAGTGGCTCACCGGCTTGGCCATGTCGGCCAGGATGACCGCGAATTCGTCGGCCTCGATGCGGCAACACACGTCATGCGCGCGCACCGACTTCTCGAGGAATTCGGCCACCCAGCGCAGGACCAGATCGCCCTCGGTCGGGCCGTGCGACTTGTTGATGACGTGAAAATCGTTCACGTCGAGGAGCATCACCGTGAACGGCCGGTGCGAGGCGCGCCGCGACCGGCTCAACTCGGCGCCCAGGCGCTCGGCGAAATAGCGGCGATTCCACAACCCCGTCAGGCCGTCGCGGTACGTGAGGGCGCGCAGATTCTCGAGCTTTGCGATTTCTCTCCGCAAGCTCTCGTTTTCACGTTGCAACGTTGCGATGTCGGACTGCAATTCCATCGCGTTGGAGCCCGCTGGGCCCCCTCGACAAGGTTCTAGCAAAAAGCCCCGGGCAAGCCAAATCTTCTCCGTATAATCCGCTTACCCATGCCACCAGACCGTGCCGTTCTCTTCGACCTCGACGGAACCTTGGT
>PNBO01000452.1 GCA_003136095.1 Myxococcales bacterium
CTGCGCGTCGAATTCGCCGCCCGGCTCGGCCTGCGCGGGGTACGCGCCCGTTTCCAGGCGCAGGCGATAGCCGAGCCTGCGTTTGGCGATGTCGATGTTCGCGCCCCAGCTCGCGAGCACGTCGGGTTGGTAGTCCATGTTGAGGAACGACCAGTGCAGGTTGGTCATGTCGGTCTGGGCGTTGGTCCAGTTGGAGTAGGTCGACGTGGCGCAGGTTTCCCCGCCCTGCGGGACATAGAGGTTCTCCTGGGCGAGGTACGCCTTGTCCGCCGTCACGCTGGCGTACGTGCCCTCGTCGTCGGCGCTGGCCAGGAAGCAATCGTTGTGATGTCCGACGCGCGCCTTGTCGGTGCCGGCGAATGCCTCGGACGAAGTCAGCGCCGCCGTGCCGTAGAAGTGTTGCTTGAAGGCGGGCGTGCGCAGTTGGATGGGACGGCCCAGGTCGAGCGCGCCCAGCAGGGCGGTGACTACGTCCTGCCGATCCGTCCACTGGCTGGCGCTGATGCTGCCCTGATCGCCAAAGGTGTCGGTGTAGTACCACTCGCCCCACGCGCCGATGAAGCCCGCCTGCAAGACTGCGATGACGTCGCTGTTGGCGAAGAGCACGGGTCCAAGCTGCGTGATGTGGCCGAGCACCCGGGTCTTGCTGGCGTCGCCGTAGGGCGCGGTGGAGCTCGACGTGTAAGCGAAGCGCACCACGGCTTTCACTCCGGCCTTGCGCATGGTCGCGAAATCGGCGGCCAGCGCCGCGAGGAAGCTTTGGCTCAAATCGGAATTCACGAAGCTGTCGAGATAGACCATGTGAAAGACCAGGCTGACCGCGTTTTGCGTGCGCAGGTTCTGCAGCCAGGTCAGGTCGAGAGCCTGGTAACTCGAAGTCTGCACTTCGTTCGTACGGTAGAAGCCACGTTCGGGGTTGGCAAAGATGGTATCCGGGTCGTTGAGGTAGTTGACCGTGGTCAGCTCGGGGCCGTCGAGCGCACCGCCGGCTTCTGGCAACGCCGGACTGTCGGGACCGGCATCGCGGACTTCGGTTGCCAGTGCGTCTTGCGCATTGGGAACATCGCGGACGGCATCGCCGGCGGCATCGACCGCTCCGCCGGTGCCCGAGCCACCCGTGCCACGAGCAATATCGCTTCCGCCACCACTACCTGCATCGGAGGCTCCGCCGGTGCTCGATCCGCCGTTGCCGCCATGGGAGGCTCCGCCGGTGCCCGAGCCACCGCTACCAGGGACCGCATCGCTGCCACCGCCATTCCCGCCTGCGCCGGTCGCGCCGGCGGCGCCCCCGCTCCCCGTGGGGCCGGCGTCCCTGCCGCCATCAGGGACGGCGTCGGGCGAGCGGATCGAGGAACCGCAGCCAACGGTCAGGCTCAACGTGGCGGTCAAGACGGCGAGGCCGCGGTACCCGGGACAAGTCACGATTCTCGACATGAGTCACCACCCGTGGCGGATCATAGCCGAAGTATCGACACGGTTGGCAGGAAGCTATGGACAAGCAGCGCGCGTGTCAGGGATAGGCTGTGGCAGGCACGCTTCTAGTAGTTGTTGCGTTTTCGTATCGTAGAATTAGAAAGAAATCGGGTTCGTTCAATGCATGTGCCGGAGGTGGCGTCATGAAGAAAGCATTGATGATGGTCGTTTGCTTCTCGTTCGCCGGGGTCGGCCCGGCGAATGCCCAGGAAGCGACGGAGGAACAAGGGCAAGCCGTTGCCCAGGCCTCCGCGACGCCCGAGCCGGTGCAACCGACCGGCGTCGCGCCGAAGCAGGCGCCGCCCGCGCCGCCACCCCAACCCCCGCCGCCGCCCACCGAGGCCGCAGGGCAGGCGCAGGCCCAAGTGCCCGCGCCAGCATCGCCCGTAGAGGACGGGCAGTGGGTGTACACCAGCCAATACGGCTGGGTCTTCATGCCCTACGGAGACCAGTACACCTACGAAGGCACGGTCTACGACGACAATCCCTATTCCTACGTCTACTATCCCTCGTACGGGTGGATGTGGCTGGCGGCGCCGTGGGTCTGGGGCTGGGGACCGTATCCGTTCTTTGGCGCCTACGGCCCGTGGCATTTTGGCTGGTACCGAGGCCTCTATCATGGCGGCTACGGCTGGGGTGGCTATCGCGGCGGCGGCCCATACGGTGNNCCGGCGGCGGGTACTACCGCTCGGCGCCCGGCGCTGGCATGAGTGGCTATCACGGCGGTGGGTGGGGTGGTCGCGGCGGCGGTGTCGGCGGCGGCCACGGCGGCGGTCATCGGTAACACACGCTGGTTGGCACGGCCGGGACCGGGTTGCTCGTGGCGCCGGCCCGTGCGAGACAGGCCCAACTCTTGCTTACCAGTAGGCCATGCCCGCCATTGATTCGCTCTTGATGCTCATCGACGCCCAGCAGGCGAGCGGGATCGTCTTGCGGCCGCGCGAAACGCCGGTTCTCATCGGCGGCAAAGGGCGCGGCTTGACCATGCCGCCGCTCGATAGCCAGACGATAGCGACTTTCGCGGCCGAGGTGTTGGCGCCGGAGGAGCTCGAAAAGCTGCGCGTCTCCGGGGCCTGCGACGCGATCTATCGCTCCGAGCGGCACGGAGCATTCGCGGTGGAAGCCCAGTCGAGCGGCGACAACCTGTCACTCAAGCTGCGGCGCGGAGCTGCCGGTTTGGCAAAATCCGCCGCGGCTGCGCCTGTCGCGGCCCCGGTTGCCGTACCGACCGCGGCAGTCGCGGCCACGAGCGCCGCGCCAATTGTCCCGCCTGTCGAGGGCGTGGACCCGACGGACGACCCGGCGCGCGCGGCACTGGCGGCCCGCCTGGCCGGCGTCATCGCTCGCTTGGCCAGCCACGACGTCTCCGACATCATGCTCTCGGCCGGTCAACCGCCGTGGATTCGCTCAGCCGATGGCTTCGCGGCGGCCTCGACCGCGGTTCTCACCGCGCTCGAGATTCGCGCCTTCGTCGCTACCCTTCTCGACCCGCCACGCCGCCGAGCTCTCGACAGCGCGGGCAGCGTGGATCTGGCCTGGCAGGCGCCGGCGCTCGACGACGAAGGCCCGCAGCGCTTTCGGGTCAACGTCTTCACCCAGGCGCATGGCCTGGCGGTCGCGCTGCGCCCGGTGAGCCGTCGTGCTCCATTGCTGCTGGAACTGAATCTACCCGAAAGCGTGGGGAACCTGGCGAACGTGAGCGGTGGTCTGGTGCTGGTGGTGGGACCGACGGGCTCGGGCAAGTCGAGCACGCTGGCGGCCATGGTGGAGACCGTGAATCGGACGCGCAACCGCCACATCCTCACGATCGAGGATCCTATCGAGTTCGTCTATCAGACGCGGCGCTGCCTCATTCATCAGCGCGAGGTCGGCGCCCACGTCGAGAGCTTCGCCGCCGGCCTGCGCGCGGCTCTGCGCGAGTCCCCCGACGTGATTCTGGTCGGCGAGATGCGCGACCGCGAGACCATCGCCATGGCCCTGACCGCAGCCGAGACCGGCCACCTGGTGCTCTCCACGCTCCACAGTGGCAGCGCGCCCATGGCCATCGACCGTGTCGTCGACATCTTCCCGGAACACCAGCAGGGACAGGTTCGCCAAGAACTGGCCGGTTCGCTGCGCGCGGTGCTCACGCAGCAGCTTCTGCCGGGCGTCCGCCCTGGCACGCGTTTCCCCGCCATCGAGCTGCTGACCGTCAATTACGCCGTCGCCGCGCTCATTCGCGAGGGCAAGACGCATCAACTTTCGACACAGATCCAGACCGGCCGCGAGGACGGCATGATCGCATTCGAGGCCTCGCTGTTCGAGCTCGTGCGGGCCGGGCGCGTCTCCCGCGAGGTAGCCACCGCCGCGGCCCGCGACCCCGACGAATTGCAGCGCCGTCTGCGCGAGGCGCGAGGCTAGCAACGAGAAGTTGGAGGCGCCGAAGACGTGCGCCTTCCGCGCTTCTCCCTCGACAGTGAGAGTTGTTGGCGTGAGGTGGCCAGCGCCCTCCCGCTGGGAAGTGCCGCGTCGACGCTGTTTGCGATCCGTGCTAGCGTCGTTGCCCATGCAGGCATGGCTGCCGGGCCTCATCTGCCTTTCGCTGGCCGGAAGCGCAGCCGCGGCCTCGCCGGCCGGGTACGAGAATTGGCCGCAGGTGTCGGCAGCCGAGCGGTGCACGCGCATGTTTGCGGATCTCGGACAAGCGCCTCGGCGGCTGCACTTGTCCGGCGCCGTCGTGCGCTTCCTCGACCTCCCGCCCGCGGAGCCCGACGCGGGTCCGCCCTGGCTGTTGATCCATGGCTATGGTGGGAATCTTTGCAGCTTCGGCCCGATGATTGCCGAGATGGCGAAACGCCACCGGGTTCTGGTCTTTGACCTGCCCGGCTTTGGTGAATCCGCCAGCGCCGACGAGCACTACACCATCGATTCGTACGTGCAGATCCTCCGCGAATTCTTGGATCGCCTCGAATCCGGCCCCGTTCATCTCGTTTGCCATTCCCTGGGCGGCCACGTGTGTATCGGAGCGGCCTTGACGCAGCCTCGCTACATCGAGACCATGACTTTGATCGACACCGCCGGCACGTTCGACACGGTCGATTTCATCAAGCAGGTCGCCAAGCAGAAGGGTGGCGTCAACCTGGGCCGCATGGCGATCAAGCGCGGGCGGAGCCTGGTGGACTGGACCGACGGGGAACAGGCCTTCCTGCGACGATTCATCGCCAGCAATCCCGCCATCTGGACGGCTATTGCCAGTTTTCGTTCCAACTACCATGAGCAGATCGGAGGCATCCGGACGCCCACCCTCATTCTCTGGGGTATGGACGATCCCCTGTTTCCGGTGGAGGGCGCCGCCTTTCTCAAGGAGAACGTCGCGAATTCGGAGTTGCACATCCTCGACGGCGCCGGCCACTGTCCCAATGAGAGTCATCCCCGCGCGGTCGTCGACCTCATCGAGAAGTTCGTGCGCGAAAGAGAGCCGAGAGAGCCATGAACCGTCCATGCAACATCCTGCTCTGTCTCTTGCTCACCTTGCCGGTCCTCGCCACCGCCGGTAGGGCCCACGGCCAGGAAGTGCTCGAGGTGGAGCAGGAGAAGACGTTCGTCTATGAAGAGCCGAGCTCGCTGAGCTCCGTTTTGCGCAAGCTCTATGTCGGGGAGCTGGTGTTGGCCGTCGAGCGGGTGCGGAGCGCCGAGAACGCGGAGTGGCTCAAGCTGCGCCTTGGCGATGCGGTCACCGGATTCGCGCGCGCCGAGCGTTTCGTGCCGGCGACCGGGCTGCCAACCTCACGTTACCGCCCGGCATCCGTCGTACGCGACGACAAGCCTTTTGGCGTGGGCGCTGGCATGCTCGGCGAAACCTTTGGCCCCTTTCTCAAGGCGCGCTACCTCTTCTTCACACGCCTGGGTCTCGTGGTGGCCCCGGGCCTGGTCTTCGACGGCTATTCCGTCAAGGGCCGCAGTCTCAGCTTTGGCCTCATCTCGCACTTGTCGCTTCACAACCTGAGCCCGGTGGTGGAGGTCGGGGTGGTCAACCTCAGCTATGGCCAAGACATCAGTACCCTCAATATCTGGGGGCTCTACACCCACGGCGGCCTGGAATGGATGCTCGACGCCGGCTTCTACATCACCGCGGGCGTCACCTTCGTCCGCAGCCTCGACATCTCGGTCGCCTACAGTTGGCAAGACAACAACAATCCCCACCCCGTTCCCGGCACCTTCGGCAATGTCGGCAGCCACATCAGCAATAACAACTTCTATGTCGTCCATCCCTCGGTGACCGTGGGGTGGGGTTTCTAGGCGAGGCCAAGCCCATGGCCACGGATCCGACCGGTCTGGCCGAAACGAGCGTTTCTCGACAGGCACGCTGATTGATCATGTAAGGAGCCGCCCCATGGACCTACCCCTACCCGAACACGCATACGACTTGGCCTTCCGCACCGCGCGCACATTCAACCGCTTCACCGACAAGCCGGTCTCCGACGAGACCCTGCACGCGATTCGCGAGCTCATGAAGTGGGGCCCCACTTCACTGAACCTTCTCTCCGAGGCGTCCTTTACCGATCCGTAGAGATTGGTCTCGGGGTGTTCGCGAGAAGCTCCTCGATCTTCTCGATGCTCGGAGGCTTCGCCAGGTGTTTCGCGAATCCGGCCTGCCACGCTCGCTCCAAGTCCTCGGGGAGGGCGTAGCCACTTAGAGCAACCAGAAATACACCTTTCAGCGCTTCCTCGGCACGGAAGGCGCGCGCGACCTGGTAGCCGTCCATGCCGGGCAGACCGATATCGCATAGTACGAGGTCCGGCTGAAATTGCCGGGCCTTGGCCAGACCATCGGGCCCGTTGTAGGCAACCTCGACGAGGTGCTCGCTGAATTCAAGCACTTCGCGCAGGCTGTCGGCCGCGTCGATGTTGTCCTCGATGATGAGCACACGCCGGCCGCGAGCCTGCCGCTGGGCCGCGCTTGGGCTCGCCATCGCGTCCGAAGTCGTGTCCAGCGGCAATTCCATCACGAGCTCCGCCCCCTGGCCCGGGCCGTCGCTGTGCGCGCACACCTCTCCGCCGTGCATCTCGACGAGACCCTTGACCAGAGCCAGACCGAGCCCCAGACCACCTCGACTGCGATCCAAGGTCGCCTCGGCTTGCATGAACGGCTGGAACAGCCGGCGGAGGATTTCCGGCTCCATCCCGGCCCCCGTGTCGATGACCCGCAGCGCGACCCGGCCTCGCGACGGGATGGCCTTGGTACCAACCTTGACCCGACCACCGGCAGGGGTGAACTTGGCCGCGTTGTGCAGGAGGTTTCCGATGACCTGCGCGATGCGCTCGGGGTCGCCGTTGATCGGCAAGCGTTCGGGCGCGAGCATCGCTTCGAGGACGATGCCTTTGTCTTCGAACATCGAGCGGTAGTCATCGACCGTGCGCTGGACGAGCTGGTTGAATTCAAGCGGGCTGCGTTGCAGCTGAATCTTGTTGCGCGAGATGCGCGTGACGTCGAGGAGGTCGTCGACCAGCCGGGTGAGCTGGCCGATTTGCCGGCCCAGGACGTCGAGGGCATGCTTGCCCTGTTCGCCACCTTGGGCCGCGTGCTCGAGAATGTAGAGACTGTTGCGAACCGGCGTGAGGGGATTGCGCAGCTCGTGCGAGAGCACCGCCAAGAACTCGTTCTTGCGCTGATCGGCGTCGAGCAGCTGCGCGTTGGCCAGTCGCAGCGCCTGTTCCATCTCCGTTCGCTGCCGCTCGTGTGCGAGCGCCGCCAGGGCGTAGGAGAGATCCGCGCACAGCGACTCGATGAGCCGCAGCTCCGGGGCGTCGAAGACGCCGGTCTGACCCGCATACAGCGTGAGCGCGCCGATGGCCTTGCCTTCCTTGCGCAGCGGGAAGGCCGCCGAGGCGCGGAAGCCATGGCCGCTCGCGGGACGACGCCACGGCGCCATGCTGGGATTGCTCGTGAAGTCGTCGTTCACCACCGGCCGGTTCTCGCGGATGCAGGTGCCGGTCGGGCCCGCACCGAGCTCGCCGTCGATCTCGACCCGAATATCTTCCAGATAGGCTCGCTCCGGTCCACCCGTGGCCACGGGCCGGACCCGGCGTTCCTCGACGAGCCCAATCCAGGCCAGGGGGAAGTCGCCTCGCTCGGTGACGATTCGGCAAACCTCGATGAACAGGGAGTGTTCTTCGTGCGTACGAACGATGGCTTCATTGACCTGACTAAGCACGGTGTAGAGCCGTTCCACTCGTTTGCGCTCATCGATGTCGCGCATATAGACATCGAGTCCGCCCACCCGCGGGAACATGAACACCTCGTACCAGCGACCGTTGAGCGGCGACCGCGCCTCGTAGTGCTCGTGGCTGCGCTTCGCCACCGCATCCAGGTAGTGCTGGTGGATACGCGTGCCCGGAATCTTTGGGAACACGTCCCAGATGACCTTGCCGAGCAGCTCGCTGGCGGGCCGGCCGAACGGCGCCCGCTCGGCCGCCGGGTTCACCGCGACGAAACGCCACTCGTCGTCGAGAGAGTAGAAGGCGTCCGCGATGCTCGCCAGGACGGCGCTGGTCCGGTTGTGCGCCTCGAGTAGCGCAGCTTCGGCCTGCTTGCGTTCGGTAATATCGCGTGAGATCACCAGAACCGTCGCGACCCGGTCGCCGCGGGATTCGGGGATGATCTGGGCGTCGTGCCAGCGGCCGTCGACGCTGCGGCGGTCGAGGCGCAGGGGCTGGCCCGAAGCAAAGACCTCGCGCAAGCGCGCCTCCCAGTTCTCCACGCCGATGTTGCGGCCCAGCTCCTCGGGGGTCTTGCCGAGGATCGTCTCAGCGGGAAGTCCCAGGGCGCGCGTGAGGAAGGGGTTCGCGTACAGGTAGCGGCCCTCGTGGTCGAAGCGCGCGATGCTGTCTTGCGCGTTGTCCGCAAGCGTACGGAAACGCTCCTCGCTGGCCCGCAGCGTCTCCTCGGCTCGTGCGCGCTTCGTGATGTCGAGCCCGTAACTGCGCATGACGGTCTCATCGGCGACGAGGTGGAGCGCCTGTTGGTACCTGCGCTCGCCCACGACCACGGTGCGTGTGCTGGCATCCTCGCTGGGCCTCTCGCGCAGCCGCTCGGCCGTGGCTTGCCAATCGGCGAGCCATGGGTGCGCCAAACCCTGCACCGCCAGGTCGGGGAATAGCTTCGCGGCGGCCGGGTTGGTGTAGCGCACGCGGCCTTGCATGTCCGCTTCGACGATTGGGTTCGGGTTGTGCTCGGGAAAGGATGCGACGTAGGCGAGCTCGTCCACCTTCAGGCGTAACTCGGTGTTGACCGTCTCCAGCTCCTCGTTGGCGGAATGCAGTTCTTCGTTGGTCGAGACGAGCTCTTCGTTCGCGGACTTCAGCTCCTCGTTGGTCGACTCCAGCTCCTCGACGGTGGCGCTGAGCTTCGCGCGCGTCGCAAGCAGATCCGCCTCGAGTTGCTCGATGACGGGCCGATCGGCTTCGCGGTCGACCCCGCCGACGGGTAGCGCCCGCTCGAAAGCGGCGCGGATCTTTTCCTGGGCCGAGGGCGCTGCGGGGCTGTGGATGGGCGGAGACGTCCCGAGACGGACCGGCAGGGCAACGCGCCCGGCGAGGGGTAACTCTACTTGAGGGCAGGTCGCCGCCTCCTTGCGACGGAAGATGCGATGCTTCGCGTCCACCGGCTCGAACAGCCCGGGGCTGCCGGCGATGCCTTCGGACGGACCGAGGAAGAGAAAGCCACCTGGACGAAGCGCGTAGTGCAAGAGCGGGAACAGCTTCTGCTGCAGCTCGGCGCCGAGGTAGATGAGCACATTGCGACAGGAAATGACATCGAGCTGCGAGAACGGGGGATCGCGGATCAGGCTGTGTTCGGAGAAGATGCACAGCTCGCGCAGCTGCTCCGTCGCCTGGTAGTGCCGCCCCTCGCGGACGAAGAAGCGGGCGAGGCGCTCGGGCGAGACTTGTTCGGCGATGCCCGCGTCGTAGCGCCCTCGCCGTGCCTCGGCCAGCAGCTCGGCGTCGAGGTCGGTGGCGAAGATCTGCACACGGGTCCCGATGGGGTCGAGTTGCTCGCGCAGCAGGATCGCCAGCGAGTACGCCTCCTCGCCCGAGGCACAGCCCGGGACCCAGATGCGAATTGGCGCTTCGTCGGTCTTGCCTGCCGCAATCCGCGGCAGGACCGTTTCGGCCAGGACCGCAAACGCCTCCGGATCGCGGAAGAACTGGGTCACGCCGATCAAGAGATCCTTGAGCAGGACCGCTGTCTCCGCGGCATCGTTCTCTAGCTTCCTTACGTATTCCGCGACCGACCCGAGCTGCTGAAGCTGGA
>PNBO01000236.1:0-17352 GCA_003136095.1 Myxococcales bacterium
GGACGGCCCGGCCGGCCAGCCGCCGGATGACCCACAGGTTGATGCATGCGAGCAATGCGCCCACGCCCGCCGCCACGGCGCCGGACCTCCCCCACACCAGCCCCGACAACACGGTGACGAACACGCCCAGGATCAGGTTCGCGAGCTCCATGGTGCCGAAGCGGTTGTTCTTCATTTCTGGTCCGGTGGTTCGTCTTGTTCGAGGCTCTTGTTGTAGCTGCGCACCACCCGAATCAAGGCCTTGATGCTGGCCCCCACCCCGGCGGCGAATCCCACCCACGTGAGCCAGGGGGCCACCCCGAGCTTGCGATCCAGGTACTGTCCGCCGAAGTAACCTAAGCCAATGGCCACCGCGATTTCAATACCAACCGCACTGGCCGAGGCGGCGGTGCCCCACATCTTCTTGCCCTCGGAATCCATGGCAGCGGCCTAGAACCTGCTGCTCACCGCGAGAAAGGTCATCTTGTCGTTGGTCTCGCGCAGGCGGGCCGAGAGGGTGCGCACGAAGCTCCACAGAAGGTCGTAGGCCAGGTCGCGATCGACGAAAAGCAGGTCCGCGACGCGCTCCTTGGTGAGGACCAGGAGGCGGCAGCTTTCGTGGGCGATGGCGTCGGCGCTACGCGGNNCCGAGGCTGGCGATGCGCCGCAGGTACACCGCCGGCAGATCCGCGAAGAGGCTGACCTTGGTCAGGCACGCGGCGATGTGCTCGGTGTTCGGCGCGCTGGCGAGCACGTCGACCGCCGGAGTCTCCTCCACGATAATCTCGGGCTCGTTGGCCGGGTCGACCGGAGGCGTGCTCTCGCTCATCGCCCCCAAGTATGCTACCGCCCGCCCACGACTACCAGGGGAAGGGGAAAAGGCATTCACCACAGAGACGCAGAGGGCGCAGAGGCCGGAAAAGCAATGGGTTCCGGATCGCGATCCGAACCCTTTCCCTTCTATTCCGTCTCTGTGCTCTCTGCGCTCTCTGTGGTGAGCTATCCGGAAAGGAACCGCTCGGCGTCGATCGCCGCCATGCAGCCGGTGCCGGCGGCGGTGACGGCCTGGCGGTAGACGTGGTCCGCGACATCGCCGCAGGCAAACACGCCCGGCACGTTGGTGGCCGTCGAGCCCGGTTGGGTCTTGAGGTAGCCGATCTCGTCCATGTCCAGCCTTCCCTTGTAGAGCTCGCTATTCGGGCTGTGGCCGATGGCGACGAAGATCCCTTGGCAGGCCAGCTCGCGCGTGCTGCCGTCGCGCGGGTCGCGCAGGCGAACCCCGGTGACGCCGGGCCGCGGCAGCTCGCCCAGGATCTCGTCGACGATGGCGTTGGTGACGAATTCGATCTTGGGGTTGCGCCGCGCGCGTTCGAGCATGGCGCGCGAGGCGCGGAAGCCGTCGCGGCGGTGCACGATGGTCACCTTGGAAGCCAGGTTGCTCAAGTAGGTCGCTTCCTCCATGGCGGTGTCGCCGCCGCCCACGACGATCAGAGGCATGCCCTTGAAGAACGCACCGTCGCAGGTCGCGCAGGCCGAGAGGCCATGGTTGCGAAATTTCTCCTCCGAGGGAATGCCCATCCACTTGGCCGAGGCGCCTGTCGCGACGATGAGCGTCTCGGCCAGGAATTCGCCCTCGCCCGTCGCGATCTTGAACGGCCGCGCGGACAGGTCGACCGCACTGACGTCGGTGGTGACGACCCGGGCGCCATTGTGCTCGGCCTGCGCACGCATGAGCACCATCAGCTTCGGACCGCCGACACCGTGCGGGAATCCCGGGTAGTTCTCCACCTCGGTGGTGATGGTGAGCTGGCCGCCGGGGGTGGTGATGGGCTCGACCAAGAGCCCTCCCCCCTCGAACAGCACGGGCGAGAGGTTGGCGCGGGCGGCGTAGATGGCGGCCGTGCAGCCGGCCGGGCCGCCGCCGATGATGGCGACTTTGACGTGTTGCGGTTCAGGCATTGCGTGCTCCGAGGTTATCGCGTGCGAAGCTGAATAGCACAAAGCCTGGATTGCGTAGCGCAGAAGCGCGGGAGCGCGGCCGAAGAGAAACGCGGCCTCATTCGCTGGCTACGCCCGGAATTTCGGAATCCCAAAAGCGCCAAGCCCGCGACTCAAGAAGAGCTCGCCGCCAGCGACGAACCCGAAGAAGCGGCGGGCCAGCTACCAACCACCGGCACCGCTTGGACCAAGACACTCCCCGAACAGTTCGCCGCCATCCGCGACCTGGTGGCCCGCACCCACGAGGCCTGGACCATCGACAAAGTCTGCGCCGCCTTCAAGGGCGCCAAGAAGACCGACGTGGAAGAAGTCCTTGAAAGCCTCGAAGCCCTGGGCCTGCTCACCGGCTACCCCCCGCTGGAAGGTTACTTCGTATCGCAGGCGACGCCCGCGGCGGTGCAGAACGTACCGTTGGTGTTGCCGGATGAGCCGCTTTGGCAGAGTGGCAAGGCCGTACTTGGACAGTCGCTGCTGCTCGATGTGTCCGCGCATTGCGTTGTACACGCCGCGAACAACTGCGCATGATTCGAGCAACTGAAACACGTTGTCCCGGACGCGCAGGGCTTGCCACAGTCGCGCACGAAGGTCGTGCAAGTACCAAGCAGGCACGTGACACCGGCCTGTACCGTTTGGCGATTATCCGCCGATTGATCGTCCATCGTGGGCGATCTGGCTGCACATCCACACGCCGGATAGCTGGCGTCGCAAGAGGGCTCGTTGGCGGCGAATTGATCCTTTTCCGTAGCGCGGATCCCAATGTATCTTAGCTGTCCACAGCAGTTTGACGTGTGGGCGACGGCAACACAATCCGCGTCGACCGTGCAGGAGCGATCGAGGGCGTCGATGATTTGGCAGGCGGAGAGTCCACCGTCGATTCTTGCGCTGGTGCCTCCAGTGCCTGTTACTCCGCCGGTGCCTGACGTGCCGCCGGTCCCAGTGCCGCCACCTGTGCTTCTGGCGCCGCCCGTGCCTCCCTCGCAGTAGCAAGCGCAGTCGAGGCCGTTGCAGAAGGGATGGCAATTGGAAGCCCATCCTGCGCACACGTCTGAGGTTCCGCCCGTTCCGGGAATACCGCCCGTGCTGGCTACGCCACCCGTGCCTTTCGTGCCCCCTGTGGCGGCGCTGCCACCCGTGCCTGGATTTCCGCCCGCGCCTAGGGTCGTCGAGCCACCGGCGCCCCCCGAACCTGTCGAGCTTCCGCCCGCGCCGCCCGTTCGCCCCGGCGAGCCCCCGGCGGCTGGAGCCTCCAGCGCATCGCCGCCTCCGGCCCCGCCCGCCGTGGTTCCGCCGTTGCCCCCGGTCAAAGTTCCACCTGCGCCGCCGGCGCCGCCGGTTGCCTTTCCACCACTGCCTCCAAAACTACCGCCCGTGCTCGCGGGCGCATCCAACCTGGCCCCTCCATCGGTCGATGACCCGGTCGTGGACTTCCCGCACCCGCTGACGGCAAGGAGCATGCCGGTTGCCAGACAAAATAGGACCCGTATTATCCGTATTGGTCGCATGTGAAGGAAAGTATCGATCGAAACGGCGAAGGGTCCAACCCGGGAAGCGAAAGGGCGTCGGCTTCGGTCCATTCCAGGCGACGGAGATCACACCGTGTCGAGCGACTCTGCGGCCTGAGCTGGCCGCTATGTCTGCGTCAGCACCTCGGCCAGCCGTTCGAACTGCCAGAGCGCCTCCCAGGGCTCGACGGCTTCGTGGCCGTCGTGGCGACACAAGCGAATAGCATCGACGGCGCTCACCACGACAATGCGCCGGCGATCGTCCGCGTCGGCCCAGTAAGGCGCGTGGGAAAGATGAGGACAGTCCAAGAAATCCATAGCCACGTCCCGATCCAGCCAACGCTACTGGCGCACTCTATCCCCCGACCTCGCCGCGTCAAGGTGCCCTGCCCGCGCGTCGCCCTTGACGGGCATGCCGTGCCCGTATCATCTAACGCCTCGAAAGCCCGCCCATCGTGCTCCCACCCTCATCACCTCGCGCCCCGCGCCTGCTCGCCGCCGCGGCCTTGCTCGCGGTCGCTGCGACTTTTCTCCTCGCGCAGATCGACTTCGCCCGGCGGCACCGCATCGGCATGCCACCCGAGCGCTACTGGAAGCCGCAGCTTCTGCAAATCTGGCTGCCCGGCCTGGGCCTCGCGCTCGCGCTGGGCGGCCTTGCGTT
The DNA here is from genome assembly GCA_003136095.1 of Myxococcales bacterium. Taxonomy (GTDB): domain Bacteria; phylum Myxococcota_A; class Polyangia; order Fen-1088; family Fen-1088; genus Fen-1118. Next base: position 4,141 of record PNBO01000236.1, read on the forward strand.
CCTACTTCACAGGCGAGGCCGCCGCGCATAGCATGCCGGACCTCTAGCCATCCCAGCCCGCATGACCTCCACGACTGACGACAGCCTCGCAAGCCCCGCCGAGACGCCACCCCGCGCCGGGTTCCTCGACCGTCTGACCGAGCGGCAGGTGCTGCTCCTCGTCCTGCTCATCGGCGCCCTGCTCTACTTGCCCTTCGCCGGCAGCTACGGCCTCTTCGATCCATGGGAAACCCACTACGGCGAGGTCGGCCGCCAGATGGCGCGGCGAAACGACTTCATCAGCCTGTACTGGCCGGGGTCACCCCTCGACGGCGAACAGTTCTGGTCGAAGCCAGTGCTCTCGTTCTGGATGATGGCCCTGTCGATGAAGGTCTTCGGCATCGGCGGCGGCGGGTTGGCGGCCGGTGAATTCGCGCTGTCGTCCCGGCCGGAATGGGCCCTGCGCCTGCCCTTCTGCCTGATGGCCCTGCTCGCGCTGGTCGGCGTGTACCTGCCCGTCTCGCGCTTCGTCAGCCGCCGCGCCGGCGTGTTTTCGGCGCTGGCACTCGCCACCTTCCCCATGTTCAGCCTGGTCGCGCGCCAGGCGATGACCGACATGGCCTTTCTCGGCCCGATGACCCTCGGCCTCGGGCTGTGCGCGCTCGCGCTCTTCGACGACAAGGACGACGAGCTCCCGCGCCGCCACTGGCGCGGATTTTCATGGCCCCACCACTCCATTTACTACACGACGGTCGGACTGCTGCTGCTGACCGTGCTGCCGCAACTCGTCNNCCTGGACGCTGCCCCTGCCCTGGAAGCGCCACCTCACCTTGCCCGGCGTGGTGTCGATGATGCCGTACTTGATCGGCCTCTTCGTCTTCCTGTGGTTCACCTCGCGCACCCGCTACAAGGCGCCCTTCTACCTGCACATCGCCTCGATCCTGTGCGGCCTGGCCATGTTGGCCAAGGGCCTGGCCGGGCTGGGCCTGCCGGTCATNNGCCGAGCTGCTGCGCAGCCTGCCGCTCGCCATCCTGGCCTGCGCTCTCGTGGCCGTGCCCTGGCACCATGCCATGCTGGCCCGCCACGGCTTTCCCTTCTGGAACGAGCTCTACGGGGACAACCACTGGCGCCGATTGGTGACCGGCCGCCACGGCGACCGCGGCAGCTTCGAGTATTTCGTGCGCGAGCTGGGCTATGGCCTGTATCCATGGATCGCGCTCGCCCCCTCGGCCTTGGCCTGGGTGGCCATGCGCNNCTGTGGTTCGGCGCCATCTGGTTCGTCTCGGGCTACGCCCTGGTCTCGTTCTCGATGACCAAGTTCCACCATTACATCCTGCCCGCGCTGCCCGGCCTGGCCATCGCGTTCGGCTGTTTCCTCGACGACGTGCTGACGGAGAAGCGCGGCCGCCTGGCCCTCCTCGCGGTGGTCGCGGGCGCGCCGCTTCTGGCCCTGGTCGCCTATGACCTGACCTCGGCGCAGAAGAGCGCGCAGCGCTTCCTNNCGCGTGCGGGCCTGGGCCGCCATCGCCACCTTCGCCGTCGCCGCAGCCTTCACCTACTTCCTGCTCGACGTCTACATCCGGCAGGCGGCCGCGCACTGGTCGCAGAAACCCCTCATCGCGCAGTACTACCGCGAGCGCGGCTCGCACGACGAGCGCCTGCTGGCCTGGCAGATGTACTGGCGGGGCGAGAACTTCTACACGCAAAACGAGATCTACGAGGGTCCGGCGAGCGAGCGCACGGTTTTTCTGGGCGACAAGAACGCCGAGAACCTCAAGGAATTCCTCACCAAGCACCCGGGAAAGCGCATGTGGTTTCTCATCGAACGCTCGCGCCTCGACGGCCTGAAGGGCATCCTGCCCGAGAGCGTCCGCCCCACCGTCAAGGTGGTGAACGAGAACAACAACAAGTTCTATCTGCTGACGGCGACGCAGTAGGAACGTGCAGAAAGGCGCACCGCCTCGGGAGCCTTTCCAGGAACAAGCCCTGCCCTCAGCGGGGCGCTGGAGGGTGGTCGTGGACGTCTTCGTGGACGTGGACGTGGCCGTGGCCGGAGTGATCTTGTCGGCCACGGCCACGACCACGGCCACGACTACGACCACGTACCATCGCCACGAAACCACTCCTGATCCATCGTGTCATCCGTTGACAGGTAGAAGGGCGGGTGGCAATATTCGCGCCCTCTTGACGGGGCACGCTTCTCGTCACGCAGGAAAATGCAGGTGAAGAAGAATTTCGCCATATTCAGCGGGAACGCCAATCCCGACCTGGCCCGTGCTCTCTGCGAGCACCTGGGCCAGCCTCTGGGCAGCGCCAAGGTCGAGCGCTTCGCCGATGGCGAGATCTACGTCGAGATCGACCAGAACGTGCGCGGCGTGGTCTGCTTCGTGGTCCAGCCCACCTGCACGCCGGTCAATGACAACCTGATGGAGCTTCTGATCATGATCGACGCGCTCAAGCGCTCGTCGGCCAAGCCCATCGTCGCGGTCATGCCCTACTTCGGCTATGCCCGCCAGGATCGCAAAACGCGGCCGCGCACCCCGATTACCGCGCGCCTGACCGCGGACCTCCTGACCGCCGCGGGCGTTCACCGCATCCTGGCCATGGACCTCCACGCCGGCCAGATTCAGGGCTTCTTCGACATCCCGGTGGACCACATCTACGCCATGCCGGTGATGATGGACTACCTGCGCACCAAATTCGGCAGCGACACGGTCATCGTCTCGCCCGACGCCGGCGGCGTGGAGCGCGCGCGCGCCTACTCGAAGCGCCTCGACGCCAGCCTGGCCATCATCGACAAGCGCCGCCCTGCCGCCAACGTGGCCGAGGTGGTGAACATCATCGGCGACGTCAAGGACCGCGACGCCATCGTCATCGACGACATGGTCGACACCGCGGGCACGCTGTGCGCCGCGGCCGAAGGACTCACCAAGAAGGGCGCGCGCGGGGTCTACGCCTGCATCACGCACGGGCTACTCTCCGGCCCGGCGCTCGAGCGCATCCACAAGAGCACCATCAAGGAGCTCATCATCACCGATTCCATCCCGCCCCGCCCCGACGTGAAGGCATCGCCGAAGGTGCGTGTGCTTTCCGTCGCCCATCTCCTCAGCGAGGCCGTCAAACGCATCCACGAAGGGGACTCGCTGAGCTCCCTCTTCATCTGATAGAGAGCCGAACGCAGCAAAGGCCTGTAGTAAAGGATAGACCCATGGACTTCGCCAAAGTTTCCGTCGAGATTCGCAATGAATCGGGCAAGGGCCCGGCCCGCCGCTCACGCGCCGGCGGCAGACTGCCGGCCGTGCTCTACGGGCACAAGGTCCCGCCGCTCTCGCTCGTGCTCGATCCGGTGGCACTGGTGCACGCCCTCGACAAGGAGCGCAAGCGCAACACCGTGTTCACGCTCCAGGTGAAGAACGCGGCCAATCCCGAAGACGTGACGGCGATGATCCGCGACGTGCAGATCGATCCGATGTCGCGCAAGCCGGTGCACGTGGATTTCATCCGCGTGAGCATGGACGAAGAGGTGAAGGTGACCGTGCCGCTGGTCCTCACCGGCACGCCCCTCGGCGTGATCGCCGGCGGCAACTTGCACCTGAGCCACCACGCGCTGCCCATCGCGGCAAGGCCCGACGCCATCCCGACCAAGATCGAGCTCGACGTGACCGCGCTGGAAATCGGCGACGCCCTCCACGCCAGCGACCTCAAATTGCCGGCCGGCGTGCGCACCACGCTCGAGCCCAAGGAATCGGTCGCCTCCGTCGTCGCGCCGCACATCGAGAAGGTCGAGGAGACGGCCGCTGCGACGCCCGTCGAGGGCGCTGTCCCCGTCGAAGGAGCCGCAGCGCCGGCCGCGGGCGCCGTACCAGGCGCCGCACCGGGCGCGCCTGGGGCCGCCCCCGCCGCCGGAGTCAAGGCCGCGCCGGGAGCCGCCCCCGCCGCTGGGGCCAAGGCCGCGCCTGCCGCGGCGGCCAAGAAGGAGGAGAAGAAAGGCAAGTAGATCTCCCGCTCCACCGCGTGTCTGCCATGTGGTTGGTCGTGGGGCTCGGCAATCCCGGCCGGCAGTACGCCGGCAACCGGCACAACGCCGGTTTCATGGTCGTCGACGAGCTCATACGGCTCTCGGGTGCGGGAACGCCCCGGCAGCGCATGGGCGCCGAAATCGCCGAGGCCACGCTGGGGGGAACGAAAGTCATCTTCTGCAAGCCCATGGAGTTCATGAACGCAAGCGGCTTCGCCGTCAGCCGGGCCTCGGCGTTCTGGAAGATTCCCCCCGCCCAGACCGTGGTCGTGCACGACGACATGGACCTCGACTTCGGCCGCATCAGGCTCTGCGAGGCCGGCGGCACCGGCGGGCACAACGGCCTGCGGTCGATTGTGGCGGAGATGGGCACCGAGGCCTTCTGCCGCGTGCGCTGCGGCATCGGCCGGCCACCCCCGGCCTGGGAAGGGGCCGACTACGTACTGGCGGATTTTTCACCGGAAGAGCGCCACGCGCTGCCGAATCTGCTAGAAGAGGCGGCCGGCGCGACCCGCGCCATCGTCGAGGATGGCCTGGTCGCGGCGATGAACAGATTCAATCGACGGAAGAAAGACGAAACCGGGGGTGCGGCCTAGGCCCTACCCCCACCAACTCCTTGCCCCCGGGTAGACCCGCGGGACACAGGCCCAAAGGGAGAACATCATGGCAGAGAGACGAATCGGATCGTGCCGGGACATCCCCGGTAGAACACGCGAGTACGAAACCATCTTCATCCTCAAGCCCGACACCACCAACGAAGCCATCGGGCAGGCCAACGCCAAGATCCGCCACGTCATCGAGACGGGGGGCGGCCGCTTGCTCAAGGTCGAGAACTGGGGCAGGCGCAAGCTGGCCTATGAGGTCAAGAAACAGCTCAAGGGGATCTACGTCTTCTTCGACTACCTGGGCGGCGCGGGCCTGGTGGAAGAGGTCGAGCGCAACCTGCACCTCACCGACACGGTGATTCGCTACTACACCATCAAGGCGGCCGAGAACGTCGATCCGGCGACCAAGACCTCGGCGGTGACCGACGAGACCTTCGCCAACGCCTCGGTGCCCGGCCCCGACGAGGAGGCCATCGCCACCGGCCAGGCCGGCGCGCGCCCGTTCGGCGACGAGGAAGAAGAGGGGGCTTTCGATTTCGAAGAAGCAGTTTTCGGCAAGGTCGACGAACCTGTCCGGAGAGGAGGCTAGGCCATGGCACGACCCGAAGACAAAGATGCCGATCTCGAGCAGGATTCCGGACGCAAGAAGTCCTCGCGGCGCCGCGCCTGCAAGTTCTGCACGGACGAGAACCTGGTCATCGACTACAAGAACGCCGGCCTGCTCAAGTATTTCATCACCGATCGCGGCAAGCTGGTGCCGCGCCGGCTGACGGGCAACTGCGCCAAGCACCAGCGCGCCATCGCCCGCGCCGTCGCGCGCGCGCGCATGATCGCGCTCATGCCCTTCGCGGTCACGGGCAAGTAGCCGGGAAAGGAACACACCATGCGGGTCATCCTGAGAGAAAACCTGGACAACCTGGGCAAGGCCGGCGAGGTCGTGAGCGTGCGGGCGGGTTTTGGTCGCAACTACCTCCTGCCGAGCGGTCTGGCCGTGCCAGCCACCGAGAAGGACGAGGCGCGCTTGCAGCACGAACAGCGAGTCATCGCCGCACATGTCGCCAAGCAGGCCAAGCAACTGCAATCCGAGGCCGAGCGCCTCTCGCAGGTATCGGTCTCGCTGGCGCGCGCCGTCGGCGAGGAAGACAAGCTCTACGGCTCGGTCACCAACCGTGACATCGCCGAGGCGCTCGCCGAGCAGAACATCAAGATCGACGCCAGGAAGATCCACCTCGACGAGCCCATCAAGACCCTGGGCATGACCGAGGTCCCGGTCAAGTTGGGGCACGACGTCACGGCCAAGATCAAGGTCTGGGTCGTCAAGAAAGAAGCGTAGCCGGTATCCCGCGCTAGCCGCAGAAGGTCGTAGACGTGGTCGTGGCCGTGGCCGTGGCCGGCCTAGTCACTTCGTCTACGACCACGTCTACGACCACGACCACGGCCACGGCCACGACCACGACTCGAGACGCGATATCCATGGGCTGAGCCACACCTGCGCTCACCGCCACTGCGGATTGGGATACACTCTCCGCCCATGGCCGAGCAACCTCTGCCGATCGTCGCGCTCCCGTCCGGGAGGCAGCCGCCGCACAATATCGACGCTGAACGCTCTGCGCTCGGCGGCGTCCTGGTCAAGCCCTCGGCCTTCGACGAGATGGCGACCGTCATCGCGGCCGACGACTTCCTCCTCCCCGCCCACCGCGAGATCTTCGAGGCCATGCTCGCGCTCGACCACCGGCGAGCGCCCATCGACGTGGTTTCCCTCGGCGATGAGCTCAAGAACCGCGGCTCGCTCGCCCGGCTAGAGAACGGCCAGGCCTACCTCATCGAACTGGCCAACTCGGTGCCCACCGCCGAGAACATCGTCCACTACGCGCGCCTGGTGCAGGAGAAGGCCACCCTGCGCCGGCTCATCGCCGCGTGCGCCGAGATCCAGTCGCGCGCCTACGGGGAATTCGGCGACTACGAGGAGTTCCTCGACGAGGCCGAGCGCATGGTGTTCCAGGTCGCGCAGAAGAACCGGCGCGAGAACGCGCGCCCCATCGGCGAGATCATCGAAGATGTCCTCGACGCCATTGACGCCCGCGCGCGCGAACACAAGGACGTGACCGGCGTGCCCACCGGGTTCACCAAGCTGGACAAGATCACGGCCGGATTCCAGCCCGACAACCTCATCATCGTAGCCGCGCGGCCGGGCGTGGGCAAGACCTCGTGGGCGCTCAACGTGGCCAGCCACGCCGCCCTCGTGCACAAGATCCCCGTCTTCGTGTTCTCGCTGGAAATGTCCAAGGAGGAGCTCATCGAGCGCCTGCTCTCCGGCGAGGCGCGCATCGACTCGAACCGCATGCGCCACGGCCACATCGAGTACAGCGACTGGAAGAACAAGATCTACCCGGCCGGCGATCGCATCCGGCAGGCGCCGATCCTCATCGACGACTCGCCCGCGGTGAACATCCTCGAGCTGCGGGCCAAGGCCCGTCGCTTCCGCAGCGACCCGCGCTTCTTTCCTCCACAGAAGGAAGGCCCGCCCCCCCTCGGGCTGGTGGTCATCGACTACCTGCAGCTCGCCAGCGGCCTCGGCGGGCGCAAGGACGATTCCCGCGAGCGCGAGATCGCCGAGATCTCGCGCGGCCTCAAGGCCCTGTCCAAGGAGCTGCACCTGCCCATCATCGCGGTGTCGCAACTCAATCGCAGCGTGGAGAAACGCGACGATAAAACGCCGCAACTGTCGGACTTGCGCGAGTCAGGCGCCATCGAGCAAGATGCCGACATCATTCTCTTCATCCACCGCGACGACATGTACAATCCCGATTCGGCCACCCCGGGCAAGGCCCTGCTCAGGATCGGGAAGAACCGCGCCGGCCCCATTGGCGAAGTCGACATGACGTTCATCAAAGAGTACACGAGGTTCGAGAACTACGCGGCCGAGGACGAGGAGGGGCACCGCTAGTCATGCCCCAGAACGGCGGCCCCAGCACGGCGCGCGGCACGGGCGGGCAAGAGCCCCTACCCTTCCTCTTGCCCGGTTCGCAGGTGGGGCGCTACCGCATCGAACGGCGCCTGGGCATCGGCGCGATGAGCGAGGTGTACCTGGCCACGGACGATTCCCTGGGCCGGCGCGCCGCCATCAAGGTCCTCTCGAGCAAGTTGGTCAACAACCCGACCATCACCGAGCGCTTCCTGCGCGAGGCGCGCGCGCTGGCGAGGCTTTCGCATCCCAATCTGATCCCCGTCTTCGAGGACGGCCAGATCGGCACGCCGCCGCGGCCGTACTACGCCATGGAGCTGCTCGAGGGCGGCGACACCCAGAAGTTGCTCGAGGAGCGAGGCCCCCTGCCAAGCCCGGTGGTCGCCGCCGTCGGCGCCCAGGCTGCCACCGGCCTCGGCGAGGCGGCGCGCGCTGGCATCATCCACCGCGACGTCAAGCCGGCCAACCTCGGCATCTCGCGCCACGGGGTTCTCAAGGTCGCCGACTTCGGCCTGGCCAAGTCCTACGCCGCGGACAAGAGCCTCACCGCGCGCGGCATGGTGGTGGGCACGGCCGACTACATCGCGCCCGAGCAGGCGCGTGGCGAAGGGCTCGACGAGCGCGCCGACGTCTACTCGCTGGGCTGCACGCTCTTCCACCTCCTCACGGGCCATCCACCCTACCGGGCGCCGCAGGGGCCGTCGGTGAAGGAGTATCTCGAGGTAATGCGCATGCACCTCACGGCGCCCGTGCCCGACGTGCGCGCCGAGATGCCGGCCACCGATCCCGATCTGGCCGAGGCTATCGCCGCGATGATGGTCAAGGATCGCAGCGCACGCCCGACCTTCGACGAGATTGCGCGGCGCCTGGCGCGCATCGCCGCCCGGCTCGACGGCGAGCTGCCGCGGGTCACCCGCCAACTTTTCATGGTGCCATCGGGCTCGGGGGCTGGGTCGAGCAGCCTGAAGGAGGTGCCGTTGTCCAAGGTTCGCGCGTGGACCCGCATCGCAGCCCTCGCCGTCATCGTGGCGGCGGCGATCGCGCTGGCCCTCGTGCTGGGAAGGTAGCATGCGACGTGTAGCATTGATTCCCGGAGGAGCCCGCGGCATCGGCCGCGCCATCGCGCAGGCCCTCGCTGCCCGCGAATGGGACGTGGCCGTCTGCTATCGCAAGAGCGAGGATGACGCCAACATCGCGGTCACCGCCGTCGAGTCGGCCGGCGGCGCCGCGCTCGCCCTGCGCGCCGACGTCTCGTCCCCCGACGCGTGCACCGAGCTCTTCGACCAAGTGCTAGCCTGGCGCGGGCAGATCGACGCCCTGATTCATTGCGCCGGCCCTTTCCACCGCGTCGACGTCCTGGCCGAGACCCCGGAGGGCTGGCACGCCATGTTCGCCAACAACCTCGACAGCCTGTTCTACCTGTCGCGCCTGGTGGCGCCGGGCATGATGGAACGGCAGTGGGGCCGCATCGTCGGTTTCGCCATGGCCAACGCCGACCGGCCCATGGCACAAACCCAGATTACCGCGCACTACCTGGCCAAGGTTTCCGTGCTCGGGCTGGTGCGCAGCCTGGCCAAGGCGCTCGCCCCGTACCAGATCACGGCCAACACCATCAGCCCCGGCTTCATCGACTCGGGCTCGGTCGAGCTGGCCGAGCTGGCCGTGATGGCCAAGAGCATCCCGGCCGGCAGCGTGGGCACCGTCGACGACGTCGTCGGCGCCGCCCTCTACCTGGTTTCGGATGCAGCCAGCTACGTCAACGGCGCCAACATCCACGTCAGCGGCGGCTGGGGGATCTAGTCTACTCGGGGCTGAAGCACAGGCAGTCCGTGTCGGTTCCCGTGCCTCCGCATCCGGAAGCCAGAATGACCATGGTCGCGCCGCAGACGCCAACGCGCGGAGCCGTGGCGTGCATGGGAAGCCCCCTTGGTTGCTTGGTCCGAGCCACGATTTGTGCTCCAACCGACAATGTCCGGCGATTGCGGCCGCACACCGAGCCCTGCGGGCGGAGCGGTGAGGCAGGATGGCTCGGCCGGTGAGGCATCTTGGTCATTTTCCGACTGCCGCGGTCAAGATTGTAGGGGTTCTCGCGCGGTGTGAGTCGAATGATTCCGCGAGCCTGCGTGCCCCTTAGAAAGGTCGATCTTGCTGGCACATGGGCACCCGAATTGCTATTGAAGACGGCGAGCGTCTGTACGAATATCCGACCAAACGGTTCCTGTTATCCGGATTGTTGGCGCGATCGGACACCACCCCACCCAGCAGAGGAGAAAGCGATGAAGAAGTTGATCATGGTCCTTGGATTGTCCCTGGCGATCGGCGGCGTCGCGCTTGCCAAGCCAAACTTCGTCAAGGGTGCGAAGTGCGTCGCCTGCCACACCGAGGCGGTGGGCAAGAAGACGAATGTCGGCCCCACCGCGGCCGAGATGCTCAAGAAGTACCCGGACAAGAAGTGCGCGGACTGCCACGGCGTCGGCGAGGACCCCAAGAAGCTGACCTGCACCGACGCCAAGCTCTGCAAGAAGAAGTAGAACCAGACGTATCCGCTGCACGGGAAAGCCCCCAAGCCGCTGGCTCGGGGCTTTTTCGCATTGGGCGCCCGGTGCGTTCGAGCGGAGCGAGGGTCGCCTCTGCATTTTCCACTCTGGCGCTCGCGCCGGCCCGGGAGCAGGATGGCGCCGCCGCCGGTTGCGCGGCGTAGCGCAACATGCAGATTCGCAAAGTCCTGTCCCTGGTGGGCCCGAATATTTGGGCCAATTACCCGGTGCTCGAAGCCTGGGTCGACCTCGGCCCGCTCGACACCCAACCCTCGAACACCCTGCCCGGCTTCGACGAGCGCCTGACCGCTTGGCTGCCCTCGATGATCGAGCACCGCTGCAGCGAGGGCGTACGCGGCGGCTTCTTCCAGCGCCTGCGTGAGGGCACCTGGCTCGGCCACGTCCTCGAACACGTGACCCTGGAGCTCCAGAGCCTGGCGCACCTGCCGGTGGGCTACGGCCGCACGCGCGAAACCAGCGAGCGCGGCGTATACCGCGTGGTCGTCGAATGCCTGGACGCCGGCTTCGCCGAGGCCTGCCTGCGCACCGGGCGCGATCTGATCCTGGCGGCCATCGAGAACCGTCCCTTCGACGTATCCGCCCAACTCCGCCGCCTGCGTGAAGTCTCGGACAGGCTGTGCCTGGGCCCGAGCACGCAGGCCATCGTCAGCGCGGCCAAGGCTCGCCTCATCCCCTCGGTGCGCGTCAGCCACGGCAACCTCGTGCAGCTCGGCTACGGCCAGGCGCAACGGCGCATCTGGGCTGCCGAGACCACCAAGACCTGCGCCCTGGCCGAAGCCATCGCGCAAGACAAAGAGCTGACCCGCCAGTTGCTCCAATCGGTCGGCGTGCCCATGCCCTCCGGCCGCAAGGCGCAAAGCCGCGAGGACGCCTGGGCCGCGGCCGAGGAGCTGGGCCTGCCCGTGGTGGTCAAGCCGCAGGACGCGAACCACGGCCGCGGGGTCTCCATCCGGCTGGAGGATCGCACGGCCGTCGAGGCCGCGTTCGACATCGCCGCGCGCGAAGGGACCGGCGTAGTGGTCGAGCGCTTCATCTCGGGCGCGGCCTTTCGCGTCCTGGTGGTGGGCGGCGAGGCGGTCGCGGCCAGCGGCGGCGAGGCCGAGCAGGTCATCGCCGACGGCGTCCACAGCGTCGAGGCGCTGGTCGCGCAGGCCAACCAGGATCCACGGCGCGGCGAGGAATCGGAGGCGCCCCTCACCCCGCTCGTGCTCGACGAGATCTCGCTCGAGCTCCTGCGCCGCCAGGGGCTGGACAAGAGCGCAGTGCCAGCCGCCGGCCGCAGCGTCCTCATCCACCACAACGGCGACCTTACCGTCGACGAGACCGAGCGCATGCACCCGGAGATCGCGGCGAGCTGCGTGGTCGCCGCGCAAACCGTGGGCCTCGACGTGGCGGGCATCGACCTCATCGCCGACGACATCGGCCGCCCCCTCGAGGCGCAGAACGGCGCCATCATCGAGGTCAACGCCAGCCCGGGGCTGGTCATGCACTTAAAACCTCTCATCGGCAAACCGCGGCCGGTGGGCGAGGCCATTGTCCGCCACCTGTTTCCCGCGGGTGAGAGTGGACGCGTGCCCCTGGTGGCGGTCTCGGGCACCAACGGCAAGACCGCGGTGGCCTCGTACATCGCGGCCATGCTCTCCGCCTCCGCGCATACGGTTGGTCAAACCGGCTCGAACGGGCTGCGGGTCGGCAAGCGTGTGCTCGCATCCGGCGACTGCGCCGATGCCGCTAGCGCGCGCCGGCTCCTGGTCAATCCCTTCGTCGATGCCATGGTCGTCGAGACCTCGGAGTTGAAGGTCATTCGCGAGGGTCTGGCCTTCGATCGCTGCCAGCTCGCGGTGGTGACCAACCTGGGCTGGGGTGACCACATGGGCGAGCTTTACGTGGATACCCGCGAGCTGGTCGGCAAGGCGGTGCGCGCGCCCCTCGACGTGGTGCTGCCTGAAGGTTGCGCCGTGCTCAACGCCGATGATCCGGACGTCGCGGCCATGGCCGCGAAATGCCGCGGCAGCATCGTCTACTTCGCGGCAGACGGCGATTGCGATCCACTGCCCGAACATCTGTCCCGGGGCGGCCGTGCCGTGTTCGCCTCGGATGGCGCCATCATGGCGGCGCAGGGCGGGCAGGTGCAGCGGCTCTTCGAGCTGGCGCGCTTGCGGTCGCCGACCCTCGGCCTTCCGGATTTCGTGCTCGAGAATCTACTCGCCGCTGCGGGTGCCGGCGTCGCCCTCGGCCTGACCCCGAACGCCATCCGCCAGGGGCTCGAAGCCGCGCCCGGCCTGACCGAAGAACGGGTCTATGCCGCTGGCGACCAGCGCGTTGCCGTGACCATGGCTCGTAACCCATCGGCGCTGGCTGCTTGGCTCTTCGTCATCGGCAGCTCGTTCGCAGGTCGTAGGCGCACCGCGGCGATTGAAGTACCCTCGGACTGGCGGGAGGAGGATGCGTCCAGAATGGGGGAGTTCTTGCTTGAAGGGTTCGATCGCCTCGTGCTGGTGCGCAACCCAGACGACATAACTATTCAGAATCTTTGCGCAAAAATCCACCACCCGAGATTGGGTGCTGAAAAATCATGGCCGGAGGCCATCGATAGAATAATCGGAGAAGCCGGCCCGTCTGATTTCATATTCGTCGGGCCATCAAAGCGCGCTAGATGCGACCAGGCGAATGAGCACTGCACAAAAAGGAACATGGTTCGCCTGAGCTAGCCCGCCCCGGCGGCCGTGTAAGACGCCGATGAAAACAGACTCCATTCGCGCTCTCCGTGGTCCCAATCTCTGGTCAGACGACACCCTCCTCGAGGTCGTGCTCGTCGTGGATGCCGATCTGCCCACGCCCGCCATGCTCGGACACTTGCGTGGCTGCATGACCCGAGAACTGGCCGCCATGACCCAGGCCATCTGGGATCAGAGCGAGGCCTCGGAATCGCACCATGGCGAGGCGAGCCTCATCGCCGAGCTGACGGCGGCGCTCGAGCGCGCGGCCGGCTCCGACATCGCCCCGCCCGCGGTGCACGAGTTGGTTCCCGGCGCCACGTATCGCGTGCTCGTCCAGTACCAAGAAGAGGAAGTCGGCCGGCGCGC
>PNBO01000236.1:17395-21618 GCA_003136095.1 Myxococcales bacterium
GCGCGCCGCATCTGGGCCGCCGAGACCGATCGCACCAGCGCCATCGCCGAGTCGATCGCGCAGGACAAGGATCTGACCAAGTCGCTGCTCGCCGCGGTCGGCGTGCCGGTGCCCGAAGGCCGCTCCGTCGAGAACGCGGAAGAGGCATGGCAGGCCGCGCAGGAGATCGGCCTCCCCGTGGTCGTCAAGCCGCGCAGGGGCAACCAGGGGCGCGGCGTTTCCGTCGCGCTGCGCACGCGCGAGGCCGTGATGGCCGCGTACGATTTCGCCCGCGCCCAGGAGGACGAAGTGCTGGTCGAGCGCCACGTCGAGGGCTGCGACTTCCGCCTGTTGGTCATCGGTGGCCGCCTGATTTCTGCGGCCCGGCGCGTCTGCCCCACCGTGACCGGCGATGGCCAGCACACCATCACCGAACTGGTCGAGATCGAGAACCAAGATCCGCGGCGCGGCGAGGATCACTCCACGTCGCTCTCCAAGCTGCGCCTGGACGAGATCGGCCGCGAGATGCTGGCCACGCAGGGCATGACGGTCGACACCGTCCCAGCTGCGGGACAGGTCGTTCTCTTGCGCCGGAACGCGAACCTCAGCACGGGCGGCAGCGCCATCGACATCACCGACGAGGTCCATCCGCTGGTGGCCGAGCGGGCCATCGACGCCGCCGCCATGGTCGGCCTGGACGTGGCGGGCATCGACGTGGTCGCCACGCGCATCGACCAGCCGCTCGACGTCACCCGCGGCGCCATCGTCGAGGTCAACGCCGCGCCCGGCCTGCGCATGCACCTCGAGCCGTCGGAAGGCACGCCGCGCCCGGTAGGCGAGGCCATGATCAACTCCATGTTCCCGCACGGTGAGAGTGGCCGCATCCCCATCGTCGCCATCACCGGCACCAACGGCAAGACCACCACCACCCGCTGCGTGGCGCACCTGCTCCAACGCGCCGGTCGCCGTGTCGGCATGACCTGCACCGACGGCATCTACGTCGGCGGGCGCCGCATCGACACCGGCGACTGCAGCGGCCCCAAGAGCGCGCGCGCCGTCCTCGGCAACCCGCGCGTGGACGCGGCCGTGTTGGAAACCGCGCGCGGCGGCATGCTACGCGAGGGGCTCGGCTTCGATTGGTGCGATGTCGCCATCATCACCAACGTCGGCGAGGGCGACCATCTGGGCATGGGCGGCATCGCCACCGTCGAGGAACTGGCGCGCGTCAAGGCGATCCCGGTCCGCCGCGTATCGGCCCAGGGCGCCGCGGTCCTCAACGCCGACGATCCGTTCGTCGCTGGCATGGCGAAGCTGTGCCGGGGCAGCGTGATTTTCTTTAGCCGCAACCCCGCCTCGCCCGTCCTCGCCGCCCATCGCAACCAGGGCGGCAAGGCCGTGACCGTGCGCAGCGGGTCCATCATCCTGTGCACCGGCCGCGACGAGCGCCCGGTGGCGCGCCTGTCCGATCTGCCGCTAACCCACGGTGGCCGTATCGGCTTCCAGGTCGAGAACCTGCTCGCCGCGGTCGCCGCTGGGCACGCCCTCGGCCTCTCGCTCGACGCGATTCGCACCGGCATCGAAACCTTCGCCAGCGATCTCGACACCGTGCCGGGCCGCTTCAACGTGCTCACTCACCGGGGCGCCGCCGTCATCCTCGACTACGGTCACAATTCCTCCGCGCTGCTCGCGCTGTGCGAGGCCATCGAGAAGATGCCGCACCGCCGGCGCAAGATCGTCTACACCGCGGCCGGCGACCGGCGCGACGNNACGGCGAAATCATGCGCATTATGCGCGAAGGCTTCGGCGCCGAGAAATCCGGGCGCGCGATCCTCGAGGAAGTCGGCGAGCTCGGCGCCATCAGCGCCGCCCTCGCCAGCCTCAAGCCCGGCGATCTCTTGCTCTGCCAGGTTGACCAGGTCGAGCTAGCCCTCGACCACGTCATGGAGATCGTCCGCCAGAGCGATGCGCACATCCCCAGCGTGCACGCGCCCAAGTCGAAGGCGACGGTCGTCGCGCAGAACGCGGCCGTGGGCTGAAACGCGCGCCCGGCGCGTACTCCTTCCAATCGTCTTCTGGACCTTGCCGCCGGCCAACCCACGCGCCGGGCACTTCTCGGAAGGAGATCTTGGTCAGCCAGCAGCCCACCTTCAGGTCTTCACACCGATGGCCAGTCCCTCGCCGGTGGGCAGCACGGTCGAACGAAAAAGCCGGCCGTGCGCGAGCAAGTCGTGCGTGGCCTGCATGGCCGCGATCGCGGCTGCGAGCTCACCGGCCGGCCGCTCCGGCAGATGCCCGAAGAGAAACGCGTTATCGAGAACGACCAGGCCGCCGCCCCGCAGGTTCTCGGCGGCCCAGCCCACATAGTCGGGGTAGCCCTCCTTGTCCGCGTCGATGAAGCACAGGTCGAATGGCCCGCGCGCGACGAGCCGGGGCAGGACCTGCGCGGCGGCGCCTACGTGCACGCGAGCCTGCTTGGCCAGGCCAGCCTTGCGGAAACTTTCGCGGGCGATTTCGGCGTGCCTGGCGTCGATGTCGATGGTGTCGAGCACGCCCTCCGGCCCCATGCCGCGCAGAATGGCCACGCCGGAGTAACCGCCCAAGGTCCCGATCTCCACCGCCTTGCGCGCGGCCACCGCCCGCACCAGCACCTCGAGGTGTCGAGCATCCAGCGCGGCCAACTGAATGTCCGGCAAGCCCGCCCGCGTGGAGCGCTCGCGGATCTCTCGCAAGACGTCGTCTTCCGGGGCATAGACGGAAGCCACGTAGGCCGCGAGCTTGCGATCGTCGTTGCCGAAGGGTTTGTTCATGTGGTGGAGCGGCCGGACACCTTGCCGCCTAGTGTGGTACCGCTTTGGATGCCCGCGGGGCGAGCCCAGATACACCACGGCGCTCCTCCCTGCCCGCCGTCGGGTGGCTTTCTCGATCTCCTCTGGCATTGAATGTCCGCGGAATCTCCAACCCGTGGGGAGAAGCGACAAGACCACCCCGCGCGCCATGGCATCACGCTCGCATCCCCTCCGCGGGTAATCGGTCCGGATGCCGCTGCCTACCCGCGACGGCCCGTGCCGGTCGAGGCCGCGCCGGTGGTGAAGGCCCACTCGAAGTGGACGCTGCCCGCCGAAGTGGTGCCGTCGATGGTCACCCGATAGGTGGTGTTCGCGGTGAGCGGCGCCTCGGTGTAGAGCACCTTCGCGCTCGATCCGAGCGTGCTGTCACCATCGAGCCAGATGTGCGTCAATGGGGTGGTGGTGCCGTCGACGACGATCTGGTGGCTGCTGACCGTGATGCCCTGGCCGAGGGCGATTTCCACCTGGAATAGGTGCTCGGAAACCAGGGAACACTCAACTCCCGTTCTCGCCGTACACCACCTCCAGATTCACCTTCCACAGGGCCGTGTCGTCCTCGCTGCCGTCGGCGATGGCGTCGACGGCCATCATGGCAGTGAGCATCGAGTGATCCTGGTTGTTGTAGCGATGCATGCCGTTGCGGCCGATGCAGAAGAGGTTGGGCACGCCACTGATCCAGCGACGGATCTCCTCGAATCTGTCGTAGCTGCCGAAGTAGGCCGGATAGGCGTTCGGCATGCGCAGCACGCAGGCGTCGCGCACATCCGCCCCGCGGGCGAAGCCGATCTGCTCCACCTCGCGCTTGCCCAGCTCCACCAGCTCCGCGTCGGCCAAGCTCCACAGATCGTCGCCGTGGTTCGCGAAATACTCGAGGCCGATCCAGACCGTGTGCTCGTGATCGGCGGCGAGGTAGGGGCTCCAGTTGTTGAAGATCTGAATGCGGCCGACGCGCACGCCCGCGTCTTGCACGTAGATCCAGTTGTCGCGCACCGACGCTTGTGGGGGTCGGCCTTTTTCGAGCACGTGTAGGCGGTCGAGGAGAAGCCCGACAGTGAGGAAGTCGCGGTAGCGCAAGCCAGCCGCCACCTCACGCACGGCGGGAGGCGGCGCGGGCTCGACCAGGGCGACCAGCTCGCGCACTGGCATGGTCGACAGGAAGTAGTCGCAGGCCAGTTCCGCACAGCGGCCGGTGGCCTCGTCCCGCACGCGGACGCTCGCCACGCGGCCATTTGCAAGCCGCACTCCGACGACGCGCGCGCCGTGCCGGATCTCGCCGCCGGCGCTCCCCACCTGCTCGGCCACCGTCTCCCACATCTGGCCCGGCCCCAGCTTGGGGTACCAGAAGCGCGTGATGAGCGAGGTCTCGCGCCGGTGCTGCTCCTTGCGAAAGTCGCTCGA
>PNBO01000341.1:0-6473 GCA_003136095.1 Myxococcales bacterium
CGCAAGGGCCGTCCCTACCGGGGCGGTGATTGGGCAAGCGGCAGAACGGCCACCCGCGGGTGGAGTTTGTTTCTCCTGCCCCCAGGAGCGACGCGTTAACCTATCGCCGCTATCAGGCACGACTTGGCGTGGAAGAGCCATGCATGGGTTGTCGGAAGCGGGAGGAATAAGTTGCGTGAGAAAGTACCCTCGGAGGGGGACCGTCCCCGCAAGGTGTGATCAGGGCCGCACAAATCCCCGCCGTCCGACTGCCTTGCCCTGCTACCCTTGTCAGGCAAAGGAGCTGCCTGCATGTCCACGAACATGAAATGGTTTCTTGTTCCCGCTCTTACCGCAGTCGCTGCCTGCGGCGGGCTATCGCCGAGCTCAAGCAACCGCACAAGTATCGAGCTCGCCTCCGGCAGCCCCTACGGCATTGCGGTCGACACGACCAATGTCTATTGGACGAACACGGGCGGCGGTCCGGCGGGGACCATCATCAACCTGGTGATGAAGGTTCCACTCGGCGGCGGCTTGGCCGTCACGCTCGCTTCCGGGGAAGGGGCCTTGGGCATTGCGGTCGATGCGACCAGCGTCTATTGGACTGGGGGTGACACCGTGATGAAGGTTCCACTCGACGGAGGCACGCCGGTGACGCTTGCATCTGGGCTGAACGAATCCGAAGGCATCGCGGTCGATGCGACCAGCGTCTATTGGACGGATATGGGTGACTTCAAGTTGATGAAGGCCCCCCTCGCGGGCGGCACACCCGTGACCCTCGCATCCGACCTGGATTTCCCCAATGGCATTGCCGTTGACTCGACCAGTGTCTACTGGACGAACAGCGGAAACACCGGCGGCTCCGGCACGGTGATGAAGATTCCCCTTGACGGAGGCACACCCGTGACCCTGGCGGCGGGCCAGAACACTCCTTCTGGTATTGCGGTCGATTCTACCAACGTCTATTGGACAAATCTGGGCACCTATTGGACGAATCTGGGCAACGGCACCGGTGTCGGCAACGGCACCGTAATGAAGGTTTCGCTTGATGGAGGAACCGCCGTGACCCTCGCTTCCGGCCAGGATGGCCCCAGCCGCATCGCGGTGGACTCGACCAGCGTCTATTGGATAGATAGTGGGGACAGTGCAGCTAATGGGTATGCCGCCGTGATGAAGGTTCCACTGGGCGGAGGGACGCCTGTTATGCTCGCTTCCACACCGTACTCCGCTTTGGGACCGAGAGAAGCTGGTGGCATTGCGGTCGATGCGACCAGTGTCTATTGGGCGAGTGACATTGAATATGGTACTGTCGCAACCGGCGCGGTGATGAAGGTGACGCCCAAGTAGGTCCGTTCGCAAGCGAGGGGGATTCCCGTCCGAGGGTAGTTGGTGCTCGCAGCCTTCGCCTCGAAGTTAGGTCCCAGGCACTTGCTTGAGATTTGGGTGGGGCCACTGGCGGGTGCTCAGATGCGGAATTCCCCGCGCGCCACGATCACGGCCGCGCCCCCGACCTCGACTCGCGTGAGATGCTCCGCGGAGCCCTCGGCGCGAGCGAAGAGCCGTGAGGGGCGGGCGATCTCGGTACCTTGCTCGATCTCGATCGTGCTGCCGAAGGCGATCCGGCCATGCCGTGCGAGGTGCACCGCGAGCGGCCCGGCGGCGGAGCCGGTGGCGGGATCCTCGACGATGCCGAACGCGGGCGCGAACATGCGAGTCTTCCACTTCGTGCCCTCGCCGGCGAAGGCGCTGACGGCAAACTCCGGCAGGCGTGCGAGCGCGGCGAGGTCGGGCTTGAGGGCCGCGACCGCTGCCGGGTTTGCGAGGGTCACGAAGACATGACGGAGTCCATTGTCGTACGCGACGACTGGGAGCTCCGAACGCTCGACGTGAAGTGCGGCAAGCAGCGCGGGTGTGTCGTCGAAGGGGACCACATGTGGCAGGGGCTGGTTCATCCACCCGAAGACCACGCGTGCGGCCTCGCGTTCGAGCCTGACGGGGACGGGGCCCGCGGCGGTTTCGAGCACGATTGGATCGAGTTGCACGGAAGTGCCGATGACGAAGGCGGTCCCCAGCGTCGGGTGACCGGCGAACGGTATTTCCTTCGCCGGGGTGAAGATCCGGATTCGCGCCTGCCCCGGTCCCTGCTTCGGAAGCACGAAGACTGTCTCCGAGAGGTTAAGCTCCCGCGCGAGGGCCTGCATCTTGCCGTCGTCGAGCCCGCGGGCGTCGGGGAAGACGGCGAGTGCGTTGCCAGCAAGGGCCCTGTCGGTGAAGACATCGACGATGACATAGCGATGGGTCTGCAAGGTCGGAACTTAGCTCCGAACGAAGCCTCTGCTCCCAGGCCTATCTCCTCGCCAGGAGCCGCCCGTGCTTGGCTCCGCCTTCGGCGGCGAGGTATTCGGCGACCAGTTGTCGGGCCACGGCGTGGGCCTTGAGCGGCCAGGTGCTCGAGTTGCCGAGGAGAACGGCGAAGGCGATCTTGGGCCGGTCGGCCGGGGCAAAGCCCACGAACCAGCTATAACCAAGCTGGCCGTCCTCGGGCAGGGCCACCATGCTGGGCAGGGCGGGATCTTGCGGGCGGCCGCGGTAGAAGAGGGTTCCGGTCTTGCCCGCGACCTCGATGGGCAGGTAGGGATGGCCCTTGCGATCGCGGAAACTGTGGCGAGCGGTGCCCATGGTCGTCGTCAGCCGCATCATCTCGCCGACCTTCTCGGCCACGGCGGGATCGAGCACGCGGCGCGCGGGGAGCTTGGGCAGCTTGATGGTGGCGCCTTGCGGGTCTACAGCTTTTTCGACGATGTGGGCCGCCGGCATTTCTCCGCGGTTGGCGATGGTGGCGGCCAGCATGGCGCCGTGGAGGACGGACAGCGAGCTGTGCCAGAAGCCGGCGGCGGCCCGGCCGAATTCCAAGGGGTCGCGAGGAATATCGACCTCGGATGCTTCCATCTCGGCGTCGAAATCGAGCGCCTGGCCAAAGCCGAACGCGGTCGCGATGTGCTCGAGTTGCTCGGGCCGCAGGTTGCGGACCGCCAGCTTGGCGATGATGGCGTTCTGCGATTTGCCGATGCCGTAGCCCAGGCTGGCGCAGGAACGGTCGAGGGCGGGCAGGTCGACGAGGTTGTCGCGCAGGATCGAGGACACGCCGCCGTGGTAGCAGACACGCGTGATCGGCTCGACATGACCTTCTTGCAGCAGCGCCGAGGCCGCCACGACCTTGAAGACCGAGGCCGCCGGCGCCCAGGGACGCAGGGCCAAGGTGGCGGCGTCGAGCGACGGATCGGCTTTCGAGGATCCGGCGAGGACCAGCACCTTTCCGTCCGGAATGGAAACCACGGCGGCGGCGGCGAAGGGCAGGTGATGAGACGCGAGCACTTCCTCCACCGATCTCTGGAGCGCTGGATTGAGCGTGAGCTGGGCGAGTCCCCCGCCTTCCAGATCCGCCACGAAATGCGAGCCACGCAGGGCGGTTGTGTCGAGTTCGACCATGCGCCGATTGGCGGATTGCCACTGCTCTTCCTGTGCCTGCGCTGGACTAGGGGAAAGCGAAACCGCCAGCACCGTTGAGAGGAACCTGAACGATGACCGTGCAGCGCAACGGGGGAACAGCATGTCTACAAAGTCTTACATGTAGGTGCATGTGTCAAATAATCCTCCACCTTTACCTTGGACGCGTCCTGCCCTACCCTGAATGAAGCGCTTTGGCACGAACACCCCCCAGACGCGACGACACCACGCCTGACATGGACCACGTCCGGTCCAAGACCGTCGTCACGAGCATCAACCGGATCGCCGGCCAGCAGCCCACCAAGGAAGCCTGTCTGGTCGTGATCTACGGTAACGAGCTGGGGCGGAAGTACAGTCTGGAGAGCCCCTCGGTGACCCTGGGCCGCTCGAACAAGTGCGACATCCAGATCGATCAAGAATCGGTGTCACGCGCGCATTCCAAGATCACCAATGCCGGGCGCTCGGTGAAGATCCGCGACCTGGGCTCGACCAACGGCACCTACGTCAACGACGAGCTGGTCGAGGAGCGCCCCTTGGTCGACGGCGATTTCATCAAGATCGGGCGCACCATCTTCAAGTTCCTGTCCGGCGGGAACATCGAGCGCGCCTACCACGAGGAAATCTATCGCCTGACGACCGTCGACGGGCTGACGCAGATCTTCAACAAGCGTTACTTCGCCGAGGCGCTGGACCGGGAGATCGCGCGGGCCAGCCGCTACCGGCGCGAGCTGTCGCTGGTCATGTTCGACCTCGACCATTTCAAGGAGGTCAACGATTCCCACGGCCACCTGGCCGGCGACGCCGTGCTCAAGACCCTGGCCCACACCATCAAGACCAGGATCCGCACCGAGGACATCTTCGCGCGCTACGGGGGCGAGGAATTCGCCATTATCCTGCCCGAGATCGATGGCCACAATGCCCACCAGTTCGCCGAGAAGATCCGCCGTATCGTCGAGACCACCGACTTCATCTTCGAGGCCACCAAGATCCCGGTCACCATTTCGATGGGCGTGGCCACGCTCGACCTCGAGGAACCGGCCGCGGCGGCGCTCATTAAGCGCTCGGACGAGCGGCTCTATGAAGCCAAGGCCGCCGGCCGCAATTGTGTGAAGGGCTAGAGCGTGCTTTAGTCTAGATGTGCCCGTGAGTCGAGCGGGCCGTCCACCTTGGAATGCCAATGAATCCACTCAAACATGGGCGTGGTGTTCTCGCGATTGCTACTTTAGCGCTGTGCGTTCTCGGCCCTTCGGTGGTTCGCGGCGCGGAGAGCGACACCGAGAAGAAGCAGCGGGCCAAGGAGCACTACGAGATCGCGACGCGTTTCTACGACGTGGGCAAGTACGGCGAGGCCGTCAAGGAGTACGAAGAGGCGTACATGCTGACTGGCGACGCGGCGTTGCTCTTCAATATCGGGCAGGCGTACCGGCTGTGGGATCGCCCCGAGGACGCCATCCGCGTCTACAAGAACTACCTGCGCCAGCGCCCCGACGCCATCAATCGCGTTGACGTCGAGAAGAAGATTTCCGATCTGGAGAAAGTCATCGAGGAACGACGGCGGGGTGGGGCGGCGCAGCCGGCCGAGGCGGTGTCCTCGCCCGCGCCCACACCGCCGACCGCGCAGGTTCCGCCACTCGCCGATGGGCCGGCCCCCATCGCGCCGCCGCCCATGGCGCCGCCGAGGCAGCCGCCGGCGGGGGTTGTCGTTGGGCCATCCGTTCCCGCCGCACCAGCCAAGACGCCGAGCAGCTGGCTGGCCTATTCTTTGCTGGGAGTGGGCGGCGCGGGTCTCGTCACGGCCGTGGTCGCCGGGGTGGTAGGGGCGAGCAAGGCCAAGAAACTGCAGGATGCATCGCAGAACCATGAGCCGTTCGACCCCGCGGTCCAGCAGAACGGTAAGACCGCCAATGCAGTAGCCGTGGTGGCGGGCGTGGCCGGGGTGGCCATCGGTGGCGTGGGTGGCTACCTCTTGTGGCGCGACCACAAGGCGGCGCGGGCCGCGGTGGCGGTCGCGCCGGCATTCTCGCCGACGTTTGCCGGTGGGTCGGCGCTACTAACCTTCTAGATGGGGCAGCGCATGACCAAGACCATGGGAATTTGGCTGGGGGTTTTCGCCGCCCTCTCGCTCGGCGGTTGCTACAGCAACACGAACATCAAGAACGGCGGCCTGGTGTGCGGGCCGAACGACGCATGTCCGGATGGATTCAAGTGCGTCAAGGACGGCCAGGCCGGCCAGCCGGGGCATTGCTGGCGGAACGGGATCGGACCGGATGCCGCCGGCAGCAATCCCCTGGCCTGCACGCTCGCCAGCGCAACGCCGCCTTTTGGCCCGTTCGCCACCTGCAGCTCCGACCAGCCGATCGCGAACAGCACCTGCGATCCGGTCTGCCAGGCGGGGTGTCCGTGCGACCGCCGCTGCGTGGTCAATGGCGACACCTATGCCAGTTTCCTGTGCGAGGAGTCGGCGCCAGCCCCGTCCACGTTCGTGCCGGTCCAGGGAACCTGCACCGACGCCCTCGCCGCGAGCTGCGCGCCCGGTTCGGTGTGCATCGCCGACGACGTCTGTCCCTGGCTTTGCTTCCGGACCTGCCGCAAGGACATCGACTGCCCGGCCAACAGCCGTTGTTCCAAGGTCACCCTGCTCGACAAGACCTCGCAGCCGGTGCCCAACGTCTTCCTCTGTACGCCGCCCACCGACGGCTGCAATCCCACCGGCGCCGCCAATTGCAGCACGGCGCGCGCGGACTTCAGCTGCGTCTTCCTCGCCGGTCTCACCGGCGTGGCCAACACCGACGCCACGGTCTGCGACTGCCGGACGACGCACGACAAGGTGGTGGGCGGGAGCTGTTCCATGATTCTCGACGACTGCCAGCCCGGCGCGGTCTGCGTCGACTCGATCTGCCGCCAGATCTGCGACCGCCAGGCCTCCGGCTCGGCTTGCCCGAGCGGTGGCGGATGCAACCCCATCTACGGCTCGACCCGCTACGGCT
>PNBO01000341.1:6482-14135 GCA_003136095.1 Myxococcales bacterium
TACCAGCTCGCGTAGATGATGGCCACGATGGCCACCGCGTAGCCGAACAGGTTGATCATGAAGGGGGCGTCGCTCAACATCGAGTCCGTGGGGCTCTCCGAATCGGCCTTGCCGTGCGTGATCCAGGTGAAGCGGTAGACGCCGAAGGCGACGAAGGGGACGGTCAGGATGAGCCGCCGGGTGCCGAAGAACGTCTGGGCATGGTGCGACTGGGTGTAGCCGGCGTAGGCCAGGATGGTCAGAATCGCGAGGAAGTTGACGAGGAAGCGGAGCACGTTCGGGTTGTAGCGGTCGAGCACCTTGCGCTGATCGCCGCCGCGGCTGCCGCTCGTGCGCAGCTCGTGGGTGCGCTTGCCGAAGCCGAGGAACGAGGCGAGGAGCAAGGTACACGTGAGGAGCCAGATCGACGGTTCGACCGGAATGGCGGCGGCGCCCGCGAGCACCCGCAAGAGGAAACCGGCGGCAATGCTGGCCACGTCGACGAAGGGGACGTGCTTGAGCCGGAAGGAGTAGGCCAGGTTCTGCACCATATAGGCGGCCGCGATGGCGGCGGGGAGCACACCGAGCGAGAGGGTCANNAGGTCGTTGAGGAGGTAGACCGAGCTCGAGATGAGGCAAAACCCGGCGACCGCGACGCTGGTGTGGACCAAGGCGGTGACGTCGTCGATGCGCCGGGCGAAGACGAGGGGCGCTGCGACGAAGATATTCTTGACCCACTGATGGGGTCGCGCGGATTTCAGGATGGCGGCTACCATGTGACGAAGTGGGCAGGAGTGTACCCCAAACCGGACGCAGGTTGACATCGCCGTCGCTCGGCGAGGGTTTCCTTCCCGGCTCGACTTGTGGTATTCCGCACTAGTCGCATGAACCAACGGGACGGAAACGACCGATCGCCCGCCCCAGCCCCAGGGGCAGTCGCGGCGGTCAGCGACGAGGTCCTGGTCGAGCGCGCCCGCGCCAAGGACGAGGCTGCCTTCGAGGAGCTGGTCGGCCGCTACGAAGACAAGCTCTACCGCCTGGCCATGCGTTTCGTGCGCAACGAGACCGACGCGCAGGAGATCCTGCAGGATGCCTTCCTCTCGGCGTGGCGGAACCTGCCGGCCTTCGAGGGCAGGGCGCAGTTCGGTAGCTGGATGTACCGGGTCACGGTCAATGCGGCGCTCATGCTCCTGCGTAGCCGCAACCGCCATCCCGAGGTGACGGTGGACGACGTCGAGCCGACCGCTCTCAACAACGCCGTGGCCGAGAGCGGCCAGTCGATGCGGGGCAGCGCCGACTGGTCGCAGCGCGCGGACGAGCAGCTGCAATCGCAGGAGATGCGCGCGCACATTCAGGCCTCCGTCGACAGCCTGCCCGAAGGCTTGCGCACGGTTTTCCTCCTGCGCGACGTGGAAGAGCTGTCCACGGAAGACACCGCCGAGATGCTCGGCCTCTCGGTGCCGGCGGTGAAGACGCGGTTGCACCGCGCGCGGCTGGCCCTGCGTGTGGCCATCGGGCGCTACTTCGAGTCGTAGATTGCTTCCTGCCGTGGTTCCGACGGGAATGCCGGTATAATTCGGCGATGCTCGTCTGGCGGTTCTGCCCGCGGGGCCGCCTCTGGGCGGCGCTGCTGGTTTTCCTGGCAACTTCGCGCCCCGTGTGGGCGGCCGCCGCCACTTGGGACGATTGGGTCGAGGAGAAGCGCGCGGAGTTCCGCGAACGCGCCACCCGTTCCGAAGCGGTCGCCACGCTGGCCGCGCTGGCGCAGAACCAGGACGACCTGCCGCCCGGCCGGTTGGTGGAGGTGTTGCGCGACATCGTCGGCGGCAAGCTGGGCGGCCCGGTCGATCCTCTCGTGCTCGCGCAGGCGTCGTATCTGCTCTCGCTCGAAGACGATCGGAATGGCCGCTTCCTGGAGGCTGACGGGCAAAGGCGGGAACTCGGCTTTCTGCGCGACGCCTGGGTGCTGGGCCCCTTCGACAGCCAGGGGCGCAGCGGGCTCGGACGCGTTTTTCCCGTCGAGGGAGAAGGCCGCGCTATGGATCCGCGCTCGGGCAAGGACTACCCGGGCAAGGAGCGCCAGGTCGCATGGCAACGGGCGCCCGCCGAGGCCTTCGTGCAGGGGGCGCTCTTCCTCGACGCGCTCTTGCGTCCAGACAGCGACGCGGTCGCTTATTGCCTGACCTACGTGCAGAGCGATCGCGATCGCTGGGCCGCCCTGCGCATCGGTTCCGGCGGTCCGGTCAAGGCGTGGCTGGGTGGCGACGAGGTCTGGTCGAATGACGTGATCCGGCCGGCCTGGCCGGATCAAGACGCGGCGCCGGTGCGCCTGCGACGGGGCGTGAACTTATTGGTGGTCAAGACCGTGGCCGTGCGCGGCCCCTGGCGTCTGTTCGTGCGCCTGAGCGATGCTCAGGGCGACCCGCTGGCGGGCGTCACCCTCGGTGCGGAGGCGCCAGGGCAGCTTGCGCCGGCCGGCCCCAGGGCCGGGCGCGCACCGAAGATTCGCGACCTCGGCACCCTCCTACGCGAGCGCGCGGAACATGCCGCGAAATCCACGGGGGCGCAGGCGTGGCTCGACCAGGCGCTCTACTTGTCGCTCGTGTCGTCCGCGGACGCCGAATTGCGCGCGGTCGAAGCGGCGGCGAAGAAGGCGCTGCCGCCGGCCGACGCTGTGCTGACCGCGCCCGCGGTCGAGGCGCTGCTGCTCCTCGGCAACGTCGCGCGTGAGGAAGACGACCGGCGCGCGGCTCTCGAACGGGCCTTGCCGTCGCTGTTGTCGGCGCACAAGCGCGCGCATGCGCTGGCGAGCATCGGCCGCCTCTGGCGTAGTCAACATCGCGAGGACACAGCCGTGGTGCAGTGGCAGCGGGCGGCCATGCTCGACCCGGGCTGCGTTCCCGCCCAGCTCGCTCTGGCCCGCGAAGAACGCCGCGCGGGCATGGCCGCCACGGCCTTGGCGCGCATCTCGGCCTTGCCCGAGGGCGCGCGCCGGTTGCCGCTCGTGCAAGACACGCTCGCCGACCTCCTGTCTTCCCTCGGACGTAGGCGGGAGGCCGAGGCCGTGCAGCGGACGATGCTCGTCGCGCAACGCACCGACATTGGGCTGCTGCGCGACCTCGCCACCGCGGCGCGCGCGCGGGGCGACCTGGCCGAGACGGCGCGCCTCTACGCCGAGGCCGCTCGCTGGCGTCCGGACCTCATCAATCTGGTGGTCGACCAGGCCGCGATGTTGGAAGGAAGTGGCGACGTCGCGGGGGCGCGCGCGCTGCTGACCAAGGCCAGCCGGCGCTTGCCCGGCGACGCCGGCGTGCTCGAGGAGATCGGCCGCCTGGAGGCGCGCGCGGGGCGGGGCGAGGCCGCGCTCGCCAACATGCGGCGCTCCCTGGAGCTGCGGCCGCAGAATCCAGGATTGCGCCGCTACATGGAAGCACTCGCGGCCGAACGCAAGGCCAAGCGCGAATCCCGTTCCGCCGAGGATCTGGCCATCGAGAACGCCGCCGACGGGGAAGCCCTGGCGCGCGAGGTCCTCTCCGGCGCGACGCCGGCCGACGACGCCTCCGCCGAGGTCCTGCTCGATCGCACGGTGGTGCGCGTGCACGGCAACGGCCTCGCCGAGCGCTTCGTCCAGCGCCTCGTCCACGCCCGCACCGAGCGCGCGGCCCGCGACAGCCGCGAGACGCGCGTGCGTTTCGAGCCGGGCCGGCAAGAAGTCGAGATCCGCAAGGCGCGCATCATCCGTCGTTCGCCAAGCGGCGCGATCGAAATTTCCGAGGCCACGGGCCGCGACGAGGAGAATCTCTCCGAGCCTTGGTACGGCCTCTACTACGACACCCGCGCGGCCGTGGTCACCTTCGAGAACCTGCGCGCCGGTGACGTGGTGGAGGTGCAGTACACGGTCGTGGATGTGGGCTATCGCAACGATCTCGCCGACTACTTCGGCGACTTCGAGATGATCGCCGATGCTTGGCCCACCCGCCGCTGGGACTACACCCTCATCGCGCCGGCGATGCGCACCTTCTACTTCAACCAGCCGCGCTGGCCGGGCGTCGGTCCCGTGCGCGAGACCCGCGGCGCGGAGGTCCGCTACAAGTTCGCGGCGAAAAACCTTCCGCGTGTGGAGAGCGAGCCGGCCATGCCCGGTTTCGCCGAGGTCGCGCCCTATCTGCACGTCAGCACCTACCGGACCTGGGAAGAGGTCGGCCGCTGGTACTGGAACCTGGTCGTCGACCAGATGCAGGACGATGGCACCTTGAAGCAGGCCGCGGAGAAGGCGACAAGTGGCCTGCGCACGCTCGCCGACAAGGTGAAGGCCATCCACCGCCTGGTCGTCGAGAACACGCGCTACGTCGGCCTCGAGTTCGGCATCCACGGCTACAAGCCGTACAAGGCGACCCAGGTTTTCGAGCGCCGCTTCGGTGATTGCAAGGACAAGGCGACCCTCTTCGTGACCTTGCTCGGCAGCGTGGGCATCGACTCGGAGCTGGTGCTGCTGCGCACCCGCCGCGGCGGTCGCATCGACGAGGCGCCGGCCTCGCTGGCGGTTTTCGACCATGCCATCGCCTACGTGCCCAGCCTGGATCTCTACGTGGACGGCACGGCGGAATTCTCGGGCGTGGCGGAATTGCCCGCCGAGGATCAGGACACCATGGCCCTGCGCGTGTCGGCGCGCGGGGTGAAGCTGGTGCGCACCCCCGTGTTGCCAGCGGAGAAGAACCTGGCGCTGCGTACGTGGAAGGTGGATCTGCAGGCCGACGGGTCGGCGCGTATCGCCGAGGATCTCAGCGTCGTGGGCCAGGCCGCGCACGAGTGGCGGTCGTACTATCAGACCGCGGGGGAGCGCCGCGAGCGCTTCGCCAAGGCGTGGAACGGGCGCTACGCGGGCACGCAGCTCGAATCGTTCGAGATGGACCTGGATGACCGCAACCGGCCGGTCGTGGTGCATTCGCGGGTCTTGGTGCCGGAGCTCGGAGATCGGCGNNCGTGCGCTATCGGCTGCCCAAGGGGGCGCGAGTGCTGCGCCAGCCCGGCAACCGCACGGTGAAGAACCAGTTCGGCGAATTCACGCTGGCGGTGGCCAGCACTGCCGAGGGCATCGCCATCACGTCCGCGTTCGTGGTGAACCAGAGTCGGATCGCGCCCGCCGACTACGCCGCCTTCCGCGCCTTCCTGCGCGACACCGACGCCGCCCTGGCCGAACGGGTGGTCGTGGATCTCGGGAGGGCGCCATGAGAGCCGCGCGCAGCTTCACCCTGGGGCTCCTGCTGCTCGCCGCGAGCTGTGCCGGGGCCNNTTCGCGCGGGCGTTGGCAGGCGATCGGTCGGATGCGCGGGCGCTCTTCGGCATGGCAAACCTGGCCTACGAGCACGGGGATCCCGACACCGCGCTCGCCCGCTCGCTCGACCTGCTCGAGGCCGCGAGTCGAGGGGAGGAGGTCGCCGTCATGCTCTCCGCGGCGGCTCTCTCGCGCCTGCCGCGGCTTCTGGGCGAGATCCCCGATCGCGGGCCGGCCGAGGCGCGTCTGCTTGCGCTCGCTCCCCAACGCCTGCCCTGGCGAGCCCAATACGCCCTGACGCTGGTGGTGATCGACATCGCGCGCCGGCGAGCGGATGCGGACCTGCTGGCCAAGGTCTCGGCGCGGGGCGGGTGCGCGCGGTCCATCGACTACGCGGGCACGGGCGGCCGCCTGCCGCTCCTCGACCTGCCAGCGGAAACCTTCCGGCCCGCCGATCGGCCGCGGCCGCTGCTGCCGGCGGGCTGTCAGTTCCAGCTCAACACGGTCGATGGCCGCATGGGCGTCAAGGTGCTGCACGCGGAATTCGAGCTGGCGGCTGGCCACTATGACATCGTTTTCGACTTCGCCGGCGCGGCGCGCCTGCGCGTCGATGGTGGGCCGTGGTACCTGCACGCTGGCTCGCTGGAGGTCTACGGCCCACGCTGGTCGGCCGCGCCCGTCGAGGTTACCGCCGGCAGGCACCAGGTCGAGATCCGCATGGGCATGCACGGCGCCAGCGCGGACGTCGCGCTGCTGGCGATCCCTACCGCGCGGATCGATCCCCGCGCGGACATCACGGCCGTCGACGACGCGATGCTAGATCTCGCGGGGGCGCTCGCCGCCAACCTGATCGCCGACAGCGACGTGGTTCTGGAGCGCATCCAGCGTCTCGCGACCCGGCCGCGCTTCGCGCTGGGGCTGGCCGCGGCAGCGCGGCTTGGCGAGATGGACCTGACCCGGCCCGTGGATGTCACGCGCGACAAGGCTCGTGCCTTGTGGCAACAGGCGCTGGCCGTGGATCCCGAGATGGCGCGGGTGTGGCTCGACCTGTCCAACCTGGAAATGCAGCACGAGCGCCCGCGCGAGGCGGCCGAGAACGCCGAACGTGGCCGGCGGATAGCGCCGCGCTGGTGGCCGGCGCATCTGGGCCTGGCCACGGCCTGGCGCGCGCAGGGGCTGGAACAACCGGCGGATGTGGCCCTGGGCATGGGGCTGGCGCTGGTCGAAAGGGGCACGGGCGGATGCCAGATGATCGAGGGGGCCTACCACCGGAAACGCGATCGCGAGGACCTGGCCGGTGCGGGCCGGCTGGTCGAAGCGCTCGGCCGCTGCGACGCCCAGAGCTCGTATCCCCGCGCCTGGGCGCAGGAGCGCGGCGAGACGGACAAGGTACTGGCGATACTGGGCAGGGTGCTGCCCACCAGCGCTGAGCCCCTGTGGTTACGCTCGGAGCTCGCGGACGTGCGGACAGCGCGTGGCGAACTAGCGGCGGCGGCCAAGGAGCTGACCGAGATTGTGAACCTGTCGCCGCGGGATACGCGGGCGTGGATTCGCCTCGCGGACGCGCAAGCCGCGCTGGGGGATCGGGACAAGGCGCGCGCCACTCTCGTGGAGGCGCTTCGCCGGTTCCCCGGACGGCAGGACCTGCGCGCGGCCGGGCGGCTCGCGGGGCTCGCCCTGTCACTCGACGATTTCCGCGTCGACGGTGGCAAGGTGGTGAGCGACTTCCTGGCCTCGGGACGCAAGTACCAGGCGCCAGCCGTGGTCGTCCTGGATCGCGCGGTCGAGCGCGTGTTCCCCGACGGGACGCGGTTGATGCTCACGCATTCCATCACCCAGGTGCTGAGCAAGGATGCGGTCGAGCACGTGGGCGAGGTGCACGTCCCGCCCGGGGCCGAGGTGCTGGCCCTGCGCACACGCAAGGCCGACGGCACGCTACGCGAGGCGGAGGAGATCGCGGGCAAGTCGAGCGTCTCGGCGCCCAATCTCGGCGTGGGCGACTTCGTGGAAGTGGAAACCTTGGATCTCAAGGAACCGCGCGAGGCGTTCGCGCCCGGATTCATCGGCGAGCGTTTCTTCTTCCAATCGTTCGAGTCGCCGCTCGATCGTTCCGAGTACGTGTTCATTGCGCCCTTGTCCATGCTTCTCGACGTGAACCGGCGCGCGGGCGCGCCGGCGGCGATCGAGGCGCGCGGCGCGGAGGGGACGCGGGTCCTGACCTTCGTGGCGCGCGAGCAGCCGCAGGTCTTTCCCGAACGCTCGGCCGTGCCCGCGGTGGAGTGGATTCCGTCGGTGCGCGTGTCGAGCGGCGTGACGCTTGAGCAGTGGTCGCGCTACGTGGCCGAACGCTTCGCGCGGGTCCCGCGCGGCTCGCCCGAGATTCGCAAGCTGGCCGCCGA
>PNBO01000273.1:0-804 GCA_003136095.1 Myxococcales bacterium
ATGTTCGTACGACGAGTGCTCCGCCGACTCGGATTGCGGAGCGAGGACACCCTGTATCTGCCGCAGCTCGTCCACGGTCAACAGCGCCAACATTTGTGACGCCGGAGGCAATTGCGCCGTGGACTCGGACTGCGGCCCGTGCGGATATTGCTCTCCCTCGCGGAACGCCTGCTTCGTTTCCTCAAATCCCGATGACCAGGCAGAGGGCTCCGGCGATCCCAATCCCTATTACTGCCACACCGCCTCTGACCTCTGCATAAACGATTCGGACTGCGCTCAGCCCGACGCTGGGATGGCGTCCTGTCCAATGTTTGCATCTTGCGCTTACAACGTGCAGGACACCCGCTGGGAGTGCACCCAGTACTCATGCTGTCCCCCGTGACCCGTCTCGTATAGGCCGAACGGTTCTCCTTCGAGGCATGCAAGAGCCCAGCGGATGGGTGAAGAAGGCGCTCATATCGACCAGGATGAGGCGAAGAGCGTGTGCCTCTTTCAGGTACGGTCTACCCACCTTTTTCAGCGCCGAACTTTCGGCCACGGCACGCGTGACCCAGGTTCGCAGGCCCGGCATCATTATATAGGGCGATAGCATATAGGGCGATAGCGAACTGGGCAGCGGACCATGGCCCACATCGACCGCGGTGGCGGTGTGGCGGTGGGGAAGACAAAGCGACCGAAGGATCTGGAGCGTAACCGATAGAAGGGGGTCTGGTGCGTGGGAAAGGGAGGGATGGAGCGAGGGCGACGGCCAACCCTGGACGGGAAGGCGATTCGCGAGGGGGAACCCGGGACTCTCGACCTGTA
>PNBO01000273.1:889-7188 GCA_003136095.1 Myxococcales bacterium
CGCAGTGAGGGCAGGTGTCGACGGGACCCCACCTCTCCGCTTCACTCACACCGCCTCGGAACAGTTGGTGGGCGGTCGGCCGAAGATTCCCGCATCATCGGTTAGAATGTTACCTTGCAAAGTTACCTTCCACAAGGCACAATCGGCGTATGTCTCGCAGCCACCCGCGGGCAGACGAAATCGTCGAGCGGCTCATGGATGTCGTGGTCGGCCTGAAGCGCCGTGCACGAGCCGACTACGCCGGGCAGACGCTTCCGTACCCGCAGCACGCCGTGCTCAAGCGGCTCGAGAACGGCGGCTCGGCGACAACAGCAGACCTCGCGCGGGCGGAGCTCATCACGCCGCAGGCGATGGGCGGGCTCGTCGCCACGCTCGAAGAAGCAGGTCACGTGGCCCGTCGCGACGATGCAGAGGACGCGCGCCGTCGCCTCGTCACATTGACGGCCGCGGGTCGCAAGATCCTTGCCGCGAACCGCGCGGCGCGATATCGCTGGCTCGCGCGCTTGGTGGCGGAGCAATTCGACGCCGAGGAGCAACGCACGCTCGCCGCCGCGCTCGCGCTCCTTGGCAAGCTGTTCCCCCCTCGCGGGAGCTGACCACACGACCGATCAACCAAAGGAGAGAACCATGCGCTGGTACCACTACGTAGCCTACTTCTTCGGGGGCGCTTTTCTTGCGAACACGCTCCCTCATCTCGGCAACGGAATCTCGGGACACCCTTTCCAGAGCCCGTTCGCATCTCCGCCGGGGGAAGGCCTGTCGTCCTCCACGGTCAACGTCGTGTGGGGGCTCTTCAACCTCGTCGTGGGTTACTTGCTCGTCTGCCGCGTCGGGAAGTTCGAGCTTCGGAATACCAAGCACGTGGTCGTCCTCGGAGCGGGTATCATATTCATTTCGATCATGGCTGCCCGCGGATTTGGTCGCTTCCACGGGGGACTTCTGAACTGAGCTGAGTCCGAACAGCTCTCCTCCGGCTATCGGCGCCGCCAGGCACACGTGTAGAAGGCGAGGCATGGAATGACAAGAGAGCGGAGGAGAATGCCGCGTGGCGACCAATAGCATCGAAGTCGAAGGCTTCACCAAGAAATACGGCAACTTCCCGGCCGTGGACGACATCTCCTTTTGCGTGGAGGAAGGCAGCATCTTCGCCTTCCTGGGGCCCAACGGGGCGGGGAAGAGCACGACTATCAATACCCTTTGCACCATCCAGGAGAAGACAGGCGGGACCCTGCGGATCAACGGGAACGACGTGACCGAGCGGAAGGCCGAGGTCCGCAAGGACATCGGGATCGTTTTCCAGGAATGCACGCTGGACCAGAAGCTCACTGTCCGGGAGAACTTGAAGCTCCACTGCGACTTCTACGACGTGCCTAAGGCGGAGGTGAAGGAACGGATCAGGTTCGTCCTGGATCTACTGGATATCGAGGAGTGGAAGGATGCTCCGGTGAACGCCCTTTCCGGGGGACTCAAACGTCGCGCCGAGATCGCACGCGGACTGGTCCACTTCCCCAAGGTCCTGTTCCTGGACGAGCCCACCACGGGCCTGGATCCGCAGACCCGCGCCAACGTGTGGGAGTACATCCACGAGCTCCAGAAGCGCAAGAACATCACCATCTTCCTCACCACCCACTACCTGGAAGAGGCGGAGATCTGCGACCAGGTGGCCATCATCGACCACGGGAAGATCGTGGCCCACGACACGCCCTACAACCTCAAGAAGCTGCACACCTCCTCCACGACCAGGATCAGGATGTCCGACCCGGCCCCCCTGCTGCGCTACTGCGCGGAACAATCGCTGCACGCCGTTCGCAAAGACGGGGGCGTGTCCATCGCATCTCCCGACATCGGCGCCGTGATGGAACTGGTGTCCGTCTTCAAGACATCCATCGAGGACATCGAGATCCGGAAGGGAACCCTGGACGAGGTCTTCCTCTCCCTCACCGGCAAGGAGATCCGGAACTGATGCGCGCGATCCAGGCGATCCTCGCCCGAAACCTGATCAAGTTCTTCCGCGACAAGATGCGGTTCTTCTTCACCCTGTTCATGGGCGGCTTTCTGCTCTTCACCTTCTCGTTCGTGATGAAGTCGGCCGTCGCGGGCCTGGCCCACCCCACGAACTACCTGATCTCGGGAATCGTCATCATGATGGTGTTCCAGTCGGCGCTGAACAATTCCATGAGCATCCTGGAGGACATCTCCTCGGGCTTCATGAAGGAGATCCTGGTGGCCCCCATCGCGAGATGGCAGATCGCCGTGGGGCAGGTTCTGTCATCCGCGGTCCTCGCGGTCCTGCAGGGCGTGCTCATCCTCGTCGTCGGGATCTTCATGGGCCTGAGCCTGGACCCGATGCACTTCGGCCTCATGGTAGCACTGATGCTGCTTGTGGGCGTCACGTTCAGCTCGTTGGGGCTTTACCTCGCCGCCCTCTCCAAGGAATCCACCACATTCCAGGTTCTCATTTCGGTGGTCACCATGCCGCTGACGTTCCTGTCGGGCGCGTACATCCCCACCACGGTCCTCCCCTCCATCCTGCGGCCCGTGGTCTTCCTGAATCCTTTGACGTATGCGACCTCCATGTTCCGCTACACCGCGCTGCGAATGGAATCCATGTCCACCGCGGAGCTCGTGAAGTCGGGCGTCGCCTTCGATCTCCACGGATTCGTCATCCGACCCCTGGACGGGGTGCTCATCACGCTGACCATCGGGACCGTCTTCTTCGCCCTCTGCGTGCGCCAGTTCCGGAAAGCGGACTTTTCCAGGGTCACCGTATTCAAGCGCGGCGGCCACCGCTAGGTCGGGCCGAGTCTCGCTTGTGGGGCGTGGCCAGTGTTGGCATAGCTGTTATCATGGTGGCGATCATCCTGGTGTGGCGCGTAGGCATTTTGAGCGCTCTTTTGCCATCGCCGCGTCGCATCTGAGGATGTCCGATAATCCAAGGTTATGTCGACTCGCCCCTATGCCCGGGGAGGTGCCACCGATGGAGTTTTGGCGAGCCACAGGTTCTCCAACGAAGAAACCCCCTTCGAAACGATTAGGCACGTTTGGTTTGTCGGTCCTCAGCAAACCTGATCGGACGCGGCCCACCGCCCCTCAGATGGCGAGACCATGCTCATCGACGTGGCAGGGGGGTAGGACTAGTTGGTCCTTACCGGCCGGAAGCCGATGGCGAAGTCCCCGTGCGACGGGGAGATGCTGTTGCGGGTGGCCGCCTCCATGCCAAAGCCGTGGACCCAGCACCCGCCGCGCACCACCCGGCTGGACCCTGTGGCGGCGCCCCAGGGATCCGTCACCGCCGAGGGTCCCAGATCGTTCTGGCTCCAGTCATGCCCCCACTCCCAGACGTTGCCCGCCATGTCGTAGAGGCCCCAGTTGTTGGCCAGCTTCTGGGCCGCCGGGTGTGTCCCCGCACATTTCGCAGCGCCCCAGGGGGTACCGTCCATGCATCCCGCGTAGGTCACCGCCGAGTTGCCGCAGTACCAGCCGATCTTGTCAACGTTCGCATCCACCGGCGTGCAGAGACAGGCGGCAGGGTCTCTCGGCCCGTCGTAGAGGGCCGTCGTGGTCCCGGCGCGATAGGCATACTCCCACTCCGCTTCGGTGGGCAGCCGGTAGCCAGGGCAGGTGTAGATGCTCGCCCCGGAGTACGCCGCTGCCTCCTGGCAAGTCACGGAAGTCCCGCTCCCGCTGCAGCTGTAGCAGGCCGCCAGGGCCTGCTGTGCCGAGAGCGCATTGCAGTAGGCAGCGGCCTGATGCCAGTTGACGTTCTCGATCGGACAGCTCGCCCCACACGAGCCGAAGGTCGCCGGGTTGTACCCCATCGCCGCCTGGAACTCCCCCTGCGTCGCCTCCGTTCTCTGCATCTCGAAGCTGTGAGTCAGGGTCACCTGATGCTGTGTATTCATGCTAGACGAGCAGGGCTCGTCGGGCGGCGACCCCATGGTGAAGGATCCCGGCGAGATCGAGACGAAGCCGGAGGTGCTGCACCCCGAGAGGCGGCAGGTGCTGGTGCATATCAACGTCCCGCCCGCGAAACCCAGCGTCGGGCAGGTCTTTCCCCCAAAGTCGCTCCCGTCGCATTGCTCGGTGGGACCGTTCTTGACTCCGTCACCGCACCGGTAGCAGCCGACCACGTCGAGCGCGCAGTTGCTCGTGCAGCTCAGCGGCCCGCCGTCGAAGCCCTGCGTCTGGCACGTCTTGCCCCCGAGCTGGCTGCCGTCGCACTGCTCGCCGGGATCCAGCGCTGCATTGCCGCAGTTGTGGCAGCCCGTCGTATCGAACGCGCAATCTGCTCTGCAAGCGAGCGTGCCTCCCACGAACCCCTGGGTCGCGCAGCCCTTTCCGCCAAGGTTCGTCGTGTCGCACTCTTCACCCACGTCGATGGCGCCGTCGCCGCAGCTGCACAGGGTGCACTGGCTCTTGTCGAACGTGCAGCTCGCGTCGCAGCGGAGCTGGCCGCCCAGGCAGCCGAGCGCGACGCAGTCCCTGCCCCCGAGCGCAGCGCCGTCGCATCCCTCGCCCACGCCGATGGTCCCGTCCCCGCAGCAGGCGGACTTGTCGAACGTGCAGTCCGCTTTGCAGGCAAGCCCGCTGCCCGCATAGCCGAACGTGGCGCAGGTCTTGCCGTTGAGGTTCGTCTTGTCGCATTCCTCGCCCGCGTCGATGGCGCCGTCGCCGCAGGTGCAGACCGTGCACTGGCTCCTGTCGAACGTGCAGCTCGCGTCGCACCCAAGTTGACCGCCGAGGCACCCCTGGGAGACGCAGTCCTTGCCGCCCAGGGCGAGGCCGTCGCACTCCTCGCCCACGCCGATGGTCCCGTCTCCGCAGCAGGCAGACGTGTCGAACGTGCAATCCGCCTTGCAGACGAGCCCGTTTCCCGCGTAGCCGAACGCGGCACAGGTCTTGCCGTCCAGGTTGGTCTGGTCGCACTCCTCGCCCGGGTCGAGCTGGCCGTTGCCACAGGTCGGCGCGGCGTCGGGCTCGCGGACATCCGCCCTGAGCGCATCGGGCTCGAGGGCATCCGGCTTGAGCGTATCGGGTTTCGGCGGTCCATCGGTACAGCTCGCGGCGAGAATCGCAGCTGCACCCACGACCATCGCGGTCCGCGATCTGCAGCTCATGATCATCACGCAACCGTATCCCCCGCGCCCACCCAACCGCAAGGACAACAGTGCGTCACGGCGGGGCATAGGCATCACTGCTGTGTGCGCAGACATTCCGCAGCAAGGTTTTCGCCTCGGCCACCACCTGGGCCAAGCTCTTCCGCGAGCGAGGCTGGCTTCGCCCACGGCAGCGCGTTCATCCGGCCAACCAATGCCTCGGCCAGAAGGACGGCCTTCCCGAATCGGAGATTCCTCCATGATATTCATGGTGCCGCCGTTGCGTGCGCTGGAGTCTGGAATGTCTGCCCACGCAGCACGGCGGATGCCGCAACGAGTATCCGGTTTCTTGGCAGCTCTCCTCCTCGGCACACAATTCCTCCTCCATTACTGCGGGTGGAGTAACTCGACCTAGACAAAGCGGTCCTTCAACAAGTGAAGCTTGTCAAAATGGAACTTCCTCTTCGAATCCCTGAGAATCCAGAAGATGACACCACTGATAGTGGCGCCGAAGAAGCACCAAACCGAAGTGAGAAATTGCGTGAAGAATATTACCGTGACGGCACAGGATAAACACATCAAGACACCCAACAAATGGGTCCTCTTGATACTCGACACGAAAAGAGGGGCGATCGTGACGATCAGGTAGACCAGCAAAGCCCAGGTACGCAGCGAGAGAGGGAAATCAGTACTGTACTGAATATGGTGACCCATGATTCGCGGATTGACCTTGTAGAACAACAGGCAACAGGCAAGATACAGCGCCAATGCCCCCCCCATAAACAGAAGCACCCACAGTATCCTGCTTCTCTTCCTATCCTCTTCCATGAAGAGAACGGAAAGAGGAATCATCATGGGCCAAATGACTTCAGCCGTTACCAGGAAGAGATACGTACTGAATCTTTGAAGATTGCCCAGGTCGGGATACCGCAGTGCCAACCACAAACCGCCTTCCGTAATCTGTTGCAATCCAAAGAACAGCGGAATACATGCAAATATGACCTGGGACGGTTTATGAACCTTGGTGATGGTAACGACACCTATGGCGGAAATGAGAGCGCCTCCCGCAAAACTTGCCTCCGCTGAAAAACACATATGATTCCTTTCCCATGCACAAGCATTCGGAACCCCTGAGGATGGCGCGTAGGCATTTTGAGCGCTCTTTTGCCATCCCCGCATCGCATCTGAGAATGTCCGATAATC
>PNBO01000032.1 GCA_003136095.1 Myxococcales bacterium
GGCCGTACGAACTTGCTGTAGTTACCAATCGTCCAGTGGCGTTTGGTATCGGTTGAGCCAAGCACCACACCCTCGTTGTCGCTGGTCTGCGAGTACCACCAATAGAGCCAGGCCGAAGCCTGGCCAACGACGAGCGCCGAGTGAATCCACCCTGCAACCGCGACGCCGTTGTTGATGTCGCTCGACGGTCCTTGCTCAGGCCACCACTTGACTCCGGACATTTCCGTCTGCCAAATCTCTTTGTTGCGCTTTCCACCGTTGACGTCGCTAGGCCAGGCGTACGCCAGCTGCGCATCGTATTGGTGCGTCCCTATGATGTCGAAAGCGGCCCACGCGGCCGAATCGGCAGCCATGTAGTGACCGTAGTCATAGCCGTTCCCCTGGGTGCACGTGCTAGCGCACTTGGCAGCAGTGGCGCTATCGATGGTCATCCCGAAGCAGCCGCATTTGAGCGGGTCTGAGCTGTTCTTTCCACCGGGATCAGGCCCGGCAGAAATGTTGGACCAAAGGTGGAGCCATTCCGACGTTTCAGGCGCGATAACCTTGGCACCCGCCTTTTGGATCTTAGGCCCTGCCACCTTGAGAAAGGCCACCATCTCGGCGGCGGTATAGAGCATGGTGTCGTAGGTGCCGTTGCATGGGTCGTTCGAGCCACACGACGCAAATTCAGGCTCGTTCGCTACCGACATGGCGTAAACCTTGTTACTCGTCACAAAGTTGGCCAGGGTCGTCGACCATGAGTCGTAGCAGCTAGTGGCGGCGGAGGAACTGCAGGAAGTACCCGAGCTGTTGGTAGAGGAACACAGGTGTCCACCATTTGACGTATTGCCGTTGGTCTTGCAATTGGCCGGCGCGGTCCAAGCCGATCCAATGACTTTTGCGTTATAGC
Source organism: Myxococcales bacterium (assembly GCA_003136095.1). Taxonomy (GTDB): domain Bacteria; phylum Myxococcota_A; class Polyangia; order Fen-1088; family Fen-1088; genus Fen-1118. The sequence goes on from PNBO01000032.1 coordinate 890, forward strand.
TGCTGGGCGGAGTACTGCCGTTAAGGCCACCAGTAGAGCTCATTGCGACACGCACGATCGAGAGGCCGATCCCGGTGCCGCTGGTGCTGTACAAGGTGTCCCACGGAACCGTGCCACCGCCCAAGGCAGTGTTGAGCCCAAACCCCTCGATCGTCTGCTCTGTCTGATCGAGTTGCACCGTCACGCCGGTCGAGGTGCCGCCGCCCGCGCCCGTCGTGCCGCCGGCAGCGGTCGTGCCGCCAGCGCCCGTCGTGCCGCCGGCAGAGGTCGTGCCGCCGCCACCTGTCGTGCCCCCCTTGCCCGTCGCGCCGCCGGCAGAGGTTGTCCCGCCCCCGCCCGTCGCGCCCCCTTTGCCCGTCACGCCGCCGGCCGAGGTTGCCCCACCCTCACCGGTCGTACCACCCGTGCTGGTCTTGCCGCCCGTAGCCGAGCTTCCGCCGGACGAGGTCGTCCCACCGCTCGCGGTCGTCCCGCCGGTGCCCTGGCTGCCGCCGGACGAGGTCGTCCCACCGCTTCCGGTCGTCCCGCCCGAACCACCGGATCCGCCTCCTGCCCCTCCGCTGCTCGGGGATGTGCTGGATCCGCCAGAGCCCGGGGACCCGCCCGAACCACCGCCAGTTTGGCCAGTGCTGCCTCCGCCGCAGCTCCAGGTGAAGAGTACGCCCGCCAAAATCACGCTACGAAGCCCTAATTTGCACACGGTAGCCTCCCATCGAAACGATGCGTTGTTTCTCGCGCTGAGCGCCTGGACATCTGGCACCAACTATATTATCAGTGGCCATCACGGCTTGTCACGGGTTGGTCGTTCTATCGGTGGCCTGCGCTGGGGAGGGCGGGCCAGGTGCCCTACTTGCCGACGGCGGTGGCGCACAGAATGACACGATGGGGCCGCTCTGGCCCCCATCGCCCTAGCAGCTCCAGAGGCTGACATGAGACTACTTGCAGACGAACGTCGTGACGGTCGTGCCGGGGAGTGAAGCAGTGAAGCTGCCGCCGGTCACGGTGACTGCGGTCCCGGCGGTGAGGTTGGCGCTCGAAGACGTCACGTTCGGCGTGCAGGAGGCTGGTGCGGTCCCGCCTGCGATGCTGATCGGCACGGTGACGTCCGAGCTCCCCTTGTTGATGGCCACCACAACCACGGTGCTCGATCCCGTATAGGCGGAGATAAGGAGATTCGTGTCGGAATTCCCCGTAATATCCACCCGCTTGTAGCCTGGTCGCACGAACTTGCTGTAGTTACCGATCGTGTAGTGGCGTTTGGTATCGGTACCGTCCTGCATCCATATACCTTCGTTGTCGTTGGTGCCGCTGGACATCGGCTGGTACCACCAATAGAGCCAGGCTGACGCATTGCCGGTCACGAGCGCGGAGTGAATCCAACCTGCCACCGCAACACCGTTGTTGATATCAGTGCTTGGCCCCTGTTCCGGCCACCACTTCACGCCGGACATTTCCGTCTGCCAGACCTCTTTCTTTGCCGCGGTAACATCGCTTGGCCACGCGTAAGCCTGCTGCGAGTCGTACTCGTGCACCCCGACGATGTCGAAGGCGGCCCATGCCGTCGCATCGGCAGCCAGGAAGTGGCCGTAGTCGTATCCGCCGCCGGTCGAGCATTTGCTGGCGCAACCGGTAGCGGTGAGAGTATTGCCGAAGCAACCGCAGCCCAGCGGGTCCGAGCTGTTCTTGCCCGCAGCATCAGGACCGGCCGATACATTGGACCACTGGTGGTTCCATTCTGATGCTTCCGCTGCAATGACCTTGATGCTCTTTGCTTGGAGCTTCGGGCCTGCCACCTTTACCCAAGCCACAAACTCGGTGGCGGTAAAGGCCATCGTATCGTAGTCGCCGTTGCACGGATCGTTCTTGCCGCACGACACGAAGTCAGGCTCATTCGCGATGGACATGGCATACAGGCCGTTGCTCGATGCCCAGCTGGCTATGGTCGTTGAGAATGAGTCGTAACAGCTCGATTTCAGGTGTCCACCATACGTGCCGTCAGTGTTGTTGCTGTCCCNNGCGCTCTTCGCTGCGGAGATATTGCTCGACTCGCCGCTGTTGTACGAGTTGCCATCGCTACCCATGCCGGTACGCAGAATGGACATGCCGATCCCACTGGTCGGGTTGAAGAGCGGGGCCACCTTGGCGGACGGTATTGGTTGCCAATTATCGTTGATGCCAAACCCTTCGATGGTTTGCTCAGTCTGACCGAGCTGCACGGTCACGCCCGTCGAGGTCCCGCCGCCCGCGCCCGTCGTGCCGCCGGCAGAGGTTGTGCCGCCCGCGGCCGTCGTGCCGCCCGCGGAAGTAGTGCCTCCCGTGGCTTTGGTACCCCCCGTGTTCGTGGCTCCACCGGCGGCCGAGCTGCCGCCAGCGGAGGTTGTTCCGCCAGCCGAGGTCGTTCCGCC
>PNBO01000400.1 GCA_003136095.1 Myxococcales bacterium
CCTTTGGGGAGAGGCCGCTGCGCGCGAGGGCGCGAGCGAAGCGAGCGGGGAAGGTGGTGGAGGTGTTGGTCCCGAAGTCCCCGGAGGGGGCAGCGCAGCAGGTGAGGGGCGCCGCTACTTGTGCAAGCCCCGCTCGGGCCTGGCCCCACGCGCGCGCATCTCGGCAATGTACTGCCGGATCGTCCCCTCGACGTTTTCGTTGAAACGGACGGAACCTTCGGCGATTTCACGCAGCGCAGTCACGCCAGGCTTGTTGTCGCACTTCACGAGCGGCGTTGCGTGTCCGGCGAGCTGGCGCGCCCGCTCTGCCCCGAGAATCACCAGGGCGAAGCGGTTGGGTACTTTCTCCAAACAATCTTCAACAGTTACGCGAGCCAATCTGGCCTCCAAGGAAAAGTGCGAGGACCGGATATTAGGTTGGAAGCGGCCAAAGTCAAGGGCCGTCGAGGCGAAGTGATAGCACGCCAGTAACTGTGACGCGGTTGGATGCGAATTCTCAAACGTATTTCCAGAGTGGTTAGCTCATTGCAAACTCGGCCTCCAAACCCTAGGCTAGAGAAGTCCAACCTAACTTTGTCGGCTCTCCCTGTGGGAGGGGAGGGTCCGGAGGAGTTGAAGAAATGCAGCCGATAGCTATTAATTGGAGTGACCTAGAGATTGCCTTCGAGCGGAACTCTCCCGAGCAGGAAAGTTTCCTCGACCTTGACAATGGCGACCTGCTTTCCATTGCCGAAGGCGAGCCGGACGCTGCGGCCCGGCGCACCCGTGTGGCCAACAACCCCGAACGCTACTTGCGGGTTGACCCGGCCTCCTCACGCGAGCAGTACCGCTGGATGGAACGTTTCGTGGGCGCGGTCGCCGATCTGGCCTTGCGCGAACGCCTCCTCGTCGCCATCGACGGCAAGGGCGCGTTCCGCCGGTTCAAGGATGTCCTGCTTGCTTTTCCGGCGGAGCGGGAGCGATGGTTCGCCTATCGCTCGGAGCTCCTCCATCTCCACATCCAAACCTGGCTCGATCACCTCCATGTCGAGCCATCCAATCCGCCGCCCTGGGGACGGGTCGCGGCGCGCGCCGAAGCGCCGGAGGTACCGCACGTGGTGACCACCAACGAATCGCCCGGTGAGATTTTGCGCCGGCAGGCACGGGAGCTCATCGACGAAATCCCGGCCGCCGAGATGCCGACCGCCATCGTATTCCTGGAATTCCTTCGTGAACGCGGGGCCACCTCGTTGCTCGGCCATGGCACCCCCGCGCCCGCGACTACGGACAAGACTTCCGAGGAGCTCCCTCGCCAAGAGGATGACGAAGACCCGGCCGACCTGCGCAAAGAGGACGCGGTCGCGAGCTAGTGCCTTCTTGTGAAAGAACCCTGGGAGGGTTCTTTCCAACTCCCGCGATGAGAGTCGCCGGGCAAAGCCCGTCGGCTCTCGCGCGATTCTGGCGGAACCCAGATCCAGCCCTGGGGGTCGATGGGATCGCCCGCGAGGGCTGAGATCTGCCAGCCATCACGGGCGCGCAGATAGCCCGTGTACGCGCAGAGGACCGCGTCGAAGACGTTGTCGCTCTGGCGGCACTCCTCGCGCCAGACGCCAGGGCCGAAGCTGAGGTCACCGAGGGCGGCCAGGATCTCGATGCGGCGGTCGACGCGCTTCTTGTAGGGCTGGCGAAACCCCAGTAGCTCCAGCGTGGCCCGGGGATAGACCTCGATCAGGTTGTGGTTCAGTCGGAAGCTCCGCGCGAGCGCGCGCACGAGGTGGGCGGCCCGCGCGGCCAGCGGGCCCATCGCCTGCCCCATGGTTTCGCGCGCGATGATGCCGCGGCTGCGCAGATAGAGGTCCGTCGCCCGTTGCGTGTAGGGTGTGATGGCGGGCTTGCCCCGCCGGTGGTCGTGGCCGTTCTGCGGCTCCCGATTCGCCAGGGCGCGCATGGCGACGACCTCGGAATCCACGCAGGCCAGCTGGCCGGGGCAGACCGGCTCGCTGCAGCGCAGGCAGGGCGGAAGCGTCAGGGGCGCGTCGACGCAGAGCACTGCGTTTCCCGCGAGGCCGACCAGCGCGGAGACCAGGGCCCCGTCATAGAGCGGCGGTTCCTTGGCCCGCGGGGAAAGACGCGTGACCGTTACACCGTCGTGGCTGCGCTCAAGCACGGCGAGGGCGGTCTTCTTGCCCTTGCCGCCCCCGAGATCGACCCCGATGAATCGCGTGAAAGATTGCCCCATGTCGCTTGCCGGCGCGCGTGCTCGGATCGCTTCTCCCTCGCTTCACCTTGAGGCACGCGCCCACGCTGGTCAACGCGAATCCAGGCGGCATTGACAGCGCCCGGCTTTGGGACAGGATAGAGGCGGACAGACTGCCTGGACCGGGTGACCGGCCGGGACGGAGAGTTCCATGAAACGTACGATGTTCAAGTCCAAGATTCACCGCGCTACGGTGACGCACGCCAATCTGGCCTACGAAGGCTCGGTCACCATCGACGAGGTGTTGATGCGAGCGGCCGACATCCTGCCCTACGAGAAGGTCGCCGTGTGGAACGCGACCAACGGTAGCCGCATGGAAACCTACGCCATCCCGGGCAAGGCGGATTCCGGCGTGATCTGCATGAACGGCGCGGCGGCGCGCCACGCGCATCCGGGCGACGTTGTCATCCTGGCGACCTTCGCCGAAGGCGTCGACGAGACCGAAGCCAAGGCGTGGAAACCCACGGTGGTGCGGGTTGACGGCGGCAACCGCATCGTCACCACCAGCCCGAGCAGTGAAATTCCCGGGCCGGGCTGCCCATGGGTGATGTCCTGAGCGGCGCACCCGAGAATCCGCGCCTGGCCATTCTGAAGTCATTCGCCGAGAAGCGCCCGCAGGACCCCTTTCCACGCTACGCGCTCGCCATGGAGCTCAAGACGGCGGGCGACGCCTTGGGGGCCTGGCAGGTCTTCGAGCCGCTCATCGCCGAGCATCCTGACTATGTCCCTGCCTACGCTCCCGCCGGCGAGGTCCTGTGCGGGTTGGGCCGCCGGCAGGAGGCCCGCGAGATCTGCGGCAAGGGGATCGAAGCGGCCAGCCGGCAGAGCGATGTCCACGCTCGCGACCATCTCGAAGCATTCCTGGCCCAAGTCGACGACGACAGGTAACGCATACCGTCTGAATCGGGTCTATACTCCCAGATCGGGATGAAGGGACGCGACAAGCCCACGGCGCAGCGAATCGCCAGCAAGTACGAGCTGCTCGAGCGCGCCGGCGAGGGAGGCATGGCGGTGGTGTGGAAGGGGCTGATGCACGGCGCGGCCGGATTCACGCGGCCCGTGGCCATGAAGCAGATCAAGCCCGAGCTGCGCCACGACGACCGCCAGGTGGCCATGTTCGTCGAGGAGGCCCGGCTGGGCTCGTGCCTGCTCCACCCGAACATCGCGCAGGTGCTCGATTTCGTCGACGACGAGCAGGGCGCCTACTGGCTGGTCACCGAGTGGGTCGAGGGGCTGGACCTGGGCAGCCTGCTGCGCTACTACCGCTCTCGCCAGGAGCGTATCCCGTGGCCGCTGGCCGCGCAGGTCGGCGTCGGGGCGCTACGCGGCCTGACGGCGGCGCATGACCGGCACACCGCCGACGGTACGCCGGTGCCCATCGTTCATCGCGACGTCTCGCCGCAGAACCTCCTGCTCGGCATCGGCGGCGCGGTGAAGCTGTCGGACTTTGGTTTGGCGCGCGCCCGCGATCGCACGCACGTCCTGACCATTCCCGGCTTCATCAAGGGCAAGCTTGGTTATCTCGCGCCCGAGCTGGTCGGCGGCCTGCAGGCCAGCCCCCAGTCAGACATCTTCGCGCTCGGCTCCGTGCTCTGGGAGGCGCTGGCCGGGCATCCCCTCTTCACTGGGAAGAACGATCGCGAGGTCCTACGCGCCATCCATCGCGGCCAGGTGGCTCCGGTCAGCGAGGAGCGGCCCGGCCTGCCCAAGTTGCTGGTGTTCGCCCTCGGCCGCGCGCTGGGCCGCACACCCGCCGAGCGCTATCCCACGGCGGCGGCCATGGCGCAGGACCTGGAAGGCGCGCTGGCCGGTGCCCTCATGTCGACGCTGGAGATCCAGTTGCGCCTGGGCCGGGCGGTCGGTGAGGCGCGGCGCTACCTTGCCCGCAGACCCCAGCGTCCCGAGTCGCGCTCGACCCTGCGGATGCAAGTGCGCAAGTCGCGCCTCGATCTCACCCGGCGGCAGCGCGAATGATCGAGGCCACGGCCCCGGTAGGCGCGCGCCGCTACTTCACGTAGGCCGAAAGCGGAATTCCCAGCGTGCTGACGCCGGTGGTTCCCTTGGCGATGAGGCCGGCCATGATGTTCGCGCCCGTCTCCTGGAAGTGCGTGCTGTCGATGGTGCCGTCGGCCTTGACCAGGTAGAAAGTGCTGCCCGAGGTTTCGCAGGTGACGCTGGCCAGGTAGGCGATGACCATGGCGTTGAGGTCGACGACCGGCGTGTTGAGCGTGGGGCCAAGCTCCTTCATGGCCGTGGCGTAGGCGGCAAGGCCGTTGCGCACGCCGGTCTCGCCCGCGTTGCACGAGTGGCGCGGCGGCGGGGTCACGAAGATCGTGGTCGCGCTCTTGGCATTGGTCGCGTCGACATACTTCGTCAGGTAGGTCTTGAAGTCGGTCTGCGGGTCCAGATAGTAGGGGATCGCCGTGGTCGAGCCGGACAGGGTGTAGGTNNGTAGCCGGCCTCGATGAAGTGGCGCGAGGTCATGCCGCCCACCGCCTTGTTCACGACCTTTGCGTTGGCGACGAAATAGTCCTGCAGGAACTGGCCCCAGCCCGCCTGGTGGATCGAGCTCCCGGTGTAGGTCGAAACCGTCGAGTCGCCGGCGACGTACACGGTGACCGTGGTTGTCGTGGTGGTGTCGGCCCCGGGCGCGTCCGCTCCAGCGTCGCGCGTGTCGCGCGTGTCTTGCGCCAGTGTATCGGGCGCTCGGTCGGCCGCGGTGGCGTCCCTGGCATCGCTGCCGGCGTCAGGGGCGCTGGTCGTGCTGCCGCCCGTGCCCCTGGTTCCGCCCGACCCTCCGCCGGTCCCGGTAGTGCCGGCGGTGCCGACCGTGCCAGTCGTCCCGCCCGTGCCCCGGTCGCCGCCCGCCGCGCTCGTCCCGCCGGTGTTGCCACCGGTCCAAGAATTGCCGCCCGTCGGTGCGGCCCCGCCGGTCCCCATCGTGCCGCCCGTGGACGGGGGGCCGCTTGTGCCGCCGCTTTTCGTGATGCCCCCGCTGGAGGTAGTCCCGCCGGAGGCGGGCGTGCCGCCGGTCCCCGTCGCGCCGCCCGTCCCTTTCTGGCCGCCCGTTCCCGCCGCGGCCGTGCCGCCAGTTCCGGAGGCGTCGGGATGGGGGGGGGGTGCGGAGCCGCTGCTGGAACAACCGGCAAGCAATGCCGCGATCGCGAGAGCGTGTATCCTCATGATACCAGTGCAGTGACACGACGAGGGAGAACGGCTACTGGAAAATCGGAGGGACGGCGCACGCGCCGGCAAGCACTTCTACAGCGACGTGATCGTGGGTGCGCTGGTGGTCGCGGCCGTGGGCTTTGCGGTGGGTGCTTTCCGGATCTTTCACCACAGAGGACACAGAGAACACAGAGATCGGACCGGAGGGGGATGGGTTCGGATCCGGATCCGGAAACCCTGTTCCCTCGGGAAAGGACCCTGGGAGGGTCCTTTCGATCCCCCGCGATGAGTACCGTCGGGCAAAGCCCAACGGTACTCGCGCGATCCGGCCTCTGCGCCCTCTGTGTCCTCTGTGGTGAATTCCTAGGAAACGGCCTTGGCCGCGACTGGAGGGATCCCCCCAGCGCGGCCTAGGCCGGTGAAAAGTACATCGGCTAGACCACACCCTGATCGAGCATCGAGTCGGCGACCTTGACGAAGCCGGCGATGTTCGCGCCNNNAGGCCCGAGGTGGCCACGCCGCCGGCATTGGCGGCCTTGCCGGGACCGTAGAGCACCTTGGCCTCGAGGAACTGCTCGATGGCCTCGGGGGTGGACGGCATGTTGGCGCCCTCGGCGATCACCTTGCAGCCGTTCTTGATCAGGGTGGCCGCGTCGTCACCGCTGATCTCGTTCTGCGTGGCCGACGGGAAGGCGGCGTCGCACTTCACGACCCACGGGCGCTTGCCGGCGACGTACTCGCAGCCGAACTTCTTGGCGTACTCGGAGATACGGCCACGGCGCACGTTCTTGAGATCGAGGACGAACGCCAGCTTCTCCGGGCTGATCCCCTTGGAGTCGTGGATGAAACCGTCCGAGTCGGACAGGGTCACCGGCACGGCGCCGAGCTGGTTGAGCTTCTCGACGGTGTACTGGGCCACGTTGCCCGAGCCCGAGACGGCGCAGATCTTGCCCTTGAAGTTTTCATTGCGGGTCTTGAGCATTTCTTCCGCGAAGTACACGCAGCCGTAACCGGTGGCTTCGGGACGGATGAGCGAGCCGCCCCAGTTGANNTCGGTGTTCTCGCCGATGTGGCGGAAGAGCTCGGTCATGAAGCTCTGGCAGAAGCGCATCACCTCATTGTCGGACTTGCCCTTGGGGTCGAAGTCAGAGCCGCCCTTGGCGCCGCCCATGGGCAGTGTGGTGAGCGAGTTCTTGAGCACCTGCTCGAAGCCCAGGAACTTGAGGATGCCCAGGTTCACGCTCGGGTGCAGGCGAAGGCCGCCCTTGTACGGGCCGATAACGCTCGAGAACTGGACGCGGAAGCCGCGGTTGATCTGGACCTGGCCCTTGTCGTCCANNCCAGGGCACGCGGAACATGAGCTGACGCTCGGGCTCGACAAACCTCTCGAGGATCTTGTTCTTCTCGTATTGGGGTTTGCGATCCAGGGCGGGCTCGAGGGACTCGAGAACCTCGGTCACGGCCTGGTGGAATTCCGGCTGTCCGGGATCCCGCTTCTTCACTAGTTCGATCACATTCTGTGCGTACGACATATTCCCTCCTGGGGTGCGGCCCGCGTGTGTCGAGCGGCAACGGTTGCGGTGATTAAGTAACGGTATGCATAGAGTAACTTCCGGGTAACCGAGAGTTAAATTGACGTAAAGTACATGTAACTTCCATGTTTCCGTAATGACGCGAGTGGTCTTGGGGCGCGGACGGGGAATGCTGGTAGAGTGGCCGCATGCCACTTCTCAATCTGTTCTCGTCGGCCAAGCAGCCTGACGAGCCCACCCTGTCGCAGACGCTGAAGTCGTTCTCCAAGCTCCTCGCCACGGAGCTCGGCAAGCCGGAGCGCTACGTGATGGTCGGTTTGGCCCCGCGCATGGACATGAGCTTCGCGGGCAGCCGCGAGCCCGCCTGCTACGCCGAGCTCAAGAACGTCGGCCGCCTGTCCCCCGACAAGGTCGAAGCGCTTTCCGCGCTACTCTGCGACGCCATCGCCAAGGCCCTGGCCTTGCCACGGGATCGCATCTACATCGAGTTCACCAACGCCGACGGCGCATTGTGGGGGTTCGATGGGGGAACGTTCGGGTAGGAACCGAGAGCGCAGAGGAGGACGAGAGCACAGAGAAAGCGTTGCTCCCCCCTAGGCCATGAAACGCTTCTTCCGACGCTACTACGCGGTCATCGTCGCCGCGGCGGTCTTGGTCCCGCACGCGCGGCTTTTCGACTTCGTGACCGACGACGCATACATCTCGTTCCGCTACGCGCGCCACCTCGCCCTCTCGGGCGAGCTGGTCTTCAACCTGGGCGAGCGCGTGGAGGGCTACACCAATTTCCTCTGGACGGTGATCCTCGCCCTCGGCATCAAGCTCGGCTGCGGCCCGGTGGTCCTCTCGCGCTTCCTCGGGGTTGCCCTGGGCATCGCCACCCTGGCCGTGGTCGTGCGCATGTCGCTGCGGCTCGCGGGCGAGGAGCGCTCGCGCTGGCATCTGGTGGCGCCAGTCCTGCTGGCCGCGACGGGCGCCTATGCCTGCTGGTGCTGCGGCGGGCTGGAAACCCAGCTCTTCACTTTTCTGGTCACCCTGGGCTTCGACCTCGTGCTCGGCGAGGTCACGCGGGGCCGGGGCTGCGCCAGCGCCGCGGTCTTCGCCGCTGCGGCCATGACCCGGCCCGAGGGCGCGATGATCTTCGCGCTGGTGACGCTTTTCCGTCTGGCCACCAATCTGCGCCGCGAGCGGCGTCTGCTGCCGCGCCGGCACGAGCTGCTGTGGGCCGCGGTTTTCACCGGTCTGTTCGTGCCCTACTTCGCGTGGCGCTGGCACTACTACGGCTGGTTCTTTCCCAACACCTTCTACGTCAAGTCGTCCGGCGCAGCGGGGACCTGGAAACTCGGCGCGTACTACCTGCGCCGCTTCTGCGAGGACTATGGCATCTTCTTCCTGATTCTGCTTGCCCTCGTCGGCCGCCCCGACCGGGGCGACCAGCGCCGGGGCGATCTGCGCCGGCTCGCCGCCATCGTGTGTCTCTGTTTCGCCGCCTATGTCGTGAAGGTGGGCGGCGATTTCATGGGGCTTTATCGCTTCATCCTGCCCGTGGTGCCGCTCGGGGCCGTGGTGCTGGCCGAGTCCTCTCGCCGTGTCTACGCGCGCCTGCTCCCCCACCTGGGGGCGTGGGTTCCCGCTGTCGCGCTCGCTCTCGTGGGCGCGGGCTTCGCCGTCAGCAGCGCGCACACCAGCCACGAGGCCCTGACTTACGTCGGCGCGGACAACGGCATCGACATGCCGGCCTATCTCAAGCACTACGCCGAGGAACGCATCCCGGTCGGGCGGTGGCTGGGGCAGAACAAGCAGCCGGACGACTTCGCCACCTTCGGCGGGGCCGGCGTGATCCCCTACTACTCGGAGATCCCGGGCTTCGACGTCTTCGGCCTGGTGGACGCGACCATCGCCCACGACCCGCGCATGACCGTGTCGAACCGACCGGGCCACCAGAAGTGGGGCAGCGACGAGTACATGATGTCGCGCAAGCCGACGCTCATCACGCATCGCTATTGCATCGGTCCGAGCTGCCCGGTCGACAACGGCTGGGCCCCGCCTGGCTACGAATGGGTGCGCGCGACGACCTCGGAGCCGGGGCGGGCCGCCGCCTACTACAGCTTCCTCAAGCGGCGAAATCGCGCCTTCGGGCCGTTCCCGGCGCTGCCGTGAGGCAGTTTTTCGGATTCTTCACCACAGAGAGCGCAGAGACGGAAAAGGAAGGGAAGGGGTTCCGGATCCGGATCTGAACCCTTCTTCTTCCGGTCCGTCTCTGTGTTCTCTGTGTCCTCTGTGGTGAAACCCTTGGCGGGCCCAACTCTTGCCGCGGACCCGTGTTCTCCCGTCTTGCCCCGGTCTTGCTTGCTGGCGGGGGTTCGGCATGATGAACGCGCTTGCTGTACGTTCTGCTGTTCTTCGTGGCCTCGCGCTGCCTCGTGCCGATGGACGAGACGGATCTGTTCTTCAACCTGCGCCTCGGCGAGATCGTCATCACCAGCGGGCGGGTGCCGACGGAGAACCTGCTCTCGTTCACGCACCCGCACGCCACGGACGTCAACCTGGCCTGGCTCTTTCAGATCGTGCTGGCTCT
>PNBO01000260.1 GCA_003136095.1 Myxococcales bacterium
GGCGGCTACGTGAATCGCCATGACCCCAACGGCGCGCCCTGGTACAACACCAAGCCCGCGTATTACTGTGGCAACGTCGGGGCCGAATTGACGGACGCGAACGGCGATCCCATACCGTGCACGTCGAAGTATGGCTCGACAGACTGTGACACGCAGACCGCGGCCGGGCTGACCATGTTGCCGGGCAGTTGCAAGAGCAACAACGGGTCCTACACCGCGCAGTTCATCATCTCGGAAGCCGACGGCGACCCGCTCTTCTTCCCCGTCGACGGCGACAATTTCACGCCCGCCTCCGAACGCGTGGCCGCGCAGATTCCGCCGCTCTATGACCCGGCGGCGACTTGGCCTTTTGACCTGGACGCTGCCGGCAACAAGATCCTGCACAATTTCAGCTTCACCAGCGAGGTGTCCTACTGGTTCAAGTACGACTCGACCAAGACCTACCTGCTGGACTTCATCGGCGACGATGACGTCTGGGTCTTCATCAACAAGAAGCTGGCCGTCGACCTGGGCGGCATCAAGATGCCCGTGGAGGGATCGATCAAGCTGGATGCCGCAGCAGCCGCCAAGTTCAACAGCATGAAGTCGGGCAATGTGTACCAGATCACGGTCTTCCAGGCCGAGCGACAGACCACCAGCTCGACGTACAAGCTGACCTTGAGCGGCTTCAACGCGGCGCCGACCGAGTGTGTGCCTACCTGCGGCGACGGCGTGGTGGTCGGCGACGAGGAGTGCGACTGCGGCACGGGCAAAGGAACCTTGCCCGCGAGCTGCGCCGGTCCCAACGGCAACCCGAACTACAACGGCTGTGGCACGGACTGCAAGTGGGGGCCGTTCTGCGGCGACGGCGTGACCAGCGACGGTGAGCAGTGCGACAATGGCAGCAACAACGACGACTACGGCACGACCAATGGTTGTGCTCCGGGCTGCAAGCTGCCCCCGCGCTGTGGCGACGGCGTCCTGCAGGTCGACTTCGATGAGGAGTGCGACGACGGAGCCAGCAACGCCACCACCAGCGATCCCAAGGTCGCCTATGGCGGCTGCATGTCGAACTGCAAGCGCGGTGGCCGCTGTGGCGACGGCATCGTCAATGGCAGCGAGACCTGCGACGATGGCGTCAATGACGGCACCTACGGGACCTGCAATCCCGACTGCACGCCCGGGCCCCGCTGCGGGGATGGGGTTGTCCAGGGCGACTATGGCGAGGAGTGCGAGCCCACCATGTCGAACGATCCAAGCTGCACCCCCGCGTGCCGGCTGCCGGGCGGGTGCGGCGACGGCCTGATCGAGCCGCCCGAGCAATGCGATGACGGCGCGCTCTTCAATACCGGCGACTACGGTGGCTGCGCGCCAAGCTGCATCTTCGCGCCCCACTGTGGCGACGGGATCATGAACGGGCCCGAGCAGTGCGACGATGGCATCCTCGACGGCACGTACGGCGGCTGCACGCCCCAGTGCAAGCTGGCGCCTCACTGCGGCGATGGCAAGATCAATGGGTCGGAGCAGTGCGACGACGGGCCCAACAACGGCCTAGACGGCGTATGCTCGTCGGCCTGCAAGACGATCATCTACCTGCCGCCGTAAACATCTCTGCCAGAATCTCCGCCGCGCCCGCGACCAGACTGGAGCACAGGCCCCTGTGCAGGCCGCGATCCGCGAAACTCTGGCGCCCCGCGGGCGTGGTCATGTCACATCCCGTAAGCGCGGCGCAGTCGAGATGCCTGAACCGTGCGCGAAAACGGCGCGTGAATTCCTGCACGTGCCCGTAGACCTTGTCGCGGCCCGCGGGGCCTTCCGCCATCTCGTGTCCGTGCCGCAAGCCCAGTACCATGCAGGCCCCCGTGACCGCGCCGCAGGTCAATCCCAGCCGGCCAATCCCCGCGCCGAAACACGCGGCCACCCGCAGGCAGGCCGTTTCCTCGAGCCCACATTCCGGTCCGAATGCCGCCAGCACCGACTGAGCGCAGTTGCCCCCCTGTTCGTTGAATTGCTTGAGCGCGCGTGCCTTTGCTTCCATGGCGGCCATCCTACACACACTCTCCCGCCTACGGCGCCGCTGCCTGCGTGAGCAGGGCGATCTCCGCGGACATGAGGGGGCGGCTCCAGATGGCGATGTCGTCGAGCGAGCCGACGAGGAGGCGGGCGGGGTCGGTGGTGGCCCAGCGGCCCATGTAGAGGGTGGACACGCCGGGCGAGATGGTGCGCGGGATCGTCTGCCGGGCCTGCAGCACGCCGTCGAGGTAGAAGGCGAGTGTGTCGGCGGCGCCGTCCACCACCGCGGCGAGGTGCTGCCACCGATCGGGATGGATGCAGCCCAGGCACTCGTAGTGAGCGTAGTCGTAGGAGCCGGGCCCGGTCCAGAAGCCGAAGTGGTAGCGCAAATCGGATTGGAGCGCGGTCAGGTTGATCTCCCAGCCACCCTTGAAGACATCCTCGGTGCTGATCACGGTCGCGTCGCCTGTGCCGACGCTGGCGTTGGGGAATTGCACCCACGTCGCCACGGTCCACCCCGGCGTGGCGTTGGGGAAGTTGTCCACCGTGACGTAGTCGCCTTGTTCGAGGTGCAAGGCGCCGGCAAAGCGTCCCTGGGCAAGCCAGGACCACGTCGACCCATGGATGGCTCCGTCGCGTGCACTGCCCGAGCTGTCGCGCACGACGGCGCCGGTGCCGTCGTCGAACGTCCAGTGCGCCACCAGACCCGTGGACAAGGTGCCAGGGACCAGGCCGACGGCATCGATAGGGCCGGTGCCGCATCCGAACAGCAGGCCGGCGACGAGCCCGACCATGCCCAACGTGGCCAAATCATGCTGCCTCATGCGCCACCCGCCAGGGTCAGAATCGCCAGTAGGGTCGGCTGCCCGGCCCGCGCGGCCTCCACGTCGAAGAAGTGCACCGCTGGCCGCGGTACCGCGAAGAGCGCGTGCGCTTCGAGCTGCACCTCCCAGTGCGCGCGCAAGCGCAAGGCGACACCCGCGCCCAGGTCGCCGGCGGCGAACCAGCGGGCGTTGCTCTCGCCTTGGTAGTACGGCAGGCTGGCAGTGCCATCCACCGCAACCCGCTCCGCGCCCAAGCCCAAGGAAACCAGCGGCCGGACCAGCCGCCGCGGCCGCAGCCACGCGGCACATTCGAGCAGGAGCAGATTCTGGCTGACGCCAGCGGAGCCGATGTCGGTGTGCACGCTGGGGTGCGTGCCCAGGCCGATCGCCGTCAGCCTGCCCCAGAGCCGCTCGCCCCACGCCATGCGCAATCGCGCCGCGGGGGCCAGGGTTGGACCGATGCCGCCCCAGCCGCCAAAGGTCGAAGCGCCCACCTCGAGGGCAAAGGTCCAGGGCGCCAGCGGCGATTCCACCGCCTGCTTGACCCAGCGCTGGACCTGCGGCGGGGCCGCTGGGCTGGCCGGAGCGGGCCGATTCTCTTGCACCAACAACTCCACCAGACTGGCGCGCAGCAGCTCTTGCGCGCGGATGGCCAGCACCTCGGAGATGCGCCGGTCCGCGGACGCCTGCACCTCGAGGCGCCGAATCACGGTCTTGCCCGTGATGCGATCCACGACCCACAACTCGGCCGGGCCTTGCTCGAGGTTGCCGAAGATGCCGATGGTCGCGGACGGCGCCAGGGCTTGCCCCGCCCGCTCCATCAGCGCGCGTGGGTCCGGCCCCGGTTCCGCGCCTTCGATGTCGGCCACGGCGACTTCGAAGCCGCCCGCCGTCAGCTCGCTCTTGATGCGGAGGATGGCTTCGGCCAGGACCTCACTGGCCGGGATGGGACGAAGCAAGAGCACGAGGACGCGTGGCTCCGCGGCCGCCCGGCAAGGCGGCGGAAAAGCGCCGAGCAGGAGCCAGCCGCAGGCGACGGCCAGTGCGACACGCGCGCGACGGGCTCGGCGGCGCGGCAGACCTGGCTCCCGTGCCGGGAAGCGCAGACATCGGGGCGGTTCATGGTTTGCTGGCGTAGGCGCGCGCGGCCCGGGCATAGGTGCCATTAGGATAGCGCCGAAGGTACTCTTCCGCGACCGGGCGTGCGGCCTGGTCGCCGCGCAGACGGGCCAGCACGGTCATCTTTCGTCCCAGTGCCTCGGAGGCATAGGCTCCATTGGGCGCCTCTTCGAGGTGACGCTCGTACCAGCCGAGCGCCTCGCTGGCGCCACCCGTCCTTGCCTCGACGATGCGACCGAGCAAGAAGGCGGCGTCTTTCGCCCGGGTCGAGCCGGGGAAGCGCTGGCGCTGGGCGAGCAGCGCCTGCTGCGCGATCTCGTCGTGGTGGAGGTAGTGGGCCGCATCGGCCAGGAGGGCCAGGTCCTCGCTGTTGCGCTCGGCGAGCGTCCGGTCGAGTCCCCGTCGCGTCGCGAGCGTGAGGATGCGATCCCAGTCGCCCTCGGCCCGGACCGGCGCCCAGGTGAGCTCGGGATTCGCCGCCGGCGCGCCGGCGGCGGGGGTCGGGCGGTGTGCCTTGCCGCTCGCCGGCGTGGGCTCGGCTGTGGGCCCGGATGGGGCCAGGGCAGGGGGCGCCACCGCGGGCGGGGCCGCGCCCGCGCCAGACAAGGCCGGCGGCGCCGCGCGATCGAAGTCGCGCACGAACACCTCGTGCGCGGCCAGCCGTACGGTCAACCATTGGCCAGGATGCAACACGATTGCCGGTTCGGACAGGGGCCCAGTCACCGACACCGCGCCCTTGTGCAGTCGCACATCCAGGCGTCCCTCGTCGCCCCTCCAGGCCAGCGCGAATTCCGTCCCTTGCACGTGCACGACGAAGGGCCCGGCATCGAACAGCCAGCGCGCGCCTCTGCGCGGAACGACCCGGACGTGCGCTTCACCCTCGTCGAGCATCACCCGCGCGCCTTGGGCATCGACACTGGCGACGCGGCCCCGTGCTCCGGCCAGGAGGTCGAGCTTGCTTCCATCGGAGAATTGGATGGCGGGCCGCACCTGCGCCCCGGCTCGGAAATAGCCCCCGGCCTGCATCTCCCCCTGGGTCATCGCGTAGGTCAGGGGCTTGTTTCCCAGGAGCGACGGCCAGGCGAGCCATGCCACCAGGACCAGCGCGGCCACGGCCCCGGCGCTGACCAGCCAGAACCCCCGCGAGAAGTGGCGGCTTGCCCCGCCCCGCGCCCGCGCGAAACTCGCCACCACGCCGTGCAGCCCGCGGGCCTCCTGCACATCCGACATGCGGCCCAGGCGGTTGCGCGCCAGGTTCGCCAGCTTGGCCACGGGCCCGTCGGGGGTCGCGCGGGATTCATCGTCGAGCATCATCGATCGCTCCCTCCTCCGCGAAGGAACGTGACCAGCACGGGCTCACCTTCCATGAAACACGAAAGCGCGGCATCCGCCCGGCGCAAGCGTCGCTTCACGGTCGCCAGCGAATACCCGGTCGCATCCGCCACTTCCTGAAGTTGCATGCCATCCACCCGGCGAAGCACGAAGACCATGCGCTCGTCGATCCCCAGTTTCTCGAGCAGGCGATAGAAGACCCGCAAGGCCTCTGCCGCGTCGACGCCAGGGACTGGCACGTCGGGCAGCTCGCCAGTTTCCGTGAGGCGAACCCACTGGCGCAGGCGTCGCCGCCGGAGCTTCCATTTCAGGGTCCGAACTGTCACCGAGACGACGAAGCTGCGCAGGGCACCGGGATCGCGCAGGCTGGCGATCTTGTTGAACAGGCAGAGGAACACGTCCTGGGTCAAATCCTCCGCTTCGTGGGGCGAGCCCAGCGCCCGATCCGCGATCCGGTAGACCAAGGCGCCATAGCGCGTCCAGAGCGCGACCGCGGCCCACTCCTGCTTGCCGATGAGCCCATGGACGAGCTCCGCCTCGCTCGCGGTCGCCGCGGCAGTGCGTGACTGTACGAGTTGAAGCGGGGGACCTGCGTGGGAGTCAGCGGAGGACATGGTACGGTATCTTCCAGTTCCTCAGTTGCACGAGGACCCATTCTAGCTCAGGGGTGGTTCGCGGATCTTGGGCCACCGCGCCAGGGGAACCAGTCTGGAACCGGCAGGGGCGGCGGGGAGGCTGATTCGAGACGTACGCTTGTGCTCAGATAGCCATGTGTTTCGAGGTGGTCATGTCCTGGTTCGACGGCAGCCGAACAGGTTGGAGCTCCCCAGTCGGCGTCTTTGCGGATACGCGCTGGTGAGGGCTGGCGCTTGCTCCGACTATTCCCACTCGTTCAATCGTTCATGGCTTGCCCACGAAGGTGGTGACGCTCTGGGCATCAAGCGTCGCGCTGAAACGAGCGTTGCTGACCGTGATGGCGGTCTTGGAAGCGAGGCTGTCGGCGGCCGACGTCACCCACGGCGTGATGCTGCAGGGGACGACGCCGGAAACGAAGAGCGAGAGCGGGCTGGCGGAGCTGTTGGTGTTGATGGCCACCACGGCCACGGTTCCATCCGCCGGGTTCTGGTAGGCGCTCACGTAGACCCCCGACGGTACGGTTCCAGAGGTGGACACCCGCATGTAGCCAGGCCGCACGAAGCGTGCGTAGTTGCCAAGCACCCACAGCCGCTTAGACCACACGTTGTTTGTCGTGTCGTAGAGACAACCGCCGTTACCACTGGCGTTGTACAGCCACCAGAGGTGCCACGCGTTGAGGTTGGCTTTGGTGAGGTCGTTGTGAATCGTCGTGGCCATCTTCAGCGCACTGGCGATACCATCGCCGCTCGAGTCGCCCGTCCCAGTTCCCGTGTCGACCTCGGTCTCCCAGTACTCCTTGCCCGCCGCCGTGATCGACGTTTCGGCAGGCAGCGTGCCGCACCCATACTCGTGGCTCGCGAAGATGCTGACGGCGTTCCAGGCGGCCGTGTCGGCCTTGATGGCGTTGAAGTAGCTGGTAAATCCGCAGGCATTCATGGTCTCGGGCGCCATTACCTTCACATTGATGGCTGCCATGGCAGGGCCGAGGACGTCGATCCATGCGGCCAATTGCGCAGCCGAGTAGGAGGTCGTACTGTTGATACCGCAGCTGTCCGGCTCGTTCTCGGCGGACACAGCGTAGATCGGTACCCCCTGGGTCTTCGCGTTGTTCACCCAAGTCACGAGAGCGCTCGCCAAGCCTTGTGCGTCGCTGAGCACGGGCATGCTGCCGGTGCAGCCGTTGGGGTTGCTTTGGGTGGTGGTGAAGCTGCCGCCGGTAGCACCGTTGGTACCCGTCCCCCAAGGAGTCATCCACACCGTGGCGCCATTCTGAGCAGCCGACTTGGCAATCGCGAGCCCGTCGCCGTACCGGATGCGGAGTAACGTCAAGCCGGCCCCCTTCGTGGTGGACCAGAGATAATCAGCATCCGACGCATTTCTGTAGCTCCCCGCCCACGCACTGGAGACGCCGAAGCCGGAGATCTTCTGCTGAAGACTGGATAGGCTCACCGTCACGTCGCCGCTTTGCGCGGTACCGGTGCTGCAGGCCGTGGGGTTGATGACGGCACTCGTGCCACCTGTCCCTGCCCCGGTAGCCCCACCGGTCCCAGCTCCGGTAACCCCACCGCTGGCGCCGCCCGAACCGCTGCG
>PNBO01000126.1 GCA_003136095.1 Myxococcales bacterium
AGCGAGGTAATGGCCATCGTGCCCGTAACGGCGATGCCGTAGGCGGATGCCAGGTTGCTGGAAGATCGGAAGCTCAGCACCAGAGCCACGCACGCCACCATGAGCAGGCGGTTGACCTCGGGAATGTAGATCTGTCCCTCGGTGGTGCCCGAGGTGTGCACGACGGTGACGCGCGGCAGGTAGCCGAGCTGCACGGCCTGGCGGGTGAGCGAAAAGGCCCCGGAGATGAGGGCCTGCGACGCGACGACGCTGGCCACGGTGGCCAGCACCACCATGGGAAAGAGCCAGCCCGAAGGCACCAGGGCGTAGAAGGGGTTGCTGACCGCGGCGGGTCGTTCGAGCAAGAGCGCGCCTTGGCCGAAGTAGTTGAGGAGGAGGGCGGGGAACACACAGGCGTACCAGGCGAGGCGGATGGCGCGGGTGCCGAAATGCCCCATGTCCGCGTAGAGGGCCTCGCCGCCGGTGATGCACAGGACGACCGAGCCCAGCACCAGGAACCCGTGCTTGCCGTGCGCGGCGAAGAAGCGGACGCCATGGATGGGGTTGACGGCGCCCAGGATCGCGGGGTGGCGCAGGACCCAGGGCAGGCCGCAGGCCGCGATGGCGACGAACCAGACCAGGGTCACCGGTCCGAACACGGCGCCAATGCGGCCGGTGCCCCGCTTCTGCACCCAGAACAGGAGGATGAGAATGCCGCAGGTCAGGGGCGCCACGATGGGCGTGAAGGCATGGGTCGCGACCTCCAGACCCTCGATGGCCGAAAGCACCGTGATCGCGGGCGTGATCACGCCGTCGCCGTAGAGCAGCGCCGCGCCGAAGAGCCCGAGCATGATGAGGGTGACCTTCGCGCGTTTGACCTCCTGCCAGTTGTGCCGCTTCTGTGGCCGGCCCTTGCTGTCGAGAGCGCCGGTCTTGACCGTGCCCACCCGCGCGGCCAGCGCCATCAGCGCCAGCACGCCGCCCTCGCCATTGTTGTCGGCGCGCATGACGTAGAGGATGTACTTGACCGACACGACGAGCGTGATCGACCAGAAGACCAGCGACAGCAGCCCGAAGATATTCTCCGCGGCGGGCACCACGCCGTGCGGCAGGGTGACGCATTCCTTGAGTGCGTAGAGCGGCGAGGTGCCGATGTCGCCATAGACGACGCCCAGCGCGCCCAGCGCCAGCTTCGCGACGTGTGAGCCATGCTCCGTGCTCGCCTTACCGCTCTCTTGCGCCTGGCCGGCCGCGCCGATGGTGCTACCTGCCTTGGCTTCGCTCATGCGTTCTTCGCCCGCCAGCCGGGCGGATTCGGGGCATTATGCCAGAGAACGGATCTGCTGCTAATCTTCCCTCCCGAAGGAAAAATCACCGTGCCGCTTTACGAGTATGTGTGTCGCAAGTGTGGGAGCCAGTTCGAAGAGCTGGTCTTTGGCAAAGTCCAGCCCGCCTGTCCGACCTGCCAGTCGAAGGATCTCGAGCGCGTGCTCTCGGTCGTCGCCATCGGCAAGGGCAAGCCGGACGTGCCGCCGAGCCCGTGCGGCTCGTGCAGCAACCGCGGCGGCTGCGGCTTCAACTGAACCGGAAGACCGCGATGGCCCACACCTCCATGCGCGAGTGTGCCCTCGACCTCGCGCGGGCGGGTTACCTTCTGCGCATCGAGGCCGAGGTCGATCCCGAGCTCGAGATGGCGGAGATCCACCGCCGCGTCTTCCGCGCCTCTGGCCCCGCGCTCTACTTCGCACGCGTGCGCGGCTGCCGCTTCCCCATGGCGAGCAACCTCTTCGGCACCCTCGAGCGCGCGCGCTTTATCTTCCGCGACACGCTGGAAAGTGTCCGCCGGCTCATAGAGTTGCGCGTAGATCCCGGCGCAATGTGGCAGGCGCCCTTGCGCTTTGCTGGGGTGCCAAGGACGCTCTGGCGTACGCGGCCGCGCAAGGTCGCGGGCGGGCCGCTCTTCGCCCATCAGATCTCCGTCAGCGAGCTGCCGCACCTTCGCTGCTGGCCCGACGACGGCGGCGCGTTCATCACGCTGCCCGAGGTCTACACCGAGGACGCGAACCGGCCGGGTAGCAAGTCATCCAACCTCGGCATGTATCGCGTGCAGCTTTCCGGCGGCACGTACCAGAAGGATCGCGAGGTCGGACTGCACTACCAGATCCAGCGCGGCATCGCCGTGCACCACCAGGCGGCGCTCGCGCGCGGCGAGCCGCTCTTCGTCAACATCTACGTCGGCGGCCCGCCCGCCCTGACCATCGCGGCCATGATGCCCTTGCCCGAGGGGATGCCCGAGCTGGCCTTCGCGGGCGCGCTCGGCGGCCGGCGCGTGCACCTCGCGCACCAGAAGGGCTGGCCGTTGCCCATCTGCCCGGACGCCGACTTCTGCATCCTCGGCGAGATCCATCCCGGCGAGCTTCGGCCCGAGGGCCCGTTCGGCGATCACCTCGGCTACTACAGCCTGCGCCACGACTTTCCCTGCGTGCGCGTGCGCCGCATCTACCACCGCACCGACGCGGTCTGGCCCTTCACCGTGGTCGGCCGCCCGCCACAAGAGGACAGCGTCTTCGGCCGGCTCGTGCACGAGCTGGCCGGACCGCTGATTCCCGCGCTTCTGCCCGGCGTGCGCGCGGTGAACGCGGTCGACGCCGCCGGGGTCCATCCCCTCTTGCTCGCGGTGGGCAGCGAGCGCTACCAGCCCTTCGCCGAACGTAGCGAGCCGCAGGAACTTCTCACGCAGGCCCACGCCCTGCTCGGCCAGGGCCAGCTTTCCCTGGCCAAGTACCTGTTCATCGTCGCCGAGAACGACGACCCCGCCTTGCGCCCGAGCGACGTGCCCGCGTTCTTCCGCCACCTGCTCGAACGCGTGGACTGGCGACGCGATCTCCACTTCCAGACCCGCACCACCATCGACACGCTCGACTATTCGGGGCCGGGATTGAATCGGGGATCGAAAGTCGTGGTGGCGGCCGTGGGCGGAAAAAGGCGCG
Source organism: Myxococcales bacterium (assembly GCA_003136095.1). Taxonomy (GTDB): domain Bacteria; phylum Myxococcota_A; class Polyangia; order Fen-1088; family Fen-1088; genus Fen-1118. The sequence continues at coordinate 2,970 of PNBO01000126.1, forward strand.
ACTTGCCGGCAGCGATCCCCGCTGACCTGCGCCTGCCCGATGGTTTTTCCGACCCGCGCGTGGTCCTGCCTGGCGTGCTCGCCGTGCGCGCGCCTGCGCATGTGGCGACCGCCGAGGGCGCGGCCGCGGACGTGACCGCGTTCTGCGCTGGTCTTCCCGCGGCGGATGCCATCTGCGCCTTCCCGCTCATCGTTCTCGTCGATGACAGCGACTTCTGCGCGCGCAATTTGGACAACTTCCTGTGGGTGACCTTCACACGTTCGAACCCGGCGGTGGACATCGCCGGCATCGCCGCGGCCACCCTGTACAAGCACTGGGGTTGCGCCGGCTCGCTGGTCATCGATGCGCGAAGCAAGCACCATCACGCCCCGCCGCTCGTCGAAGATCCCGCCATCACCGCCCGCGTGGACAAGCTCTTCGCCCAGGGCGGCCCGCTGGCGGGGATCGAGAAGTAGATAGCAGCTCGACCCTCCCCCTGTGCCTGCGCGCACAGGGCTGGCGCCAGCCTGGCGAGAACGGGTGATATCATCGCTCCATCATGCGTGGATCGTTGCTGGCGGCCTGGGTCGCCGTGAGTGTCGCCAACGTGTCATGTGGTGGCGGCTCTCGCCAGTCGTCGCCCGCCAGTGATGGACCGATGGCAGTCCCCACTTCCGACGGTTCGGCCGAGACGCTACCCGAGGTCGATGGACCCACGGCATCGCCGGTTGCCGATGGCCCCGTCGAGGCGCCGCCCGATCTCGGCGCGCCCGACCAGGCAGTCTGTCCGGCGGGTGCCAGCGACAGCGACTGCCAACACTGTGGGACTGCTTTCCCTTCGTCCTGTCAACAGGTCTGTCCCTCGGTGGACTGTAGCGTGTACCCGGTTCCAACCGAGTGCGCCGCCGTATGCGCCGGCGCCAACTGCTGCACCTGCGCGCGCATCACCGGCGACATCTATGATTGGCAGGCCCCGCAGTTACGGCCACAGTGCGGTTCAGCCTGCTCGGACATGATCTCGCGCTGGCAAGGCTATCTCGCCGACCCAGCCATGGTCGCCTGCACGACAGCCACCGACTGTACTGTCGTGGGCGGACAGCCTGCCATGGATCCCTGCAACGGCTACAGCACCATCGGCTATTGCGGCGTGGCCGCCAATGCTGCGGCCTATCGCGCTTCGCCCGCGGCGAATCTGGAAACCGAATTCGCCTCGAGCTGCAAGGACCACACCGGCTACGATTGCGGGCCAGGGCATGCCACCTGCACCAACGGAATGTGCACCGTGCAAGGCTGGGGCTGCTGCCTGTGCCAGCCCGATGCTGGCAATCCCGTGAAACCCGACGCGCCTCTGACATCGAACGACGGTGGGAGCGAGGCCGGCGGAAATGAGGCCGGCGGCGGCGGGTAGTTGATCTGGCCGATCGGCAGATCACACGGCCACGGCCACGATTCCACGCGGCTTGCTTTGGGTACAAACCGCCACCTATGCTCGCGGCATGCGCCTGCTAATCCGCATCTTCGCGCTCGCCATGCTCGGCGCGGTGGCCTTGGTCGCGGTCCTGGGTGTGCTGGCGTCGTGGTCGCCCTCGGGGTGGTTCGCGCTGGGAACCGTCGGCGTCGCGGCCGTGGCTCTGGCGATCAAGGATCGCCGGCCCCGGCGCGGGCTGGGCTTGGTCGCCTTGCTACTGCTGGCGTTGCTTCTTATCGTGCGCATCGTCGGGGCGGGAGATGGGATGATCGCCATGCGCACGCTACCGAGCGGGGAGTCGGCGCGCTGGCTCGCACGGCTCGTCGACGAACAGGATCTGGCCCTCGCCGGCGCGCGCATGCTGGCCATGCGGTGGCCGCTGCCGGCCAGCGAGCGGCAGCGCCTGGTCCCGGCCATGCGCGAGGCGTACGTGGAAATGCGACGGGACGATGTCTTTTCGCCGTCACCGGCCGTCGATACCTTCCTTGGCCGGCAGGTACCGTCCGCTTTCGATACCTTGGTCATCGAGCCCCGGGCCGAGCCGAAGCCAGGGGTGCCCATGAAATTCGGCGTCATCTTTCTGCACGGCTATGCCGGCAGCTACACGCTGGAATGCTGGCTGGTCGCCAGGGCCGCGCGCGAAATCGGCGCGCTGACCGTGTGTCCGGCGACGGACTTTTCCGGCCACTGGCGGGGCGAATCCGGCGAGCGCATCCTGCGCGCGACGCTCGACTACCTACACGCACGCGGCATCAAGCGCGTGTTCCTGGCCGGGCTCTCCAACGGAGCGTTGGGCGCGAGCGCGCTGGCGCCGCGTTTCGCCTCGTCGCTCGAGGGGCTGATCCTGATCTCGGGCGCGCCCGCGACAGGCGACAACGGCGGGCTGCCGACTCTGGTCGTGCACGGCTCGGAAGACACCATGACACCCGTGGCGGCGGCGCGCGCCTTCGCGGAACGCACGCACGCCACCTACGCCGGCTTCGANNGCCGGCTATCACGCGCACCCCTAGAGTACCGAACGATTGCCGGATCTTTTCACCACAGAGAGCGCAGAGGACACGGAGACGGAAGGGGAAGGGTTCGGATCCGGATCTGGAAGACCCCTTCTTCCCTCCTCCGTCTCTGTGCTCTCTGTGTCCTCTGTGGTGAAAGATCCGGAAGTCACTCAACTTTCGAACCATTCCATCTTCTACTCGCGCAGGCACGCGGGCGGTATCAGGCTCGACGGTCGGGCGGTGACGATCAGCCACAGTTGGTGGGCGGCGCGGGTGGCGGCGATGTGGAAGAGGTGGCGGGACTCGTCGTCGGTGCCGTAGGTGCTCGCGTTCACGTCGAGCAGAACCACGTAGTCGAATTCCAGGCCCTTGACCTGGCGCACGTCGGTGATGTCGATGCCGGGACGGAAGGTGAATTCTTGCGCGCGGACGCGGCGCAGGCTCGCCACTTCGGCGCGGCGCAGACCCTCACAGTAGCGGTCGGCCTGCTCGGGGTAGCGGGCGAGCAGGGCCACCGTGGCGCGCGGTTCGCGCACCAGGAGATCGCGCAGGGCCTCGGCGAGGAACGCCACCGCCGCGCCCACCGCGGAGAAACGAAAGGCCTCGACCGGCGCGCCCGAGCGCTTCGCTTCCGCCGGCACGTCGATGGGCAGGGGGCCCATCGCGTGACGGGCGAGCGCCAGGATCTCGCGCGTGGACCGGTAGGCGATGCGCAGCGGTTCGACGGCGACATGCGCGAGCCCCAGGTGTCCCAGCACCGCCCGCCAGTCGCCGAAGCCATTGTCCAGGAACAGGCGCTGGGCCGTGTCGCCGGCCAAGGTGATCGAGGGAACCTGGCTGGCGTTGCCGGTTTGGCCGCCGGGCACGGTCCGGCCGATGAGCGCCGCCAGTTTCATCGGCGACAGATCCTGCGCTTCGTCGACGAACAGGTGACGGATGGGCGACTCTGCCTCGCGCAAGAGCTGGTTCGCGCGCAACAAGATGGCCAGATCGTCCACGTCGAGAATCGGCAGATCGTCCTCGGTGCGCTCGCCGTCGATGCCGATCTCGCCGCGCACGTTCTCGTCGTCATCGATCTCGTCGCGTTCGGCCTCCACGCGGCGCACGTGTTCGGGCAGGTCGGCGTCCACGGATTTCGTCCGCGAGCCGTCCACTTGCCCGAGCGAGGTCCAGTCCCGGATGTCCTGCAACTCCACCTCGTGCGCCCGCCTGGCCGCGCGGCTGGCGGCCCGCGATGGCTTCTTCTCGGGCGGCCGCTCGCGCGGATCGCGGCTGACGATGGCATTCACCCGGGTCACCAGGATGCGATGGGCCTCGTCGATGTCCGCTTCCGCTACGCGCATTTCCTCATCGTTGCGCAGCCGGGACATGAGCAGCGGGCGATCGGTCAGCAGGTCGGCCCACAATTCGACCACGGCGTTGCGGCCGCGCTTGGCCTTGGTCGCGCACGCTCGACGTTCGAGCTCGTGCAACAAGGCCGGGTGGCTTTTCACGCGCGTCACCGCCGGCACCACGTCGTCGGTCACGGTGGCGCGCAGCCAGGGAATCGCCCTTCGCAGTTCCCGTTCCGCCCATTCCTGGAAGGTCAGCACCGGCACCGCCGGCACGCCCAGGGCCGGCAAGACCTGACCGATGTAGGCCGCCAGCCCCGTTCCCTGCGTCACCACGACCATGCGCTTGGCCGGGAACCGGTCGGGGTGCGCGAAGTTCAAGTAGGCCAGCCGGTGCAAGCCGATGGTGGTCTTGCCACTGCCCGCGCCGCCCTGGATGACCACCACCCCGGAATGGCGGCCGGTCATGATCTCGAACTGGCGCGGATCGATGAGCGCCGCGATCTCGGGCAGATGCCGGTTCAGGCGCTGCGCCTCCTCGGGCGCCGCGCCCAGGACACCCCGACGGGGCAGCGGGCGCGTCGCGATTCGTTCGCCGCCGGCCAGCTCGTGCACGGCAACGTCGGTGCGCTGCCAGGCTGCCTGCGTTCCGTGCTTGCGCTTGACCCACACACCCTGCGGGCAGGACACGCGCAGCAGCTCGCCGCTGTCGATGGTCAGCGTCCGCCGCGCCACGATGTCGCCCTCGACCTCGCGTTCGCCGAAGGTTTCTTCATAGTCGCTGCCCTCGGGGTAGCAATAGTAGAGCTGGCTGATCGGGGCGTCGCGCCAGTCGACGATGTGCACGCGCGCCTTGCCGTCGGTGAAGGTGGCCCGGCCGATGAAGATGTCGCGCTCGACTTCGCCGTGGCCCGCAATCCGCTCGCGCAGGCGCAGGTGCCCGAAATACGGCGAGCGCGGATCCACCAGCATGGTCTGGAGCTCCGCGCGCGTGAGCGACACCTCTTGCAGGCGCTCCATCTGCGCCACCAGGGCGGGCACGTCCTCGAGCCGTGCCTCGCCGATCTCATCGCGCAAGGCGAGAAGCTCGTCGTCCCTGGCGACGCCGCGCCCCCGGCCGGCTCGCGGCGCCGCCGCCCGCAGACTCCCGAGCACGCGCTCGAGCAGCCCCTCTTCCTCCTCGGGAATGGAAGCGTCGTTTTCTGGTTCTGCGTGCGCCATGGGCGGGTTGAACTATAGCGAACCTTCTCCGACCTCCGTGCCCTCCTCTGCCTCTGCGCTCTCGGTCGTTCGTCCGAACCGCCCTCAGGCGCGGACGGTCCAGAAGTCGTCGGAGAGGTCGCGGCTGGCGGCGTAGTCGTAGGGCATGGTGAAGTAGCCCTGCTTGCCCCAGCCGGGCCCCCACGAGTTGCGCACGAGCAGACGCTTCGCCTCGTCGTCGTACCCGACGGCACAGACGGCGTGGCCGCCAAGCTGGCGCTCGCCCTGCTTGGGCAGGTGCAGCACACCGCTCTTCGCCACCGCGGCGGATTCGAAGGCTTCATACACCGAGAAACCGAAGACGAAGGGATAACCCTCGGCCAGGCAGGCGCGCATCTCGTCGAGGCTGGCGATGCGGTGGTAGCTGCGGATGGTGTGCTGCTTGGCCTGGGTGTAGCACGCAGCGGGTGGTTTTCGGGCGAACGCCGCGATGACGTACGGCCACCTCTTCTCCGGGCACACGCCTTGCGATACCAGGGATTTGATGCCGTCGCGAAGCATGGCCCCGGAATCGGAGGCCACGGTGTGTTCGATGGCGCGTTCGTTGTAGTAAAGGAAGAGGCGGCTCAGATCGACGAGCCGCTGGCCGTTCTTGATCTCCAGGAATTCGAGCGCACCGGCGAGGGCGTTGGCGGTGCAACTTCCTAGCTGCCCTTGGTCCTCGACGGGCGACATGCCGGGCCGCAAGTCGACCGCTTTGGGCAAGCGGCCGGCGGTGGGACGGAGAGCGGCGTAGCGAAAATCGCGGTAATCGGGGAGATCCGGGATCCATCCGCGCAGGTGATGGCTCTTGGACGTGCGCTGGCTTGTCATGGTTCCTCCTCTGGCTGCGTAAGGGCTGGGAACAACCGCCGTGCGAGGCTACCACGCCGGATCGAAAATGCCCGGCCCGGCCAGGGACAAGGGCGCGCCGCCCTCAAGTCTTGTAGGTACCGCCAGCGCCGCCCGCGGCGCCACCCGACGAGGACGCGCAGGTGGTGGGCGGGGGGCAGCCGTAGAAGCTCGAACAGAAAAAGAGGCCAGTGATGCACGCCAGGCAATCGGAATTGGTCGGAGCGTATTTCTGCTGGCAGGTAGCTTCACAATTGGTGCGCCCATCGTCGCAGGGACAGGCCAGCATGCAGTTGGCATAGGACTGGCACCTGCCACCCGCAGCGGCCGAAACGCCGTCAGAGTAATAGCAATCCGTCAGATTCGAACCGCACTTCCCTTCGAGGCAGGTCAGGGAGTCGCTCGGCACCGGACAGGACCCATCGGAGGTTGCCGTGCACTCGGTGGTCGCCAGGTCGCGCGTGCCGCCGGGAACCGCGAGGGCGCCTGCGCCGCCACCGATCCCGCCCGACGAGGGTGTGCTGCTGCCACCGCGACCACCGGCCGCGCTGCCCGGGCCGCCGTCGTTCCAGACGGACATGAGGGAGCTGCTGTCGCCAGCGCAACCAATAAGGGAAGCAAGCACGAGTGCCAGGCAGGAAGCTAGAAAGCGCATAGTACTCCTCGGGCGAAAACCGCCACTCTTACGAGTCTGAGCACCGTCGCGGATTCTGTCAAACCGTGCCCGGCCGCCCCGAGGATGCGCTGTGACAGCGATCCCACGTGGCGGGTCTGTACCTCAGGGACCGAGGTTGACCTGCAGGCCCGGGCGGAGGTTCGCCGCGGGCTCGAGGATCACGTTTTCACCAGCATCCAACCCTTGTACCACGATGGCCTCCGTCGAGCTCTGTTCGGCCACGGTCACCGGACGCACCTCGACCCGGCCGTTCGGGGAAACCACGAAGACCTGATGATGGCGACCCGCATTCACAATGGCGGCGGCCGGAAGCGCCACGGCGCCGTCGAAGCGCGCCCGCACCAGGCGCGCGGGCCGGCCAAGCAAGGCCGCGGGCAGCGAAGGGATCTCCACGCTGAGGCGGGCATCGTCCGCGCGGTCGTGCGCCGGCGTGCAGTCCAGCACGTAGCCGTCGAGCCCGACCTGGCAGAAAGCCAGCCGGCGCGCCTCGGCGGCCTGGGCGCCCGGCAACTCGAAGGTGGCGCGATGCCCGGCGGAGCGCAGGCGCAAGGCCAGGCTGCCGGCCTCGACCGTCTCGCCTTCGCGCGTGAAGGTTTCTTCCACCTCGCCGGCGACGCTCGCCACGACCGCGACCTGGGCCAGGGCGCGCAGGATCTTCGCGATCCTCGCCTTCCTTTCCTCGACCTTGGCAGCTTGCCGCTCTTCCTCGGCGCTGTTGCCGACCTGGTGCATGGCCTCCGCGATTTGCTGTGAGAAGGCCAGGCGCTCGCGCTGGCGGGCAAGCTGGTTCTGCAAGTGCTTGGCGGCTTCCACGGCCGCCGCGATGTCACCCACGGCGAGCGCGGTGCCGGGGGTCACAATGCGCGTCACCTTGCCGGCGGTGGGAAACTTCATCACCGGTCCAGGCAGGGGGGAAACGGCGCCGGTGCCGGCGAAGTAGCGATAGACCGTTCCGGGTACGGCGGCCAGCGTGCGCACGTCGGCGCGAGGCGGACCGTGGGGCGGGAAGAAGAAAGGCAGCACGAGGGCGAGCACGGCCGCGGCGGCGATCACGCCGAGCGAGCCAAAGAGGAGAAGCGAGCGTCGCTGGCGTCGGCGCAGGGCGGCCTGCTGGGCAACGAGCAGGGGCCCCAGGGTGGACGGCGAAGGGGTCACATACGACGGCGGCACCGGCCGCGCCGGCGGCGTGACAACTCGCGGCGTCAGCGACCGTGGAGGCGGAGGCTCGACGCTCCCCGGCGGTGGCGTGGGAAGCACGGGAAAGGCCGTGGAATCGAGCCGTCTGGGCGGAGCCGGCTCG
>PNBO01000291.1 GCA_003136095.1 Myxococcales bacterium
AAGGTCATGTGGGTCGCGGCCCAAAGACTGGGCATCCGCAAACCCTTGAACATGGAAACCGCGAAGACCAGTGCGGTGATGAATGGGATGTGGAACGTCGGCGTCTCCAATGCCGCACGTCCGGTCGGGGGAGACGTATCGGGGTCAGCCATCCAGGCCTTATCCATAGCACGAACCGGCTTTCGCGATGCGCGAAGCGAGTGACGCTGCCCCAAAGGCCAGGTGCTATCGGCCGGGCGGCCCGGTCTTCGGGCAGGAGGATTCCGTCGGCGGCCATAATCAGGAACCACTGCTGCCAGGGGTCTCTAGAGCGCCGAACGGTTTGAGGGACCGAGTGAAATTGCGCATTTGCAAGCGGCCCGAGGCGCGAGGAGGGAGAATACTNNCGACGGGAGTCAAACCGTTCGGCGCTCTAGGAAGATGACCCATTCCAGGCCTCGCTTGCGACTGCTCTGGATAGGAGCAATATTGTAGACTGGGTCATGTCGACGCATCGTTCCCACATACCGCTGTCGCTGGTGGTTGGCGCGGACAGCCGGGATGTCAGCGATGGCGATCTGGCACGCGGTCTTGCGGCCGGCGCCGCTTGGGCGACCACGAAGACCTGGAATCGTTTCGCGCCGATGATTCTCATGATGGCGGCGCGCACCCTCGGTTCGGAATCCGAGGCGGAAGACATCGCCCAGGAGGTCTTTCATCGCGTGTTCCGTAAGGCCAAGACGCTGCGCGACCCCGAGCGGCTGCGCAGCTTCCTCGTCTCGTTCGCCATCCGCATCCTGAAGACCGAATTGCGCCGCAAGAAGACGCGGAGCTGGCTGTCCTTCCAGCAGCCGGAAACCTTCGTCGATCTGGCTTGTGGAACGCTGGACATCGAGTCGCGGGATCTCTTGCGGAAATTCTATGCGCTTCTGGATCGCCTTGCGCCGCGGGACCGTCTCGTCTTCGCGCTCCGGCACCTGGAGTGGATGACGGTGGAGGAAATCGCAGCGACCATGGAGCTCTCGCCCTCGACGGTGAAGCGGTCCCTCGGACACGCCACGGAGAAGCTGTCGCGCTGGATCGAGACCGATCCGGGCATGGACGGTCTGCTCGATGGGGAAGGGTGGAAGTGATGACACCTGTATCCAGCGAATCGCAGGGAACCAAAGCGCTCGCTCGCCTGACCCATCTGGCACGGCGCAGCGTGCAACCGGCCACGCCCGTGGCGCTCAGCCAGGGATTGCACGCGCTTGCGGCCCGCATCGCGGTCGGAAGAGCACGACAGCGGGGGCTGGTTCGCTGGTCGCTGGCCGGAACGGTGGCGGCAGGCATGGTGGTGTCGGTGCTGCAAATCGTCTCGTTCTCTCGCGCGCGCTTGCTGGCACCGACCTCCCCCGCACTGGCCTACCAAATCGAGGGAGGTAGGGTCGTCGACGGAGGCTACCTGCGGGAATCCGGCAACGGCGGCATCAAGCTGTTCTTCACCGAGGGAACGGAATTCATTCTCATGCCGGGAACGCGCGGTCGNNGTTGGCCCCTTCCTGGTCACGGTCAAGGGAACCGTCTTCACGGTTTCTTGGGACGCGACCAGTGAGAGGTTCGAGCTTCGGCTGCGGCACGGTCAGGTGACGGTCACCGGACCGGTAGCCGGCGGGGATATCGCGCTGCGGGCCGGTCAGCGGCTGGTCGTCAATCTGCCCAAAGCTGAAGTCCTCATCACCGAGCAGAAGCCAGAGGAGGCCTGGGCCGATTCCGCCGCCGGTCCCGCGATGCCTGCTGCGGAGGCCCCCAAGGAGCGACCGTCGGCCACGCCTGAACGGCCAGCCGCCAAGACCTCGACGGGGGCTTCGCTGCCGCCGGTCGCTGCCAAGGTCGACGGCGAGCACCGATGGTCCGCGGCGCTGGCCGCCGGCAATTTGGACCTGATCCTCGCCGATGTCGACCGGGCTGGGGTGAAATCGACGCTGGAGAAAGCGTCCAGCGAGGATCTCTTCGCGCTCGCCGATGCGGCTCGCTATCGCCGGCGCATGGCTCTGGCGCGTGAAGCCTTGCTGGCGGAACGCCGGCGCTTCCCCGGATTGGCTCGCTCGCTCGATGCCGGGTTCTTGCTAGGTCGTGTGGAGGAAGCGAGCGAGCGCGGGATGGCCAGGGCTGTCGAGTGGTATGACGAGTACCTGGCGCGGGCACCGACCGGCACCTATGCCTCGGAGGCCCTCGGACGAAAGATGACCCTGACGAGCCAGCTCGAGGGGGCAGCCCAGGCACAGCCAGTGGCCGAGGAGTATCTGCGGCGTTTCCCCAACGGCACCTATGCGGGATCGGCGCGGGCATTGCGACGCGCCCCTTGAACGGCTTTGCCAGTGGGTCGGCTCGGTCTCACCATCCTGTCCTTGGTTTTGCTGCTGGGGGCAGCGCCCGCGCGGGCGGCCACCGTGGCGATCGTGCGGCCGGCCAATCCCCCGCCGGTCATGACCGAAACGCTCGTCCGGCTCCAGGGCGAATTGACGTCGGTGGGCTTCGCGACCGAGATCGTCGATGGCGCCATCGTGGAGGGAGTGAATGGCGGTGCATCCCGCTCCTGGCTCGAACAGTTGGCGGCTCTTCGCGGGGTCGACGCCGTGGTCGCCATCGTGGGAGACGTCTCGCCCGATTCGGTCGAAGTCTGGGTCATCGACAAGGTGACCGGAAAGTCGGTCGTCAGGCGGGTCCCCTTCGAGCCGCGGTCCGCGAGAGCCCCCGAGACGCTGGCCATTCGCGCCATCGAGCTTCTGCGTTCCAGCTTCCTCGAAATCGATCTGGCGGCGGGCGAGCGCCGTAGCCAATCCAGCGCAGCACTGCCACCCGCTGTCGTCCACTTCGTGGAAATGGAACGACTGGCGAGGCGACCGGAACGTTTCGGCGTCGAGGTGGGGGCGGCGGGGGTCATTGGCCTGGACGGAGTCGGACCCGCGGTTCTGCCCATCGTGCGTTTCGACTGGGCTCCGCGTTCGTGGCTGGTCGTGCAGGCGGCCCTGGCCGGCCTGGGAACTCGCCCCACCGTCCAGACCACGACGAGCAGCGCGCAGATAGCCCAAGAATATGGCCTGCTGGGTGCCAGCTACCGGATGAGGGGTGGCCAGCAACTCCGTCCCTTCGTCGCCCTCTCGGCTGGCGTGCTGCATACGTCGGTCGAGGGCCGCGCCGACTGGCCTGACCAGGGACGCTATGCGGACCAGTGGTCGTTCCTACTCGATGGAGGCCTCGGGGCATCCCTGCGACTGCGCGATCGGTTCTCCCTGGCGGTGGCGGCGCATGCCCAGATGGCCGAGCCGTACGTCGCCATTCGCTTCGTGGACGCCGTCGTCGCGACCTCGGCGCGTCCCAATCTCCTTCTGACCCTTACCATCGGAGCCTGGCTATGAGACGATGTCGGTGGCTGGTGGTCCTTGGCTCGCTCGGCCCGGCATTGGGATTTGCCGGCTGCTCGCGCGCGACGCTGGATGCCGTCGCGCACATGCCTGCCACGGACGGCAGCATCGACGGCGGCAGCGCAACCGTGACCTGTCCGTCGCCCGCGCTGCAAGCTGGCAACACGAACGAGACAGTCCAGGTCGGCTCCACCAGCCGTAGCTACGTCTTGCACATTCCGGCGAAGTACGACGGCAGCAAGCCAGCTCCCCTGATCCTTGATTTCCACGCCCAGAACGGCTCGGGTTCGGGCGAGCTATCGATTTCGCCCTATCCGGCGCAGACCGACCTGGAAGGCGTGGTCATGGCTTTTCCGACCGGGCTGAAGGGACCGGGGGGCGCCGCCTGGAACGTGGGGCCGTGTTGCGTGGCGAATGTCGACGACGTGGCCTTCGCGAAGGCCCTGGTCGCCCAGGTACGGACCAGCGCATGCATCGACCCAAAGCGCGTCTACGCCGTGGGCTTGGCAACTGGTGGTGGCATGGCCTACTATCTGGCGTGCAATGCGGCCGAGGTGTTCGCGGCGGTCGCGCCGGCCGCCTTCGACCTGCTTGAGGAGAACGTCGGCGACTGCAAGCCATCGCGACCCGTCACGGTGATCTCGTTTCGGGGCACCGCGGATCCGCTCGTGCCTTATGCCGGCGGGGCTTCTTCCGTGGTGCCGGGCATGCCTGTCACCTTTCTCGGCGCGCAGGCAACCTTCCAAAAATGGGCGGAAATCGACCAGTGTACGGACTCGGCATCGGCGGCAGACAGCAACGGCTGTTCGACCTATTCCGCGTGCCAGGGCGGCGTTGAGGTGGTACTCTGCACCAAGCAGGGCGGCGGACTGGAGGCTGGCAATGCCAGCGTCGCGTGGCCGGTGCTCAGGCGGCACACCCTCTAACGGACTGCGCTAAGCGCATGTCGCCAGCATTTTGTTGGCCCGGTTTTTCCATTCACCGCGACTGTGGGTTGGTGTGCTTTGATTTCCACGGAGAGAATTATCTGTGAGACTCGCGGCTCGGAATCTGTTCAAGAGTGGTCTGTTTCTCGGTCTCTATACGATGCCCTAGCTCGGAGGTTCCGGAAGAAGGAGGCGTCCATGAAGTCCAGTCACCCTGTGCGTGCGATGGTTGCGGCGCTTGCCATTCTGGGCGGTGCTTGCTCGTCAAATAGCTCGGGTATTTCCCGTGGCACGGGGGGCGGACCTGGGCCGGGATCGGGTGGCGCATCTGGCGTCGGTGGGACGACGGGCAGCGGAGGTTCCGGCGGCGCCGGCGGGGCTACGGGTGGCCAACCCGGTTCCGGTGGCGCGACTGGCACCGGCGGTCGCGTTGGCTCGGGCGGCACGACAGCTTTGGGCGGGCAACCGGGCTCGGGTGGCGCCGCGGGCGGCACGCGCACGACTTCGTCTACGGGCGGCACGACAGCTTTGGGCGGGCAGCCGGGCTCGGGTGGCGCCTCAGGTAGTACCAGCGCGACGGGCGGCACGGCCGGCCGGGACGCGGGTCGAGACGCGCCCACGGGCACTGGCGGGGCTGGCACGGGCGGCGCAGGCGGCGTGAGCGTCGACGGCGGCACAACCGCCGCGGGTGGGGGCGGCGGCGCTTCCGCGGGTTGCGGCTCGGCGAATACCACTTCGCCTTGCAGCAAATCCGGGACCAAGTGCAGCCTCGACGTCAGCGGCACGGCACGGACCTACTACGTGCAACTGCCGACGAGCTACAGCTCGTCCAAGCAATACCCCGTCGTCTTTCAGTTCCACCCCATGGGTGGCTCGGCCGAGCAAGCCCTGAATGAGTATGGAATCAGCAAGGGCCTCCCCGACGCGATCTACGTCACGCCCCAAGGGCTGGTATCCGGGTCCGCCGGCTCCGATGCCGGCTCGGCCGGTTGGGCCAACACCGGCGGGGTGGACATCGCATTCACCAAAGCCATGCTTGCCGACGTCCAGGCCAATTATTGCGTGGACAACGCCCGCATCTTCTCGGTGGGGTTCAGTTACGGCGGCATGATGTCGTTCGCGATCGGCTGCGAAATGGGAGACGTGTTCCGCGCGATTGCGCCCATGTCGGGTGCGCTCTACAGCGACTTCAACTGCAAGGGCACGGGCCACGCCATCGCCATGTGGGGATCGCACGGCCTGACGGATAACGTCGTCCCCATCGCGGACGGCCGCTCGGCCCGGGACAAGATTCTGCAACAGAACCACTGCGGGACCACCACCACGCCGATCGATCCGAGCCCGTGCGTGTCCTACCAGGGATGCGACAGCGGGTACCCCGTGACCTGGTGCGAATTCGACGGCACCCACCAACCCCCGAGCTTCGGCACCAGCGCCATTACGGCCTTCTTCAAGTCATTCTGATATAGAAACCCTGCAAGGGTTTCCATCCCTTCCCGCGATGGTTCGCGGGCCAGCAAAGCCGACCACGATACACGCGACTAGACGCGCACGAAGGAACTCATCGATGAGAATGGTAAGTCCGCCCACGCAACTCTTGCTATCGGGTATCTTGAGTCTAGCTGCCGTGGCGTGTAGCTCGTCGAACAGTGCCAGCACCAGCACCGGCGGTACGACGAGTCCCGTGGTTGGCTCGGGTGGTACCGTCTCCGGTGGCGGCACCAGCGGTCGCGGTGGTTCAGGTGGTGCAACCAGCACCGGAGGAAGCGCATCGGGCGGAGCGACCGGGAGCGGCGGAACCACGGCCTCTGGCGGCGGGCAGGGCAGAGGCGGCACTCAGGGAACCGGCGGCACGACCAGCGGCACAGGCGGTGCGGCTTCGGGCGGCACCACGGGCTCGGGTGGCACCACCAGCGCGGGCGGCACCTCTGGCTCGAGCGGGGCGACTGGCACCGGTGGCAGAACCGGCGCCGGCGGCGCTTCGACCACTGGCGGCATCACCGGCGCGGGTGGAACGACGAAGACCGGCGGCAACAGCGGAGGCAATTCGAGCGGAGGCGCCAATGGAACCGGTGGCAGCACCAGCGCCGGGGGAGCCACCGGTAGCGGGGGAGGCACGGGTGCCACGGCCGCGACTATCGTCCCCGATCCCTCGTGGACCTGTGGCATGCCCGGCGGTATTCCGTCCCCCACGCTCGGCACGCTCGCGTTCAGCGTGTCACTCACGGTCAGCGCCACCCATGACGTGGGAAACACCCAGTTCGGCAAACGCCGCCAGCTTGATGTGTCCGGCGGCACAATCACGGGCGACAAGCTGAAGGGCACGGTTCTCACCGGCGGCCTCGACTACGAGCTGACGTTGTCGACTGGCGCCATGGAGTTGGAAGAGATCCTCATCCTCAAGACGAGCGACAACACCACCATCTTCACCCGCATTTGCGGCGTCGCAGCCGCGGGAGATTCGCTCATCCGCATCGTCCCCGACATCGAGGCCCCGACCGCGGGCTCCTACGCCTGGCTGAACACGACCAAGCTCGTGGGTACGCGCACGGTAGACGCCGCTGGCAGCAAGATCACGCTCGACGTTTACGACGTGTCCACGGTGGCCGCGGGAGATCCCAAGATCCAACTCAAGGACCCGGCGGGCGTCCCCAACGTTTCGTGGGACTGCGTGACCGCGACCGGCACCGATGGCAATAGCGTGTTCACCGAGAACGTGACGCTCGGTTCGACCGTCACCGTGAGCAATGCCAAGCGCGGCAGTCGCAACATCATTCCCATCACCGGCGGCACCACGACCGGCCAGGTGGCAGGCAAGATCCTCAACGGTGGCGCGGACTACCAGCTTGCGGCGACCGGGGGAAGCACCACGCTGGACGCCCGATACACACTGTCGCCGAGTGACGGTTCCTTCATCATCGTGCGCAACTGCGGACCGATGAACGGGCTGACGCCGGTCTTCGAGGCGGCGAGCGATGGACCCTACGCCTTCCTCACCACGGGCAAGTTCCTGAGCTCCGCCCCGGGCAGCGGGTCGGGCGGCGTGAGCATCACTTTCTACGAGCGCAAGTAGCGCTCGCCGTTCTCGTCACTCGACCTAGTAAACTTGCATTTGACCGCTCAGCATCACCAGGGACAGGAGCTGCATGATACCCACGTAGTAGCGGGGATTGCCGATTGGTGTCGCCAGGTTCCACACCTCGTTGGCGAAGTCACGGCGGTTGCTCGTGGTGGCGACGAGGCCAAGGGCCCCGTTGGCGGCGGCCAGGGAAAGGTCGTGCAGCGGGACGATCTCGTCCGTGCCATCGAGCGAGTACTCCTGACCGTAGGTGGTGAGGCCCTGGTCATCGAAGAACTGCAACACGCGATTGCTCTCGTCGACCACCCACGGCTGGTTGCCCGACCAGATGCGGTCGAGTGCCATGTTGAAGAAGGTGCGGTAACACTCAGGGGCGAAGGTGTCGAAGCCTGCCACCGGGGTTCCGTCGAAGGTCGCCTTCTGTGGCACCAAACCGGTCGTGGGATTCGACGATCCCTGCCAGTAGGCGCGCGCGGCGGCCGCGGCCTGTGACCAGAAGGCGTCGCCCGTCGCCTGCTGCCACAGATCGTAGTAGGCCGGCATGACGATCGACGGACGCGATGCGATGGCGAAGGCTGGGGTGGGCCTATCGTAGACCAATTTGCTTGTGGCATCGAAGGTGCCGGTCACGTCGCCGACGACGCCGCAATTGTAGGCTTCCTTGTTGCGAATCACATCGAGGAGGCCGGCGGCCTCTTGCCCGTAGTCGATGGTTCCCACGCTGCCTTGCCAGCGACCCCGCGCGAGCAGAAGGGCCGTCGCAATCTGCTGAAGCCCAAAGGGGTCGTTGCAGGCCTCGTCGGTGTTGGTCCCCACCGCGCAGAATGAGGGAAAGTAGCCCTGGCCGGGGCCATCGGCGATCTGGATGGACTTCGCGTAGCGCCACAGGCGGTCGAACTCGTCGCGCTTGTCGAGCTCGACGGCGATGATCATGCCGAGCCCAATCCCCTCGGTACGTATCTCGCCATGAAGCACGTCGAGGATGTACGCTTGATCGGTTCCGGTCGGGACGAAGATGGCCTGGCTCTTGGCATCGCCGTGGAACAGCTGGTTGAAGGTGTCGGCGATCTTCGCGGCGATCTCGCCGTCGCTCTTGCCGAGCAAGTCACGAAACGCGTTGGGATACGAAGCAGGGCCGAGCAGCGGCGCCAGGTTGATACCGCCGGCGAGGCTGCCGCCACCGTCCAGCCCGTGGTCTTGCTCGTTGCAGCCGATGGAATCGAGCGTGCTCCCGCACGAGGGGAGTAGCCCAAACGCGCCCGCCAGACCGGCGAACCACGCGACCGAGCAGCGGGAAGCCATCAGCGCTCTGCGTAGGGCTGCACGCGCGCCGTGAGGACGCTGTTCGGGTGGTGCCTCAGGTATTCCTGCGCATATTTCTTGGCCGCGTCCAGCCGGCCACCCTTGGCCAGTGCGTCGATACGCAGGACCTCGGCCTCGAGATGAAGCCGGCCTCGCGGGAAGGTTCGGAAGTACGCGTCGAGGAACGAGAGCGCGCCGACGGAATCGTCGTTGGCCAAGGTCGAACGGACGGCGTCGAGCGCCGCCAACTCGGCGCGCAGGGCGGAGCTGGCATTGGCAGAAGCGCGCGCGGGCGAAGTCGCCGGCAATGCCGGCGGAGCTACGGCGGGCGCCTGGACTTGGGCCGGTGGAGCCGGGTACACCGTCGCGACGGGCGATGGCTGAGGCACCACGGCCGGGAATGGCAGAGTCACCCGCGCGGGCCGCGCGTCCTGGCGGAGCATGACGTAGCTCGCCGGAATCGCCACCAGCAGTGTCAGCGCCGACATGGCCAAGAGCAGCTTGGTGGACCAGGTTTTTACCGCCAGCCAGGCCAGTGCGCCGCCGGTCGCCAGCCCGGCCGAACCGGCCAACCCCAACGCCGCGAGCGTATGGGCTCGCAGATCGTTCGGGCCGCGATAGGAGCGGCCCGCGTGGATCAACGCCCGCTCGAGGGAGGATGCGGTCTGATCGAACATGCGATCGGGTTCGTCCATCATCCCACCTCGGTCCTGGCGAGACCCTCCAGCATGGCGACGCGCTCACGGAAATCGGCGCGCGCTCGGCGCAGGCGCGAGGCCACGGTCCCGCCCGGAATGTCCAGGATGGCGGCAATCTCCGCGGTCGTCATTTCTTCGAATTCGTAGAGCGCGAGCACGGCGCGCAGGTCGACGTCCATGGCATCGAGAATCTGATCCAAGGTCCGCCGCACCTGACGTCGCTGCGCCATCTCCTCGGGGCCGGCCAAGGAATCGACGATGTCGGGTGGGTGTTCGGTAAGCGTCTCGCGGCGACGCGCCGCCGCGCGTCGGGAGTGCGCGGCCATGTGCAGCGCGGTTTGCACGAGGAAGCTTTTCTCGGCGCCGACGCGCACGTCGTCGAGGCGGTTCGACAGCGCGATGAAGACCCGCTGCACGTCGTCGTCGATGTCGGCTTCCGCAGTGCCGGCATTGCGCAGGATCCGCGCCACCAGGCCGACATAGTTGTCGACCAACGGGCGCAGGCGTACCTCACGCTTGCTCTTGCCCAGCACCTCACCAAATATAGCGGCAGGCCCGAAGGCTGGCAAGGCAACCGCCGGGCGAAACGCGAGGGCGGTGGCGTGGGTCACGGGCTGACAAGACATGATGGCCTCATCGTTCCCCTCTATTCCCGCCAACCCGCATCGGGATCACACCGCGCGAGGACCTACAAGCCATAGGTAAGCCCAATACCGACAAGCGGCGAGACGGTCGGGGTTTCCGCCACGACATTGCTGGGGACCGTGGCGAAAAACCTCCGCTTGAGCAGCGGCGCGCTGACCCCGGCTTCGAGCTCGAGCGAGAGTCCGCGACCGATGAAGGCCGACGTTCGCACCGCCCCGCCGGCGCTCAACCAGAGGCGATCGACGGTGCTGGTGTGCGTTACCTGGCGCCCACTGGCCGAAAGCCAGCCGGTTAGAACCAGAGCGCAGGGCTCTATCGTCAGAATGCTGGCGGTCCAGCGCAGCGGGCACACCGTGCCGGCAAGTCCCGCGAGGCTCACTTGCGCGACGGACGGTGAGGCGAACACGTCGTTGCGAGCGTAAGCGATGGCCACACCCAGGGTCGGTCGAACCGCTCCCTCCCCGGCCAGGGTCTTGCGCGCGCCCAGCGTCACGCCCGGGCTGAAGCTGCCCGCGAGAAGGGTGGTCCCGACGGGACCCACGCTGAATTCGAGCGGGAGTACGGGCCTCCGCTCGCGCATAGTGTCATCGGTCTCCGTCGCGGATGTCGCGGGTCGATCCCCCGCAGCCGGCACGACCGCGGGTGCGGCGGGGGCGGCGGTCGCAGGCGAGACCAGCGCAGGCGTCGTGGCAGGGGCGAAAAGCAGGGCGCTGGGATCGAGGGCCAATGCCGCCGTGAGTGACAGCGCCTGCACGACATCGTCGCAATTCGCGCCTTGCACCTTGCGCGTGTCGGGTCCGCCGCGGTCATCCACCATGCGGAGCTCGCCCACGACTTGGCCGTGGACACGGGTGAGCCGAACCTGCAGGGTGGTGCGCGGCTCGTTCCCGTCGGCCCGGCGTACCCGATCCGTGCGCGAGCGCAAGGTGTTGAAGAAGGCCTCGGCTCCGGAGCAGCCCTCGGGCGCATCGAACTCGACCTCGACGGGCTTGGTCCCGATTTCCGCATCCTGCGCACCGGGGGCCAGGACGGCCGCCACGGCAAGCGAGAAGTAGCCGGCTAGGAGCACGTTCCTACGTTGACACAAACACGGCCCGGCACGCCAGCGATGATCGAGCGCTGGCGTTGCGCAACCGCGGTCGACGCCGACCGCGCGACAGGTGACCGTTGGCTAGCTCAGGCGGACCCCCGACGCGCAGCTTTGCGCGGGCGCCATCGCCTTCCTGCCTCCATCGAGTCCTCGATACCCGGGCCGTCGGCGAGCGACGTGACCCAAGAGGTGAACGAACAGAGACCAGCCGCGGCCCACGGTCGTAGATCGGAATCCCGGTTTGTGGGAATCTAATTCCCATGGGGATTCGCGCGCTTTCCTCCGCCATGGCTGGCACCGGAACGTTCGCCCATTCCTTGCGCAGCGGCGTCCGCCGACCCCAACCTCGCGTGCGCGCTGGCGTCCGTTGCCTGCTGCTGGGCGCGACGCTGGTCGGCGCCGGCGCGGCCTGCTCCTCGGGTTCTGGCAACGCCAGCGGGTCCGGCGGTGGATCGGGTTCGAGCTCGGGCGGCGCTTCCGGCAGCGGCAGTGCCAGCGCCAGCGGTGGAACCACGGGTTCGGGTGGCGTCCCCGGCAGCGGCGGCACCACGGCCCGTGGTGGCCAAACCGGTTCGGGAGGTGCCAAGGCCAGCGGCGGCGTGACTGGCCAGGGCGGTGCCTCTGTCTCCGGCGGCACGAGCGGGTCGGGTGGCGTGGCGGCGTCGGGCGGGAGCTCCACCGCGGGCGGCGCATCGGGGACGGGCGGTACCGCGAGGGGTGACGCCGGGACGACCAGCGTGAGCATGGGCGGCAACGTCGGACCGGATGGCGGGCCAGACACTCCCCCCAGCACGGGCGGCGCGACGGGCACCGGCGGCGCGACGGGCATGGGCGGTGGGTCGGGGGGACGGGACACAGGCGCTGGCGGCGGCGGCGGCGGTGGCACGAGCGGCACAGGTGGGAGCTCGCCGGGCACCGGCGGGGCGCGTCCGGACGGCGGTGCCCCGGACGGCGCTTCGGATGGCGGTAGCGACGCGGGGACCGCTTACATGCCCTGTCCCACCGCTGCGGGGACCGCATGCGCGGTGTTGCCCCTCGGTGACTCGATCACCGAGGGCTGCTGCACGGCGCCCATGGGCGGTTACCGCATCGAACTGTTCCGCCAGGCGGTATTAAACACCAAGAACCTTACCTTCGTCGGGTCGGTGACGAACGGACCGAGCACGGTCCAGAACCGCACGTTTCCCCAGCACCACGAGGGGCATGGCGGCTACACCATCGACACTCTGGGTGGAAAGAACGGGATCTCGGGGCAAATCACGGATCAGGCCCTTTCAAACTACCATCCCAATATCGTGCTCCTGATCATCGGGACCAACGACATCAATAGCAATATCGATGTCGCCAACGCCCCGACCCGGCTTGGGAAGTTGATCGACGAGATCACCACCAATGCGCCGTCGGCGCTGCTGGTGGTATCTTCGATCATTCCCACTGCCGACAACAATACCAACCAGCGGGTGCAGACGTACAACGCCGCCATTCCGGGATTGGTCAACCCACGCGCAGCCGCCGGCAAGCACGTGGTCTTCCTCGACAACTACGCGGCCTTTGCCAAGAATACCAACTACGCGACAGCGCTGATGGCCGACGGCTTGCATCCGAACGACGCCGGCTACGTCATCCTCGGGCAGGCGTTCTACGGCGCGATCGGCGCGCTCCTACCGGCGGGACCCTAGGACGGCGTGTGAAACAAGTTGCAGAGTGATGACTCGTACAGGCGGGCATTCAATCCACGGCTACGTCTACCAGCGCAACGCCCCTCGTCGGCACGACGACCCCCGACCCGCGCCCCGTAAGCTCTGCCCCGGTCGCGCTGAGCTCTCCGGCTGGGAGCATGGGCGTTTCTGAGATCCCAAGCCGTACATGAAGGATGCAAGGAAGAGGCTTCAGGACTTCGCAATCGGCGAACCCATAGCACTCGTAGCGTGCTCGTTCTCAACCTGCGACTAGGGTGCGCCGCTCTTCTTGTACACGGCGGTCGCCCCGCTCTCCCAGATCTGCTGCAGGTCTCTCGTCAGCCACCGGGAATCCGCGGCGAGGAGCTGTTGGCGGAACGATGGATCGACCAGCAGATACTTCATCCCCATCGACCAGAACTCGCCCGATCGCTGAGCATCGCTGAGACCGGAACCGGGCGAGAAGACCCGCTGCAACGTGGACACCCGCTGATCCACGTCCACGGACTGCGCCCAGTGTCCCCAGATCACGGTGTTGCCGGAAACCGCCGGGATCAGCCCGCTCAGGGCCGGGCTCGCGAACACGAGGTCGGACGAGCGCGTGTTCGCGCGCAGATATTCCAGCGTCTTCCAGACGTCCGCGTCGACCGCGAACGGATTCGCCAGTCCTGGTTGAAGCACCTTCTCCGCCTGGGACTTGACCAAGGTGAGGTTGGAGACGCTGAGAAGCGCGACCAAGACACCGGCCGCCGCCCACCCGAGGCGGCGCGTCATCGCGAACCGTTGATACGGAAACCCTCGAAGGGTTTCCATGCCTTCCCGCGTATTGGCTCCGCCGGCCATAGCCCGCCCACGCCATCGCGACGCCACGGGGAGCAGCCCCAGCGCCAGGCCTGCGGCGGCGCAAACGACCGGATGAAGGCCGAACAGCATCTTCCGCTGAAACCAGCAGGGCACATAGGCGCCGAGCACGCTGAGCGCGATGAAGAGCACCAGGCCGTTCCGCCGCGTCGTTCGGCGGAGAGCGCCGGCGACCGCCAAGAGAAGCGGCACGCCGAGGCCGAGCAGAACCTGCGGGGCAGCCGGAGTAGGCATCTGCCCCTGCGTCGCGTGGCGGGCCAGGAGCGGTTGCCCCAGCTCCATGGCGACCAAGTAGGCGACCGGAGCCAGGCAGACCACCCCGAAGACCCAAGCGGGGCGCCACGCCGCGCGCCGCAGCTGCATCCCCCACCGCACGAGACAGTAGATGCCCAATATGGGGATTTGATACGGGTGCACGAGCGCGAGGCCCGCGAGACAAAGCCCCGCGCGCACGGCGGGCGCCGTCGGGCGATTCCGCAGCGCCTCCTCGCCCTGCACCATCGTCTCGAGAATCAGCGCCATCGAGAGCGGGAAGAGCGAATTCCACAGCAACGACCAGTACGTGTTCAGATCGACCAGCCAGAGATCCGCGGAGAACTTGGCCGCGTTCGGAGAGAAGAGCGCGATCCAGCCCCCGACGCCGGAGGCAAAGGCCATCATCGCGGTCGCGAACCACGCCTCCGCCCGTCCCAGCCGGAAGGCGCGGACGAAGCGGAACCAGACATGGACGAACAGAATCGTGCCGACCGCCTTGACAAGCAAATTCGCCACCGGCGGCGCCACGCCGGTCATCCGCGCGAACAGGCCAACAAGGAGGAAGAAGGGTTGAAAGAGAAACGGCGCGTGGGGAAGCGCGGTGTATTTCATCGAGAAGAGCCAGGCCCCGTTCATGGCCTGGCGTTCCCACGCCAGGTATGCCAGCGAGTCCTGCGCGTACGGCGGCAGAATCCAGAGGAAGTGGGCGCTGTTCACCCGCAGACGGCAGTAGAAGTAGGGGGCCAGAGTGGTCAGGAGAAGCACCGCGCACCAGAGAAGCCGACCGCGGGGGCCGATGACGTGGCCGGCGCCGGGGGCCGCGGGTTCCCGCCCGTCGGCCGTCGCAGACATCGAGGAATCTCCGGTCATCATGGTGCTTGCGTTGTCGAATTTGCCCCTGCCGGAGTGGCAGTTTCAGAGAGTTTCCCGAGAATCCGCGCGATCACCTCGGTCTGCACCTCGTCGCCCGCGGACCTTGCCCATGCAAGCGCATTCCGAAGAACCGAAGTCGCATCGGTCAATTGTCCTCTTTGCACATAGGCAATACCAAGATTCTTCAAGACGCGAATTGCATGCGGAGTCTTTTCCAATGCCTTGCGGAAATGGGCAATAGCCTCATCGGTTCGCCCCATACTCGCAAGTAGAATGCCAAGGTTGTTGTGGGCATCGACATGACTGGGGTTAAGTTCCAATGCCTTCTGGTAATGCACCATGGCCTCATCCATTCGACCCATCTTCGCAAGCAAGAGGCCAAGGTTATAATGGGTCTCAGCATGATTGGTATTGAGCTCCAATGCCTTCAGGTAGTGAGCCAGGGCCTCATCCGTCCGTCCCATGTCATCAAGCAGACTGCCCAGGTTGTATTGAACATCACCGAAGTTGGGGTCTATTCCCGATGCCTTGAGGTAGTGAACCAAGGCTTCATCGGTTCTTCCCATGTTCTTAAGCAAAACGCCGAGGTTGTTCTGGGCTTTGGCATGATTCGCATCGAGCTCCAATGCTTTCTGGTAGTGAGACAAAGCCTCATCCGTACGTCCCATGCCCTCAAGCAGACTGCCGAGGTTGTAGTAGGCGTCGGCACGATTGGGGTTGAGCTCCAATGCCTTCTGGTAATGAGCCGAGGCCTCATCCGTTCGTCCCACGCCCCCAAGCAGAATGCCAAGGTTGTTATGAGCCATCCAACAATTCTCGTTTCTCGTGATGGTCGCACGATACAGGGTCTCTGCATCGGAATACATACCGCTTTGCCGCCAGCTCAGGAGGAAGAGAGCTGACAGCAGCACTCCATACAGTAGCGGCTGGACCGGCCGCCGCAACCTATCCTTCAACGTACCGGTTCCATGTACGAGGACGGCCGCAGCAGCCGCTATCGGACCCATGGCGGCAAGATACTGAAAGTGGTCGGCGACAAAGGAGTACCGGGTGAAATAGATATTGAAGAAGCCGAGTACCGGGAAGAGCGTTCCGGAGAAATAGAGCAGTACTGTTAGGGGCGCCCGTGAGCGGTTGCGCAATTTCCAGAGCATCACGGATGCGAGCAGGAGCGCGGCGGGAAACAGGTACTGCCACGCCGCCATGGCATCAATGTGCCATCGGGGGTAAATAAAGATCAGGTTGGCAGGCCAGAGGAGCTTGTAGAGGTAGAACCAGACCGCCCTCCCTGCGATCAGGCAGCGGTCGACAAAAGCAAGATTAAATTCAGTCCCCACGGCACGCATGAATCTGCGTTCGACCCACGTTGTGAGCACTCCCGAGGCGATACCGATGGCAAAGAAAGGCAGTAAAGGCACCACATCACGCTTCCATCCTATTCTTCCCCGCATCCACCAGAAAACCACGAGCAATGCCGCGGGCAGGGTGACGATCGCGCTCTTGGCGAGGAGTCCGAGAAGAAACAGTCCTAGTGCAATGGTGTAGTGCTTCTTTTCCCGTTCACCGTCGAACTTCAGGTACGCCAGCCCTGCGCTCAGGAAGAACACTCCGGACAAAGTATTCTTGAGTTCCGTTATCCATGCCACCGATTCAACCATGACAGGATGCAGTGCAAATATCCCTCCTGCAAGCCAGACCCCGGGTATGCGCAGCCTCCCTAGAATCCTCACGAGAAGTAATGCGCAAGAACCATGGAGCAAAATATTGAGCAGATGGTAGCCGAGTGTCGATTGTCCCCAAAGGCGGTTCTCCATCCAGAGGACGCTGTGAACCAGGGGATAGTACTGTTTCGTGCTGCTGGGGTCGCTCCAGATCCGTCCGAGGCCATCCACCGACCGAAGTTCCTGGGGCGTCATGTACACGTCATCATCCCAGAGCGGCTGTCCGCTCCATGCCGGCCGGTAGGCGAGGAACGTGGCGGCGAGCAGCAGCCCCGCCCACACCCAGTCACGGTTCCATGAGGAAGGTGTTGCCGGGTTTGCCATACGATCTATTGGAGATGCATGGGGTGTTCAGTGCCTTCGGGCGAGTTTGAATATAACTCCTGCGGCGTGCATTGTCGACATTCACGATCTCAGCGGCCCGTTCGCCGGCATCCTCAAATGTTGGTTGCACGTGCTCAGGTCGCCGTGGCGCACGACCGGCCAATCAGCCGTTCATGGATGAGCTCCGGATGGAGGCCCCGGCGTACACGGTTCCCTTCAAATGCTCCACGGTGCAGGTTAGAGAAAAATGCTTTCGCACTACGCGGGCCCGCAGGGCTCGGTCGCCGTCGGCTCCGCAGGCGTCGTGCCCTACCTGTCCCTCGCCAAATTCCTGTCCGGAGCGCACGTTTTCCGATGGTGGCAATGACTGGCGGTTCGGTCTGGCCTTGACCGCAAGCCTTCATGCATTATCTCTCATTGGCCGGCGTGCTTCGGAGCCTCACTTTGGCGCTCTGCCTTCGGCCCTTCCCACCCGCGCGGACCTTGCGCTCGATAACTTCGTCCTTCGTCAGCAACTCTCTCCTCTGGCGCTCGAAGTCACTCTCGCGCAATCCTACCCATGGCTGCGTGGCTCCTTGGCCCCATCGACTTCTTCACCGTGCCCACAGCGGCCTTCCGTCTTCTGTAGGTCTCCTTCCTCTTGGTAGATGACCGGCGGCGCGTTCTTCCGAGATGGAAGACTACAGTCCCGTGACAGCCACGTCATCGACGTACATAGTTCCGCTCCAACTTCCATTTGGGCTGATTCGGAGGGCAAGATGATCATACTGGAAGCCAAAGGAAAGGGATGCCTGGAATGGAATCCACTGATTGGTAACCACGCTGTTGAAAAAGATCATCGAGTTAGAAGCCTCGGAGGCAGTCGGGCCCCATGTGTCCACGAAGAACCCATGGTATGCGGGAAGGGCCGGACCAGAGAAGTAGACATACCCCGTGACGTTGTAACCACCCAGGCTGGTGGTCTTTCCTGCCTGACAGAACTGAACCCCCACCGAGGCAGCGAGCTTGGTGGTGTTGTCGACAATAACCGGAGCCACCAGCGAGTAGCTGCCGGTTCCGGGGTAGCCGGCGGGGCGAGTCGAGCTGATTCCAGCGTTGATGGCGCCATTGCTGCCGGTCACCTGGGGCGAGAGCATCGCGGCCCAGCCCTCTGTAGTGCTCGGGCCCGACTCGAAGCTCCAGCTCCCACAAGTGCTGCCGCAGACCGCAGGGAAAGTGTAGCCCGTGCAGGCACAGCTGCCAGTTTGACACGTCTGATTAGGCACGCACTTGTTCCCGCATGCTCCGCAGTTCGAATTGTCGTTGTTGGCGTTCACGCAGGTACTGCAGCACTTGCCCGTCGAGCATTGAATGTCCCTGGAGCACGAGGTGGTGGTGTTTGTGATCTTCCCCGTGCACTGGTTGGTGCTGGTGCTGCAGTACTGGCTTGAGGGGCAATTGCTTGGCGAGCCGGTTCCGCAGGTGCCAGATCCGTTACAAGTCGATGACATTACCGCCGTCCAATCGCTGTTGCACTGGTTGGGACAAGCGGTCTCACTGCCAGGATAGACACAACCAGGGCCTGTCCCGTCGCATTTCATGGTCCCGCATGTTCCCGAACCGCCACAGGAAGTACGTGGCGTCGTGACCGCCTTGCAGGTACCTGGAGTCGAACTGCACGATTGGCACGTTCCGCCGCACTGACCGTCACAACAATAGCCATCCGCACAGAATCCGGTGCTGCACTGATTCGCACTCGAACACGTACCACTTGTCTTCTTGATCGTGCATGTACCGGACGCACAGTAGTAGCCCAAGATGCAATCCGCATCGGCGGAGCAGCTACTCTTGCAGCTGGTTGCTGAGGCGCACGTCAGCGAATTGTCGCAGGCCTTGGGCGTCTGGGCGCAAGCGTGCGTGCTGTCGCAGGCGCTGGTCGTGAGGGTCGATCCCACGCACGATGGATTGGCGCAGGATGTTCCGCCCGTCGGATAGTGGCATGCGCCGTTTCCGTCACAGGTGCCGTCCAGGCCACATGGCGGGTTGGCGGTGCAAGCACTGTGGGGGGCAGACTTGTTCGCTACCACGGGCAGACACTGGCCCGTGGTGGTCGACGCCTGTCCGTTCAAGGCGCTCGTGCAGGCATTGCAACCGGTGCAGGCCTTGTCGCAACAGACGCCATCTGCCACGACGCCCGATGTGCATTCGTAGCCGTTCGTGGCTGGGGCGCCGGGGCTTTTCGTCGCTGCGCACTTTCCCGTCGAGGTGTCGCAATAGCTACCCGTGCCGCAATCACTGTTCACGGTGCAGGTCTTAGGACATCCGGCGGTTACACACTGGAAGCCGCCGCAGTCTTGCGAGGTAACAATTGTGCAGGCGCCGTTGCCGTCGCAGGTCGTCGTGGGGGTGAAGGTCTTGCCGTCGCTGCTGCAAGATGCCACCTTGCAGGTGTGGCTCGTGCCCACCTTGCGGCAGGCGCCTTTGCCGTCGCAGGTGCCGTCATTGCCACATTGGTTGGTCGCAGTCTCGTCGGTGCACGCATTGTGAGCGGCCTGACCGCTGAGCACCGGGGCGCAGATGCCATTATCTTTGCCGGTCAGTGCATTGGAGCAAGCATTGCAGCCGGCGCAGGTGGTCGCGCAACAAACGCCGTCGATGCAGTGAGAACTCGAACACTGTCCGTCCGTGGTGCAAGAGGTACCGGTGGCCAAGCCCGCCGGGGCGTCCGTTCCATCCGCCGCGAGGGGTGCATCGAGCACGGAAGTGGTGCCTCCAGTTGCACCCGGGGCGTCTTTGGAGGTCGTGCCTCCGGTTGCACTTGGGGCGTCAGGCGGCATGATTCCGCCGGTGCCGCCGGTGCCGCCGGTGGCGATGGGGGCGTCAGGCGGCATGATTCCGCCGGTGCCGCCGGTGCCGCCGGTGCCGCCCAGATTTGCGTCGATCGGCCCGGACGCGCCTCCCGGGCCGTCACCTATCGTGGTTGTGCCGCCACTGCCGCGCAAGCCATCGATTGGGCCACCGTCATAGCCTCCAGAGTCGATTCCGCCCAATCCTCCCTGGCCACCGGTTCCAGGCGACATGGAAACCTCACCCGTGCTTCCGTCCGTGCGTGGTACACAAGTGCCATATTCGCCAGTCGTCCGGAAGCACGAGTAGTCACTCGGACAGTTCGATTCGTTGACACACTTGATCTTCGAAACGTCGAGAGTGCGAAAACAAGCAGCAGCGTTCAGACAAAGAAACGCGACGGCCCACAGGCCGATGCTTCGACGAGAGGATTGCCGAACAGACGCGGTATTCATCAGAACGCTCCTGTCAGCAAGGCGCCCGCCTGACCAGGCCCAACCGCGGGCAAGAGAGCAACGCCGATCGACGAGCTTCTGCCGGCCCTGAGTCCGAACCCGTACAAGACAGCGCCCGTGACTAGGCACGCTGCGCCCACACCGTAGCCTGTCCAAGCCATGGCTTCGTAGATATTGCGGTCGGAATTCTTGGCCGTGGAGTAAACACCGACGTTGTTCTCCATGTCGTTGATCATGCTGTTGGCCTTGAGGTTGAGGAGAACCCCGGCGACGACGGCAGCGACGCCGACGGATGCCGTGACGATGCCAGCGACTCGCAGGCCCGACCCGCTATTGGAAGGCGCGAGCTGCGACTCGGATTGCGCGACGATCGACCTGGACGGCTCCGGAGTCGACGTAGGCTCCGGAGGCGCTACGGGCGTAGGCGTAGAGGGGGGCGGAACAATCGGCTGGGGCGCTGACGCTTGGGCCTTGCTCGGTTGGTCGGGAAGCCGATCTTTGCAATCCGCGATGTGCTTTTCGGCCGCGGCCCGGTCCGCCGCATCCAGCTTTCCTTCAGCGATGCGCAAGTATTCCTCGAACCGAGCGACGGCGTCCTCGTACCGACGATTCTGTTCGAAACAACGGCCCTGGTTGAAGAGGTAGGTAGGGTCTTTCGTGTCGACGAACAGCTCGGAGAGAATGGCAACACCCTTGGTGTAATCGCCACTGAGGCACGCCATTCGGGCGGCTCGCTCCTGGGCCTGTCTACCCGCCGCAAGCGCGGGCGTAGCCGTGAGCGCTAATAGAGCGAGAACGATTAGGGGGCTGCAAAGAAGAAGAAGGAAACGATTGACTATACGTCCAGCGGACTGGCTCATGGCGGCGGATCTTGATGGGAAACGCGGTCCGTGGCAAGCGAATAGCGCGCTGACGAAACGCGACAGGCGGCTCTCCGCGTAGCATCGGCCGCGCCCCACTTCGCCCCACGCTCTTCCCCGTTTGGCGACGGCGGGGGGCGCATGAAGCTTCGCGCCCTGGTCCGCGACCGCGCGAGCATCGAGCGCTCTTCCGCCAGCAGGGTCTGTGGACCGAGCCCCTCGGCCTCGCCGAGGCGCGGCCGCCACCCTACTTCCGCAGCATCACCCGTCTCGAGCCAACCCCCAAGCCGAGCTGTTCGAGTAGGCCGAGCGCCCCGCCGCAGGGCCGGGGTCTGCCCGCCGAAGGCTCCTTGTGGGACCGCTTACAGGTCGAGGGTCGCGGGTTCAACCTCGCGTGTCGCTACCCCATCCAGGTTCGACCGTCGCCCTCGCTCCAGCCATCCCATCTTCCGCGCACCAGACCCGCTTGAATCGAGTTCTCCAGCGGTCGTCGCAGGCGCTGGCCGTTGCGGGCCGCGCTGGCGTTGCCCGCGGCCAGCCCCGCCATGAATCTCGCCAAGACGATGCTGGAGGCCCAGACGCTGTTACCGAGGGTAAGCCCCATGAGCCGGAACCACAGGCTCTCGAACAAGACGCCAGCTGCTCCGGAAAAGAAGAAGATAATGCACGGTAGTAGCGCCATCGGAGCACCTCAGGTCGTTCTTGCGTGGTCGGACTGCGGATGGCAGCGCACTTCGCCCATCTTCCGATGGGTCACCTGTCCGATTGCGCCGTGAGCACGAATCCAAAGGCATGCGTCGCCGACGTGGCCATCATCTGGACGTCCACGTCGCCCGGGGTTGCAGCCCCCTTCTCCAAGGTGAAAGCGTCCTTGTCGTCCAGCACCAACGTGCGCCCGCCGGCCAGAACCTGCACGATGGTCGGGCCATCCGCCGAGACCTGCACGGCAAAACGACCGGGTGGCAGCCGCAGGCCACTCACGACGGCCGGATGGTTCGGCTTGAGGGAGACATACAGCCTGCCGTGCTCATCCAAACGCACGACGTCGTCGGTGCCGCGCAGGAGATAGCCGGGCACATCGATTTGATCGCCGTTCGTCTGCACCCCGAGGCGCCCGTCGAATCGCCGCAGCCAAAGCGTGGTTCGCGTGTGTGAGGTGTCGTCCGTCTCGAATGTGATGGCCTGGTAGAGTTGATTGAAGGTCGGTTGCTCGACCATCTCCCGACCGCTTCGATATCGCGCACGCTCGCCGCCAATCGGCGTCCAAAACGCAATCAAGTCCGGCTTGCGCGACAACACGTAGCGCCCGTCGCCGAGCTCGTGACCGTTGAAGCCCGTGCCGAGGTCCGACGGCGGATGGCGGGCGATGTAGCGATCGTTCAGGCCCAGCATGTCGAGGCATGGAAGCTGGTAGAAATAGGGCAAAGCTCCAGCGGCATCCACCGCCAACAGGGGACGCTGTTTCTCGAAGACCTTGTGCAGGAATTGTCCCACCGGCTGCCCGCTCCAGTGCCCGGTGTCGGAAAGCGCCAAGATCCGGTTGACGTCCCTCTTTTGTGCCGCGCCCAACCACGCGAGCAGGACGGGGCCAAGCAACAACGCCGAGAATCGCACGAAATGGCGCCGCCCCCACAGCCATTGCAGCGCGGCCAGCAACAGAAAGGCGAGCAGCGCGAAGACGACAAGAAGGTGTCGGCGTTGCGGGAATATGTCGCCGCCGATCCGCACGAGGTACAGTAGCCACAGTATCAACGCGAAGAAAGCGAACCAAGTTCGACGCCGAAGCTCTTGGCTGAAGGTGGCCAGACAAAGCGCGAAACCACCGCCCACCCACAAGGCACGCAGCTGCTTGAGCGAACGGTGGATATATCCCCATCCCTGTTCAACGCGCACCCAACTAAACGACCCTTTGGCGTAATACGTGTTGGGCCAGAAATCGCCGTAATAGAACCAGCGAAACGCCAGTTGGCCGAGCGTACAGACGGCCGGTGGCAGCACCAGCCGAAATATCAGCCGGAAGGTGGGCACGCGCGGGCCGCGGCCGCACAACAGCGCAAGCACGGCGGCCACGGTGAAGAGCACACCGTCGGGGCGCAGCAGGCACAACAATCCCAGCGGTAGCGACATGGATAGGACCGCAGCGGAATGCGGCGTGACCTCGGCAGCAAGAAGAGGCTCGGAGGCAACCACAGCCGCCAGCAGCAGGGCCACAAGCAGAGGCTGCTCCATCCCGCCAATGGACCATGCAGCCACCGGGCCGCATAGGGCAAGCGAAAGTGCGGCCACCGCAAAGAACCACACGGCAGCGAGTCCAGCCCGACGCAGCCCGCTGACCAGCAAGAGCCCGAACGTTGCTACTGTGGCCGCAAAGGTCAGCGTGCGCGCCACCCAAACGAGATTCGACTGAACCAGACCCCCAGCCGCAACCAGTAGGACCCAGAGCAGATTCGAATAGCCTTCAACCCGCTCGCCATCGGTCCAGGTCAGGCCCTGTCCGTGCAGAAGCCGCCACGAATAGCGCAGAGAAATGAAGGCGTCATCGACCATGAAGGGCAGGTAGGTGCGCGCGTGAGCCCAGAGCGCGACCACACACAGTGCGAAGACTCCTCCCGCCAGGCCGCTTCGCAAACTCGGGGAGGACATCATGCGCCAGAAGCGGTTCAAGATGGCGCCCGTGATAGCACAGGCCCAAAGCGGAGCGCAAGCGACCGGGTCTGATGGGAAACCCTGCCGCGCACAACGCCGATCCCGAATGCGGTTGCCGAAGGGCGCACGGGTTGGTGCCGCCGCAGAGGTGCCTCCCTCTCGAGCGGCTCACCCGCGCCGCGCGAAGCTCAGCTCGACGCCGCCGGGTGCGATCCTCCCACCTCGCGATCTACTGTCGCGTGTGAGGACCTTGAAATCGCGAACAGTGCTCTTGCGTCGCGGCCGACCACTGCCGCTCTCCTCAGGTTCGGCCCCTGGTCATAGTGGCGCTCCAGCCACCGCCCATCAATACACCGAACACGCTGGAGGCAAACGCAAAGCCGCCGCCCAGCCGCGCGGGAGCGCGCTGCCGATATCGGCCGTGGGCTGGGCTGATGCGTCTGGCCTTGAGCTTACCCGTTGATACCCTAGGGCCCACCCCCCTACCCCACGCGGCTTCGCCGCGCCCGTCGCCCACTGCGGGGGACGCATGAAGCTTCGCGCCCTGGTCCGCGACCGCGCGAGCATCGAGCGCCTTTCCGCCACCAGGGGCTGTGGACCGAGCCCCTCGGCCGCGCCGAGGCACGGCCGCCGCCCTACTTACGCAGCATCACCCGTCTCGAGCCAACCCCCAAGCCGAGCTGTTCGAGTGGCCCCCCTTCGCGCCGCCTGGCCAGACCGCCGCAGGGCCAGGCTCTGCCCCATTCGGCTGCCTTGAGGATGCCGCCGACGCCGCGACAAGGTAAGGCCGCGCCGCGTCGGCGGGCAAGACCGCTATTACTCCTGCCTCGGCCCCTTGACGCGCCAGCTTTCCCCGCCGTGGCGCAGACGAAAGATTCGCGTCTGTCCCGATCAATTGCCGTGACAAGATTCCAGTGTTCGGGGAAATATATCTAAGATGTGGGGCGATTCGATACACGAGGAGTGCAATTCTGTCTCAAAAAAACACGCTTCGTGATCATTTTGCCAACTTCGGGGAATGTAGTCTCAAGAAACTGGTCTATCCGCTGTGAAGGTAGCCCGGCTAGAATGGCGCCGCCCAGAAGGAGACGTGCGATGAAGATTCAATCCGTTGTTCTCGCGATGGCAATGACATTCGCAATGATTTCAGGTGCATGCAAGTCAGGAGGCGTCACCTCATCGGGAACCGGAGGAAGCTCTACGGCCAAGTCTGGCGGATCTTCCGGCAGCGGCGGAGCCACGGGCAGCGGCGGAGCCACGGGCAGTGGCGGAGCCACGAGCAGCGGCGGGGCGCGCACCGGCGGAAGCTCCGGCAACGGCGGGGCGGGCACCGGCGGAAGCTCCGGCAGTGGGGGGTCGTCCTGCAATGCGACGGCCAATGTAACTCCCTGCGGCGGTGACGTGGTCGGAACCTGGACCGTGACGCCGTCGTGTTTGAAGTTGAGTGGGAACCAGGACATCACATTGGCGGGTCTCGATCCCAACAGCTGCAAAAACGTGACGATCGCGGGCTCCCTCAACGTGAGCGGAACGTGGACCGCCAACTCCAACGGGACGTACACGGACGGCACGACCACGTCGGGCGATGCGCAGATTCAACTACCGGCCGGGTGCTTGCAGATTTCGGGGACCACCACCACGTGCGCTCGGGTAGGTGGACCCATGACAGGCATAGGCTTCACCTCGGTCACTTGCACAGACGCTACGGGTGGCGGATGCAACTGCACGGCCACCATCCAACAGACTGGCGGGATTGGGGTGCTAACCAGTGACCCGCAGACAAGCGGCAACTACACGACCTCGAACAACGTGGTCACGGCCGACGACAGTGCGAACTACTCGTACTGCGTCTCGGGAAGCACGATGACCTGGACCCCGCAGACCACGAACCCGGGCACGACGGGCACGATCGTGCTCCAGAAGAACGGAGGCCCTGGCTCGGGCGGCGCCGCGGGCTCGGGTGGTCGGACGGGTTCAGGTGGTACGACGGGGGGCGGCGGTGTGACCAGCAAAGGCGGCGCCACGGGCTCGGGTGGCGCGACGGCTTCAGGTGGTGCCACGGGCAGCGGCGGTGCGACTGCCAAAGGCGGTGCCACGGGCTCGGGTGGTGCGACGGCTTCAGGTGGCGCCACGGGTACTGGAGGAGCAACGGGCGCGGGCGGCTCGACGAGCAGGGGTGATGGGCCCTGCGACATCTATGCAGCCGCCAGCCCAGCCACACCGTGCGCGGCGGCGTACAGCATGGTTCGGGCCCTCTCGAAGACGTACAGCGGCCCCCTTTACCAGGTCAGGAACGGGAGCTCGAGCTCGAACACCGGCACGGGCGGTACGACCAAGGATATCGGGATGCTTGCGGATGGCTACGCGGACGCGGCCAGCCAGGACGCCTTCTGCACCTCTACATGCACGGTCTCGCTCTTGTATGACCAGTCCGGGAATGCCAACAATCTCAAGACGGGAACCAAAGGCACCACCTCCGGCGGAACCTACTCGGCCACAGACGACTTCGAGTCGAGTGCGACCAAGGGCTCGGTGACGGCCGGCGGTCACAAAGTCTACGTGCTCTACATGGCTGCACGTGAAGGGTATCGTAGTCCCTTGGGCGTCAAGGCCAAAGGTGTGCCGCAGGGTAACACGGCCCAGGGTATCTATGAGCTCGCAGATGGCACGCACGTGGGTACCGCATGCTGCTGGGACTTCGGCAGTGTCTCACCCGATCCCACGACATACGTCACCATGAACACCTTGTTCTTCGGAACCGGCTTCTGGGGCACCGGCGCCGGCAGCGGCCCATGGTTCGGGGGGGACTTCGAGGGCGGTGTGTGGATGGGAGGCTCTTCATCAACGCCTGGAGGCAACTCAAGTAACCCGTCCCTGAAGGTGTCTTTCGCCCTCGGCATCCTCCACACGCCCGTAGGGAAATATGCCCTTAGGATGGCCGATGTGTCGACTGCCAGCGATCTTACGAACGCATACGACGGTGCCATTCCCAGTGGCAAGACCTGGGGCAACGCGGGGGGGATCGTCCTTGGTGTTGGCGGTGACAACAGTAATAACTCATGGGGAACCTTCTACGAAGGCGCCATGACCTCCGGTGCGCCGTCGAACGACACCGACCTCGCCGTCATGAAGAACATTCAGGCCGTGGGATACAAGAAGTAGGCCGCCATTGGGTTGATTATCTGGCCGTCACGACCTCGGCTTGCGTCCAATGCCGAGGTCGGACGCCGGGTGGCCGACATGGAAAGCTTCGAAGGGTTTCCATGCCTTCCCGCATATTGGCTCCGCCGGGCAATTCCCGGCTACGCCATCGCCGCGCGACGGGAAGCATCCCGAGCGCCAGTCCAGCGTCGGCGCAAACCACCGGCTGAAGGCCGAAGAGTATCTGCCGCTGAAATCAACAAGAGCCAGAGAAGCCGACCGCGCGGCCCGATGACGTGCGCGGCGACGAGCGCCGCAGATTCCCGCGCATCGGCGGTCGGCAGGATGGTCTGCATTGCGCCATCATCCTGGTGGTTGCCCTGAGTGAAGTATTGATACGCTGCTAGAGTCTCCCCAGACTGTGCGCGATCGGCTTTGCCCGCGCCTCATCGCCCACGGACTCTGTCAATGCAAGAGCCCTCTTGAGAAGAGAAGCCGCACCAGTCAATTGCCCTCGTTGCGGAAGAGCAAGAGCTCGGTCTCTGAGAGCGCCGATTGCATCTGGGTCTATTTCCACTGCTTTACGAAAATGGGCAATGGCCTCGTCCCTTCGTCCCATGTCCGCAAGCACAAAGCCGAGGTTAAAATGAGCATCACCATAGTTGGGGTTGATTTCCAACGCCTTCTGAAGATGAGCCATGGCCTCATCAACCTGTCCCATCTTCGCAAGCAGAAGGCCGAGGTTGTTGTGCGCCAAAGCACAATTGTTGTTTCTTGCGATGGTCGTCCGATACAGGTCTCGACGTCGGAATACATGCCACTGTGCTTCCAGGTCAGCAGAAAGAGAACTGACAGCACCATGCCAGCCCGTTGCCGATATCGTCAGTGGGCGGAGCTGATGCGTCTGACACTCGGCCCGCCCGTCGATACCTGCGCCCATTGTCGGGGGGATTTCCCCCGCAAATCTGTTGCATGGGGGCCCGGACGCAAGAAGCTTCGCGCCCTGGTCCGCGACCGCGCGAGCATCGAGCACTTCCTCCGTCACCAGGGGCTGTGGACCGAGCCCGGCGGCCGCGCCGAGGCTCGGCCGCCGCCCTGCTTCCGCAGCATCACCCGTCTCGAGCCAACCCCCAAGCCGAGCCGTTCGCCACCCCCTTCCCGCCTGGCCAGGCCTCCGCATGGCCGGGCCCTGTCCCACTCGGCGGCCTTGACGACGCCGACGACGCCACGATAGGGCAAGGATGCGACGCGTCGTCGGGCAAGACATCTACTCCTACCTCGGCCATTTGACGCGCAAGACCTTCCCGCGCTCGCGCAGACGAAAGATTCGCGTCTGGCCCGATCAATTGCCGTGACAAGATTCCGGTGTTCGGGGAAACATATCTAGGGTGGGGGGCGATTTGATACACGAGGAGCGCAATCTTGTCTCAGGAAGCACGCTTCGTGATCATTTTGCCAACTTCGGGGAATGTAGCCTCAAGAAAATGGTCTATCCGCTGTGAAGGTGGCCGGGTCTAGAATAGCGCCGCCCAGAAGGAGACGTGCGATGAAGATACAATCCGTTGTTCTCTCGATGGCAATGACATTCGCGATGATTTCAGGTGCATGCAAGTCCGGAGGCATCACCTCATCGGGAACCGGAGGAAGCTCAACGGCCAATTCTGGCGGATCTTCTGGCAGCGGCGGAGCCACGAGCAGCGGCNNGAGCCACGAGCAGCGGCGGAGCCACGGGCAGCGGCGGGGCGCGCACCGGCGGAAGCTCTGGGAGCGGCGGGGCAGGCGTAGGCGGAAGCTCCGGTAGTGGGGGAGCGTCCTGCACTGCGACGGCCAATGTAACGCCATGCGGTGGCAGCGTGGTCGGAACTTGGACCGTGACGCCGTCGTGTTTGAAGTTGAGTGGGAACCAGGACATCACGTTGGCGGGTCTCGATCCCAATAGTTGCAAGAACGTAACGATCACGGGCTCCCTCAACGTGAGCGGAACCTGGACCGCCAACTCCAACGGGACGTACACGGACGGCACGACCACGTCGGGCGATGCGCAGATTCAACTGCCGGCCGGGTGCTTGCAGATTTCGGGGACCACCACCACGTGCGCTCGGGTAGGTGGACCCATGACAGGCATAGGCTTCACCTCGGTCACTTGCACAGACGCTACGGGCGGCGGATGCAACTGCACGGCCAACATCCAACAGACTGGCGGGATTGGGATGCTAACCAGTGACCCGCAAACAAGCGGCAACTACACGACCTCGAACAACGTGGTCACGGCCGACGACAGTGCGAACTACTCGTACTGCGTCTCGGGGAACAAGATGACCTGGACCCCGCAAACCACGAACCCGAGCACGACGGGCACCATCGTGTTCCAGAATGGTAGCACGCCTGGTAGCGGCGGCTCGGGAAGCGGAGGGGCAAGCGGGAAGGGCGGAAGCACCGGCTCGGGCGGTACGACCGGCTCGGGCGGTACGACCGGCTCGGGTGGTAGGGCCGGCTCGGGTGGTGCACCAAACTCGGGCGGCACGACGGGCAAAGGCGGCGCGACCGGTTCCGGTGGTGCGACCGCCTCGGGCGGCTCGACCGGCTCGGGCGGCTCGACCGGCTCGGGCGGCTCGACGAAGGGAACTGGGCCCTGCGACATCTATGCAGCCGCCAGCCCGGCAACACCGTGTGTTGCAGCGTACAGTATGGTTCGCACGCTTTCGAGCACGTACAGCGGCCCCCTCTACCAGGTCAGGAAAGGGAGCTCGAGCAACAACACTGGCACGGGTGGCACGACCGCGGATATCGGAATGACCGCGGATGGCTTCGCCGACTCGGCCACCCAGGACACGTTCTGCAGCGGCTCTACATGTACCGTCTCGATCCTGTATGACCAGTCCGGGAAGAAGAACGATCTCAAGGTGGCGCCCGCAGGCTGTTACAACGATGGTTCGGCGAATACCCCCGATTACGAGTCAAGCGCGACGAAGAAGAAGTTGACGGTTGGCGGTCATAGTGTGTACGCGCTCTATATGAATGCCCATGAGGGTTATCGGCAAAACCAGTCCTCGGGCTTGGCAACCGTGGACGAGGGTATCTATGAGCTCGCAGACGGCACGCACTATGGTGCCGCGTGCTGCTGGGACTTCGGCAATGCATCGAACGACAATTGCAACGGCAGCGTCATGAATACCCTCTTCTTCGGAACCGGCTATTGGGGCACAGGCGCCGGCAACGGCCCATGGTTCTTGGGCGACTTCGAGGGCGGTGTTTGGGGCTGTGGCTCCGCAGGATCGAATGTAAATTGCCCCAATACCCCATCCATGGCCATCCCGTACGCCTTCGGCATACTCAAGACCAGCTCGGGGAAATATGCCATCAAGTCCGCCAATGGGACGTCCGGCGCCCTGACAACGAATTACGACGGTGCCTCTCCCAAGGCATGGGCCAACAAGGGGGGCATCATCCTGGGCATCGGCGGTGACAACAGCAATCACTCGTATGGAACCTTCTTCGAAGGCGCACTCACAAACGGCCGGCCGTCGGACGCGACCGATGCCCTTATTTTGCAAAACGTCCAGGCCGCGAAGTACGGGCAATAGGCGCGGACCCCTGCACCAGCCCGGCCCGGTGCTCTTGGTCACCACGATGCCGCACGTCACCTTTGCGGCTTCGCTGGTTTACAGTGAGCTGATTTCATCGCGTGAGGTACACTCTTCCTACGATACGCAAAGCTCTACCTGAGGAGGCCTCCCCATGACGTCGAAGGTTTCGTTTGCATGCCTGGTAACCCTACTCGCCTTCGCCGGATGCACGACGTCCAACGAATCCTCCATACCGACAGGGACCGGAGGCCAAGGTGGTTCGGGAAGCGGTGGACAATCACCGACGGGCGGCGGCGGCTCCGGTGGGAGCACGGGCGGTAGCCCTGGGAGCGGCGGAACCACGAGCTCCGGTGGGGTCCCTGGCACCGGTGGCACGAGCAGCACGGGCGCCAGCTCGGCGACCGGCGGGACGACGAGCACGAGCACCGGCGGCGCCACGGCAACTGGCGGCAGAACGGGCTCGGGGGGGGGCGGCGGCACGACGGCGACCGGCGGCGCCGGTTCGGGCGGCACGACGGCCACCGGTGGCACGACGGCCAAGGGTGGCACCACGGGCGGCGGCGGCACCACGAGCTCGGGTGGCACGATCGCCGCCGGCGGCACCACCTCCAGGGGTGGGGCGGATGGCGGCGTGGGCGGAACGACGGGCACGGGTGCGACGCCGGCCACCGGCGGCACGACGGGCACGGGGGGCGGCACGAGCGCCCCGGTGGGCGCTTCCGGCTATCCGGCCGCGGGCGCGAGTGGCCAGGTCAAGCCTTCCGGAACCGCCACCACGGTGACCGTGCTCGACTGGGCTGGCTTCAAGAGCGCGGTGTCTTTCACCTTCGACGACTCCAATTCGTCGCAAATCTCGAACTACAGTGCATTGCAGGCGCAGAACGACAAGGGCAACAACGTGCGCTACACGTTCTACATGCAGACCGGGAAGTCAGAAGCGAGCAATCAAATCTGGGCCACGGCCCACAAGGATGGTCATGAGCTCGGCAATCACACCAAGAGCCACCAATCGGCCGCGACCACGTCGGACATCCAGGCAGCCGAGGACTTCATCAAGAGCACGTTTGGCGTGACCTCGTACGACGTCGCCGCGCCGAACGGCGATGCCTCGTATCAGACCGTNNTGCATCATTCCGGCCACCGGCGCCGCGGCATCGGCGATGGAAAGCTCGATTAGCTCGGCAATCTCCGGCGGGAAATGGGTCACCTTCCTGGTGCACGGATTTAGCGGCGGCAGCGATGGTGCCTATCAACCGGTCAGCATCACCGAATTCACGAGCACGGTGAGCTGGGCCAAGACGCAGGGGACCATCTGGATCGACACCGTGGAGAA
>PNBO01000203.1 GCA_003136095.1 Myxococcales bacterium
TGCTGCTTGGTCGCGGGTTCCTCCCGCGCGTAAGTCAGATTGCCGGCGTCCACCAGCAGGGCGCCCTGGCCACGCCCAGCCGCCGATCGCACCAGGCCGGTCACGCGTGCGAAGTCACCCAGGGGATCGCTGGTGCAGCCGCAAGGCTCGAGGACCCCATGCGCCTCCGACGTGTAGAACACGATCGCCCGCCGCTCCGCGGGAGTCGCAATCGCCGATGAGCCCGCCGTCAAGAACGTGGCGGTCAGGAACGCAAGGACGCGCGGTGGCGACATCAGGGCGTGAAAATCCCACATCTTCTCCATCCTGTCGAAGGGGCAAGTCCTCCATGGCGCGGTATGACAGCACCGAGTATCAACTCCATCCGGCCGCGCGATTGAGAAAGAAGCACCTTCGCCTTGACAATTAGCTGCGTTATACTCACTCTCACCCGCTGGCTCACGACGAGCCTACAAGGAATCCAGATCATGGCCGTCACCCTCAGACTCACCCGCTGCGGAGGAAAGAAGTCTCCCCACTACCGTGTTGTTGCCGCCGACGAACGCAGTCCGCGCGACGGCCGGTTGATCGAGCAAATTGGAATCTACGACCCCAGGCAGAACCCGCCCGCGGTCAAGTTCGACCTACCCCGGCTCGATCACTGGCTCGCCTGTGGAGCGGTTCCGAGCGAAACGGTCGGCCAGCTCATCAAGAAGGCTCGGCGCGCCGCCGCGGCGGCCCCGGCCAAGGCGTGATTTCGTGACCGAGGGCGATCCGTCCCCCTCCATCCCACCGTTGGACAAGGCGCCCGCCTTGCGCGAGCTCGTGCTTTATCTGGCGCGCGCGCTGGTCGAACATCCGGACGCGGTCGTCGTCGAAGAGGTCGACGAGCCGGACGCGACGGTCTACGAGCTCAAGGTCGCCGAGTCGGATCTGGGCCGCGTGATTGGGCGCCAGGGGCGCACCGCGAAGGCGCTGCGCACCGTGCTTTCGGCGGCCTCGGCCAAGATGAAGCGGCGGGCTATCCTCGAAATCCTCGAGGACTAGCCGCCCGGCGGGGCGGCACTTGGGCCCCGCACTGGTCTGCCATGGGATCGGATTGGTTGCCTTTCGGGATCCTGCGGCGTCCGCACGGTGGCAAGGGAGAGATCCTTCTCCATCCCTACAACGGCGCGGCTGGGCGCTCGGAAGACTCGGGATTGCTGCCGCGGGTCCGGGTCGCCGGTGCCGGAAAAGTCCGCGAGTTGCTCGTCGCCGCGTCGAGGCCCGTGCCGGGAGGCTATCTGGTGCGTTTCGAGGGAATCGCGGATCGCGCATCGGTCGCGGCTCTGGTGGGACAGGAGGTGCATCTGCCACGCCGCTGCCTTGCCCCGCTCGGTGCCGCCGAGTTCTACGTGGAGGATCTCGCCGGGTGCGAGGTCTTCCACCCCGACGGCCGGCGGCTCGGAAGGGTCGGCGGCACCTTCTGGAACGGCGCCCAGGACATCATGGCGGTCGTGGCGGAAGACGGCAGCGAGCGCCTTCTTCCCGTCGTCGCGGAGTATGTTCTTCGCTTCGACGGCGAACGCCGCTTGCTCGTGGTCGAACCGCATGACTAGCCAGCCAACCCCGTCTCCGCCGGCCCCGCTCCTCGACGTGGAGCTCGTGACCTTGTTTCCGGAGATATTCGATTCGTTCCTGCGCGCGAGTCTGCTCGGCANNGCCCCGAGCCGGTCGCTGCCGCCATCGAGGCGGCCGAGGCGGAGCGGGGCCGGGCCCACCGTCTGTTGCTTTCGCCGTCGGGGCGGCTCTTCGATCAGGCCCTCGCCGCGGAGCTGGCCGGCCGCGGCCGGCTGATGTTCATCTGCGGCCGCTACGAAGGTCTTGACGAGCGCATCGCGGATCTCTTCGCCGACGAGGTCGTGAGCATCGGTGACTACGTCCTGGCCGGTGGGGAGATGGCGGCGGCCGTGATCATCGAGGCCGTGGCCCGGCTGGTGCCGGGGGTGCTCGGCTGCGAGGCCTCCACGGTCGAGGAATCGTTTTCCGCGGGTCGCCTCGAGTATCCGCAGTGGACGCGCCCCCCCACGTTTCGTGGACTGGCCGTGCCCGAGATCCTGCTTTCCGGGAACCATGCCCAGGTCGCGAAGTGGCGCCGCCTGGAATC
The DNA here is from genome assembly GCA_003136095.1 of Myxococcales bacterium. GTDB lineage: Bacteria > Myxococcota_A > Polyangia > Fen-1088 > Fen-1088 > Fen-1118. Next base: position 2,126 of record PNBO01000203.1, read on the forward strand.
CCTGCGCCGAACCGAGGCGCGGCGCCCGGAGCTGCTCGCGCGCCATCCCCTCACTGCGGACGAAACGATGCTTGTGCAGGGGGGGCCGACCAAGCGCCGGAGGAGGCCCCCGAGCGAAAAGTAGGCGAAATGGGCGGACGATATTGACTATGTGCCGCCTTCCGCGTAGTAAATACGCCCCTCACCCACGAGTCGCGTGAGTGACGGCAGGCTTTGCCCGACGTTACTCACCGCGGGAGTTGGTAAGAACCCTTCGAGGGTTCTTACTTAGGAGTCCCATGAGCACCCATCCCCTGATCCGAGAAATCGAAAGTTCGTTCCGCCGGGAGAACCTCCCGGATTTCCGTCCCGGCGACAGCGTCAGGGTGCACACCCTCATCAAGGAAGGCGACAAGGAGCGCGTCCAGGTGTTCGAGGGCGTGGTCATCGACCGCCGTAGCGGTTCGGCGCTGGCGTCGTTCACGGTGCGCAAGATCTCCTACGGCGTTGGCGTCGAGCGCGTCTTCCCCCTCCATTCGAGCCGCATCGAGAAGATCGAGGTCGTGCAGCGCGGCCGTGTCCGCCGCGCCCGGCTCAACTACCTGCGGAAGCTGCAAGGCAAGGCCGCCCGGATCAAGGGCGAGCGCAGCCAGCAAGCCATCGAACCCGAAGGCGGAGCGGAAGCTGCCCCGGAACCCGTAACTGCCCCAGCCTAGCCGCGTAGGCGGAGGCGGGCTTTGCCCGCCGACTTCGTCGGCACTGGGGGACCCCTCCCGCCCCTTCCTACCCCTCGCGGCCTCCGGCCGCGACCCTGGCGCGGCGCAGCCAGAGCGCGGGAGGGTTTGGCGAGGCCGAGCGCAGCGAGGGGGTGGCAGGGTGGGGGGTAGGTGCCGAGTGCGAAGCTAACCCTTTGAGGGTTCCCATTTCAGCGTCCTTCTTCACCAGCCCCAAAAGCGTCCTCGACGTGGACGATTTCCGGGGGACTGTCGTCGAGAGCGAAGGTCACGCCCACCACGTCGAAGCGGAAGACCACGGCCGCGGGACGTTCTTCTTCCATGTACATGCGGGCGGCGCGCCGGACGCGCGCGCGCTTGCGCCCATCGACCGTTTCCAAGGGGTGTCCTCGCTCGGTGCCGGTGCGCGAGCGGACCTCGACGAAGACGCAAAGACCCTCCTTGCCCACCACCAGGTCGAGCTCGCCTTCCGGGCGCCGCCAGTTGCGGGCCAGGATGGCGTACCCGAGGTCTTCCAGATAGCGAGCGGCAAGGCTCTCCGCGCGCTGGCCAAGCGCAAGCCGCTTGCTGAGAACGCTATCGGCCATGGCGGAGGCCAGGGGACGGGATGGCGGTCCTTGGACGGCTCGGCGCCGGCAGGCCCAAACCGGCTAGTCGCTGCAGGTAGCCGCCCCGCCGGACTGACAGGCGATGGGGGTCGGCAGGCCAGACGGAGCCAAGAAGTCCCGGCACACGCAGAGCTTCTGGCAGCAGACGGCGCCCTTCACGAAGGGGATGGCGCAGACGAAGCTGGTCTTGCACTTGTCGTCCCTGTGGCACGGGGCATTCGGATCCGCCTTATCGCTCGCGCTGCACGGAGTTCCTATCGTTCCATCGCAGTCACTATCCTGGGAGCAGGGAGCGGAGCAGAGAGCCCCGGTCGGGGGATCGCTTGGGTAGCTCTGCGCGTTTTGCTGAACGATGGGCTTGATGCAGATGCGACTTGGGCACTCGAGGGCTTGAACGTTGGAGACTCCTTGCGCAGTCCCAGCGTCTTTCACAAGCACGTCGCAGGGACGGCCGATGGCCTTGTCTTCGCAGCCGGTGTTGCCCAGTGCCACTACCGCCAAGCCAAGGGTGCCGAGAAGAGATAGCCGCAAGACGGCGCTGGGTAGCGTGGAGGGGTTGGCACACGATATCTGGCTCATCAAAGGACTCCTTCCGTCCGGTTGGGCCGCGAACAAGTTCTAGCCCGGCTAGGCGCCAAGGCCAGCCATCTTAGCGGGGCAGAGCACCCTGTCAACAGGGAATCGCAGATGAAAAGAGCGAGGTTTTGTTTCACGGATACGCGGTGTTGGGCAAGCCCCGGATCGGGCTCTTCTCGCTTGACACCGCAGATCCCCCTGCCTAGGATGACTCGGCTTTTTAGCCTATCAGCGACGATCATGCGCGGTTTTCCCGGCGATAAGCCGGGTTGATCGTGTACGAACGCCGTCCTTAGTATGATCGTGGATTGTTTCAGGTAGGCGAACCAATATCGAATCGCAGGCCATTCCATCATTTGCCCGCTCAGCTTTCGCCTGGCGGGCGCCACCTTGTGAGGTCCATCCATGAGCCGTGAAAAGGGTTGCGCTCTGTTCCTCGTGTTCGCAGTCGCCATGGCGGTCGCACCCGATGCCATCGCTGCGAAGAAAAAGAAGTCCTCGGGAACGCCGGGAAGCGAGCCCGCTCTGACCGGGGGAAGCAAGGGCAAAGCCAAGACCGCAGCCGCGCCCTTGACCGGTGGTGGTGGTTCCGAGGCCATCGATCGCGGCGACAAGTTCTACGGCAGCAACAGCTTCTACATGGCCTCCATCGAATACAACAAGGCCATCGAGGACCAGGGCAGCGACGAGCTCAGCCGGCAGACCGCCGAGTTCAAGATGGGCAAGACGCTCTACAAGCTGCACTTCTACTCGGCGTCCATCAGCTACTTCGATCGCATCGTGCAGAAGGG
>PNBO01000165.1:0-445 GCA_003136095.1 Myxococcales bacterium
GGGGACCGACCGGTATATGCCGCGGGCGTCGTTGCTCCACCGCGCGGTGGTGGTTCCTCGTCAGGACGAGCAACTGCGCATCCTGAAGGACCCGCGGTTCGACCCCGCGGAAACGGTACTGTTGGAACGCGATCCCGACGGCCATATCGACAGCTTGCCTGCCCCCGGCGAAGCCAAGACAACGGGGGATCGCGTGGCCATGCTCCGATATGGGGCCAACGGCCTCGAGCTCGGGACCGGTTCGAGCCGCAGCTCCTTCTTGTTGCTGAGTGAGCTCTTCTATCCGGGGTGGCGAGCCTGGGTCGATGGGCAGGAAGCCCCCATCCTGCGTGCCGATTACCTGTTGCGCGCAATTCCACTCACGGCTGGCGAGCACCGGGTTCGCCTCGAGCTGGCCCCCGACACACTCAGGCTGGGCGGCGCCATCACGCTCGCGACTCTGCTC
>PNBO01000165.1:480-19889 GCA_003136095.1 Myxococcales bacterium
CGGCCAAGGCCACGTCCACGACCACCTCCACGACGGTCGGCCGTGAGAGTCGACCTATCTCCGGCGGCTCTTCATCGCGCGATCGATGTCGCGCTGGTCTTCACGTTTGCGGACGTCGTCGCGGCGGTCGTATTCCTGCTTGCCGTGGACCAGCGCCAGCTCGACCTTGACCCGGCCGCGCTTCTCGTAGAGCGAGAGCGGCACCAGGGTCAGGCCTTTCGCCTGCACCTTGCCGGCCAGGCGGTCGATCTCGTTTCGGTGGAGCAGCAGCTTGCGCCGCCGGCGCGGATCGTGATTGCGCGCGTGCGCGAAGGCGTAGACGCCGATGTCCACCTCGCACAACCAGGCTTCGTTGCCTTCGATGACCGCGTAGGCGTCGACCAAGGCAATCTTGCCGTCGCGGATCGACTTCACCTCCGACCCGACGAGAGCCAGGCCGGCCTCGCAGGTTTCGTCGATGGTGTATTCGTGGCGCGCCTTGCGGTTGCGCGCCAGAACTTTGTTCGCGTCCGAAGGGCTTTGCCGCCCGCGCGCCACACTGTCCTCGCGGCGCTGGCCTAGACCTTGCCGTCGCCCGGCATGCGCAGGCCTTCACCGGCCATCGCCCGGCGCAGGTAGGTTGGCTTGTCGAACTCGCTCTCCTCGATGCCGAGGTGAGCGGTCGCCAGCCCGGCCCCGGCGCTGGGGGCCACGCGGCGAGCGCTGCTGGTGGCGCTGGCCGTGGCGATAGGCGAGGCCACGGCCGGCCGGATTACGGGCCGCGAGTCTGACGCCGGTAGTGGCGCCACGGGTGGCGTCACGGGCGCGGGGGTGGCGAGCAGAGGCAGCGGCGGATAGCGGAGAATCTCGGTGGCGTCGATCTCGACCTCGGTATCGGACGCCTCGAGCGGTTCGGACACCGGCGGCGCCGCGCTCGCACCGGCGGGAGCCATGGGCCTTCCCGCCGGGCGCGCCGGAAGGGATGACGGCACTGGGGACCGCGGGGCCGGCATCGCGGACACTACGGCGATCACGGTCTCGGACGGTGGGCTGTGCATGGGCAGCGTCATCTGGTTCTCGGCCAGCTTCTTGACCTGCGGGCGCGCGCCCGAGAAGGTGGAGGCCTCGACCGCGGCGCGGCTCTGGAACCCGGTCGCGATCACGGTGATGCGCACCTCGTCGGCCAGGTTCGGATCGATGACCGAGCCGAAGATGATGTTGGCGTCGGGGTCGGCGGCCTCGTGCACCAGGCTGCACGCCTCGTTGACCTCGGCGAGCATGAGATCCGGCCCGCCCGTGATGTTGAGCAGGATGCCGGTCGCGCCATTGATGGAGACATCCTCGAGCAGCGGCGAGGTGATGGCCATCTGGGCCGCGGCGAGCGCCCGGCCTTCGCCCTTGCCCACGCCCGAGCCCATGAGCGCGCGGCCCATGCCGGTCATGATCGAACGCACGTCGGCGAAATCCACGTTGATGAGGCCGGGCATCATGACCAGGTCGCTGATGCCGCGCACGGCAGTCAGGCACACGCTGTCGACCAGGTTGAACGACTCGCGCAAAGTCAGGCTCTTGCCGGCGAGCCCGATCAGGCGGTCGTTGGGAATGACAATGAGGGCGTCAACGGCCTTGGCCAGCTCGGCGATGCCGGTACTGGCCTTCTTCTTGCGCTGCAGGCCCTCGAACAAAAAAGGCTTGGTCACCACGCCGACGGTGAGCGCGCCCAGCTCGCGGGCGGCCCGCGCGATGACCGGCGCGGCGCCGGTGCCGGTGCCGCCGCCCATGCCCGCGGTGACGAAGACCATGTCCGCGCCGGCCAGGACCTCGCCGATGCGCTGGGCATCCTCGAGCGCGGCGGCGCAGCCGATGTCGGGATTGGCCCCGGCGCCGAGCCCCTTGGTCAGCGTCTTGCCAATCTGGATCTTGGTTGGCGCCTGGTTGGTTTCGAGCACCTGGCAGTCCGTATTGGCGGCGACAAAATCCACGCCCAGAACGGAAGCCTCGATCATGGTGTTGACGGCATTGCCGCCGCCTCCGCCCACACCCACGACCTTGATCTTCGGACCCGGAATAGGAACGTCGAATTCGAGCATGTGAATTCTCCCTAGACTCCTTGGATCGCACGCGCACGGGGCCGTGCCAAATTTTTTGCCGCTTTTTTCGTGGGATTCTGCGGTTGCCGCCTGGGGAGCCGCCCGGCTATGCCGGGCGCGCACCATCGCGGGGGGCTTTGGGGACCCTCCCAGGGTCCCCATTCACTAGAACGCATTGGAAATGACGCGGCGAAAGCGCCCGAACAAGCCCCCGCGCGCCGGCGGGCTGACGTCGCGCATCTGGCTACCTTGCAGGTTGGCCGCGTACTGCACCAGCCCGACCGAGGTTGCGAAACTCGGCGACTTGACCACGTCGGCAAGGCCCCCGACGCCCCGGGGAATGCCCAGGCGCACGGGAATGCCCAGGATGTCCTCGCCTAGCTCGGCCATGCCTGGCAGCTGCGTCGAGCCGCCGGTGATGACCGCGCCCGAGGCGAGCAGGTCGTCGCAGCCCAGACGCGCGATCTCCGCCTTGACGAACGAGAAGATTTCCTCGATGCGCGGCTGGATGATGTCGCGGCAGAGCACCTGGCGCGGCAAGACGCGGGGCGCGCGCCCGCCCACCGAGGCGACCTGGATGGTCTCGTCCTCGCCCACCATGCTGGCCAAGGCGCAGCCCCACTGATGCTTGATCTTCTCGGCCTCGTGCGGCGGTGTGCGCAGGCCGAAGGCGATGTCGCTGGTGATCTGGTAGCCGCCGAGCGGGATCACGCTGGTGTGCGCGACCGAGCCCTCGGTGAAGATGGCGATGTCGGTGGTGCCGCCGCCGATGTCGACCAGCGCGACGCCGAGGCCCTTCTCATCCTCTTCCAGCACCGCTTCGCCCGAGGCCAGCGGCTCGAGCACGATATCGAGCACCTCGAGCTCGCAACGGGTGCAGCACTTGATCACGTTCTGCATGGCGGCGGCCGCGGCGGTCACGATGTGCACGCGCGCCTCCAGGCGCACGCCGCACATGCCGAGCGGTTCGCGCACGCCGTCCTGCCCATCGATCTTGTACTCCTGGGGCAGGACGTGAACGATGTGCCGTTCGGCGGGCAGGGCGATGGCGCGCGCCAGCTTCAGCACCTCGGCCACGTCGCTGCCGCGCACTTCCTTGTCCTTGACGGCGACGGTCCCGGTCGAGTTGATGCCCTTGATGTGGCCGCCGGCGATGCCCACGTAGACCTGCGAGATCTCGCAACCCGACATGCCTTCGGCCTCGAGCACCGCTTGCTTGATGGCCGCCACCGTCGAGTCGATGTTGACGATGACACCCTTNNTTCTTGCCTGCTTGCTGGTCGTTGCGCTTAGTTCTTGGCGATTTTCATGGGCGCGGATCGCGACGGAGAGGAGGGCTCCGCGCCGTTGCGCAGGAGCACGGGAACGCGGCCGCTCTCGGGAAGGTCGAGGTGCACGATCCGGAGCGCGGACAGCCCACCCGTACCCTTTGCCATCACAGCATCGAAGATCTGATCGAGTTGCGCCAATTTTTTGCCGTAATTTCCCCGGCCCAGCCGGATCTCGGCCCCGCCCTCGAAGAGCAGGAGCGAGAAGCCGAACCCGGGATCGATGCTGATCTCGCCCACCGCCGGCCGCCCCGGCTTGTCCCGGTACTCGCGCAGGAGAGCGAGCGCCTCGCGGAAGGCCGCCTCGCTCACCTCGCGCATCTCGGCGTAGCGGCCGCGCTCGATGCCGGTGAGGACGGGCAGCCCGTCCGCCTCATCCATGCTCGCGCGCTTGAAGGGCCGGCCGCTGTCGTCGATGAGGTAGAGGCCCGCGAGCGCGGCCACCGCCGCCGCGTGCCGCTCGCTCGCCTCGATGACCAGGCAGCCGGGCAGTCGCCGGCTGGCGCGCACGCTCTTGACCCAGGGATGGGTGGCGATGCGCGCGGCCACCGCGTCGGTGTCGATGCCGAGCAGCCGATCGCCCACCTTGACCCCGGCCAGGGCGAGCACCTCGGCCTGCCCGAGGTGGAGCGTGGGCGAGAATTCGATGGTTCGGAGCTGGAATCTCGGCGAGTCGATGACGTGACGGATGCCCAGGCGTCCGCCCAAGACGCAGGCCACGAGAGCTGCGGCCAGCACCACGAGCTTGCCCGCCAGCCGTCCGATACGCCGCCCCGAGCGCCACGCGACCGCGCCCACGCGCCCGATCCAGAGGAGTGGACTGCGGCCTTGCACCGAGATGCGGTGGTTACTCCGCCGCCGCCGAAAGAAGCCGCCACGCGGGCGCTCCCCGTCGAGAACCGCGGCGTTGGCGTTCATGACGACCTTCCACGCAAGGGCGTGAGGGCCGCGGGCGTCGGGTGAGGGGCCATCGGCCCTTGGCCCCGGGGTCGTCAAGAGATAGCTGTCGCCAGGCGAGCGCACACTGCGACGATCACCCAGCCAGCGCCAACCGCCAAATTTCGTACCTGGCCAGGGGTTCAGTCCCCCGATGCGCCTTCGCAAAGTACGCATCGCCGATACCGCTAGCGTCGCACGGCACAGATTTCATTTGCCACGTCGATTCTATGGTCTCTTGGTTCTAGGCAAATTCACCTATCTCAAGAGCTCACGAAGCTTCCAACCGCCCCAAGACCTCCACGGCGACCTGCGTGATGTCGCCAGCACCGAGGGTGAGCAGGAGATCGCCTTCGCGCAGGCGCGCGGCGAGGTGGGCGGCCAGCTCCTTGCGGGGACCGTAGCTGACCTTCGCGCCGGATGGGAAGGTGCGCAGCACGGCCTGGATGTCCACGCCGGGGATGGGCGGCTCGCCGGCCGGGTAGATGTCGGTGAGCACGATCTCGTCGGCGCCGGCCAGGGCGGGCGCGAAGTCCTGCATCAGATCCTGGGTGCGGGTGAAACGGTGGGGCTGAAACGCCACCACCAGACGGCGGCCGAAGAGCCGGGCCGCGGCGATGGTCGCGGCGATCTCGGTCGGATGGTGGCCGTAGTCGTCGACGACGAGCACCCCCCGGGCCTCGCCGCGCACGGAAAAGCGCCGGTCGACGCCGCCAAACGCGGCCAGCGCCTCACAAGTCGCGGCGAAGGGAACCTCAAACACGTCGGCCACGCAGAGGGCGGCCAGCGCGTTCTGCGCGTAGTGGATGCCGGGCATGGGCACCAGCACCTCGCCGCGCGCCTCGTCGCGCACCCGCACCCGCAGGCGCGTGCCGTGCGCGTCGGCTGACAGGATCTCGCCGCGGTAGTCGCCCGCGGAGAGACCGTAGGTCACGTGCCGTTTGAGCAGCTCGGGCAGCAACCCGGCCGCGGTCGGGTTGTCCGCACAGAGCACGACCACGCCGTAGAAGGGCACCTGGTTGGCGAAATCGAGAAAAGCCGCACGCAGCGCCGCCTCGGTGCCGTAGTGATCCATGTGCTCGCGATCGATGTTGGTGATGACCGCGACCATGGGCGCCAGGTGGCGAAACGAGCCGTCGGACTCGTCGGCCTCGGCCACCAGCACCTCGCCCGCGCCGAGCCGCGCATTGGAACCGAAGACCTTGGCCTTGCCGCCGATGACCACGGTCGGGTCCAGACCAGCGTGCGCCAGGATGGCGGCGACCATGGTGGTCGTACTGGTCTTGCCGTGCGAGCCCGCGACCGCCACGCCGTCCTTGACCCGCATCAGCTCGCCGAGCATCTCGGCGCGCGGGATGACGGGGATGCCGCGTTTCTGCGCCTCAGCCACCTCGGGGTTATCCGCCTTGACCGCGCTGGAAATCACCACCACGTCGGCGCCCTTGACCTGGGCGGCTCGGTGCCCGACGAAAATGTGACCACCTAGAGACTGCAGGCGCCGGGTGACCTCGCTCGCGCGCTGGTCGGAGCCCGAGACCTGATAGCCCAGGTTCAACAAGACTTCGGCGATACCGGACATGCCGATACCGCCGATGCCTACGAAATGGATGGCGACGTCGCGCTTCTTGAACATTTTGTAATGGTCCGCGCCGAGCAAAGCTCGGCGGCTTCCCACGCGGACGGGGCCATCTGCCGCTTGCTACTTGCCCGTCAGGCCTTCCAGGCTGGGCAGCTCGGACAGGTTGGGCTCCACCACGATCTCGATACGGCGGTTCTGCTTCTGGCCGTCGGGCGTCGCGTTGCCGGCCGCGGGATCGTACTCGGCGTATCCGGCCGCGCCGACCTGGCTCGGCTTCATGCCATTGTCGATGAGCAGGCGGACGACCTCGAGCGCGCGCTGGGTGGATAGCTCCCAGTTAGATTGGAACTTCTTGGTCTTGATCGGCAGGTTGTCGGTGTGGCCCGCAACCAGGAAGTGACGATCCATTCCTGCGAGCACCTTGGCGACCTTGGCGATGGCATCTTTGCCCTCGGGCTTGAGCTCGGTCTTGCCCGAGTCGAAGAGNNCATGCGGCCGTTGCGAACCGTGACCTTGATCTGGCCGGCATCGACCATGGCGCGCAGCTTGTCGACGAGCGAGCGGAACATAGCGGCGCGCGCCTCGGCGGTCTTCTTCTGCTTCTCGAGCTCATCCAGGCGCTTCTGCAGGCTCTCCATGCCGGCCTGCAGCTCGTCGGCTTTGCCCTTGCCGTAGGCCTTGACCTGGTCCATCTGCTTCTTCAGATCGGCGATCTGCTTGTTGAGATCGTCGACCTTGGCCTGAAGCTTGGCGTTGTCCTGCTTGAGGGCATCCTTGTCCTTGAGCGCCGTGGCGAGCTCCGCCTCTTTCGCCTCGAAGGTCCCCGAGGTAACGCATGCGCTGCCGAGAATCGATCCGGCCAACAGCAATACTGCAAGCTTGATGGTGTGTCTCACGTTCATCTCCTCCGTCGCGAATGATGGCGATTTCTGACCCCGGACCGGGGTAGCGGGATATTAACGCTGTTATGGAAACCCTGGAAGGGTTTCCATGCCTTCTGGTCTCCAGCGATAGGTAGTGTGCTGTGCGGCGGAAGAGCCAGACGTGAACCCAACCTTGAACCGGGGTATCCTGGCCCCGTGACGCACCATCGACTCGTCTTGGCTGGATTCGCCACCGCCCTCTGCTTGGCCGGCTGCAAGAGCAGCTCATCGTCCGCGACGGACGCCGCCCTTCCCGACGGGCCGGCCGCCCGGGACGTGTCTGCAGGCGACGCGAACGGGGACAGCGCCGTCGCGCCCAACAACGACGCCGCCGCGCTCACGAACGACGCCACCGTTCTTCCCGACGGGCCGGTCGTGCGCGATACGAGCGGCGGGGACGTGGCCCCCGATCTGCGCCCGGCGGACCTCCTGCCGGCAGACAGCGGAGCCACCGTGGAAGTCCCTGCCGCCGACCGTCCGGTCGCTGAGGCCCCGGCTCCGGAGGCACCCGCCGCCGAAACCCCCACCGCAGAGAGACCCGGTTCGGATCGGCCAGCCGACGTTTCCCGCCCGGAAGCCGTGGTGCCGGATGGACCGACGACAGACGCCGACGACGACGCCGGCTGCACGGGCTGGACCACCCTCCAGCGCCTCTCTCCGGCCGAGGCGTCGGACTTGATCGCTACAGCCAACCCCATCGTCATCAACGTCCATATTCCCTACGCGGGTGACATCCCGGGCACCGACGTGGACATCCCCTACAACAACGTGGACGCCATCGAAGCGTATCTCAACTACGACCACTGCGCCGATCTCCTGCTCGTCTGCGAGAGCGGCGGCATGAGCCAGTCCGCCGGCAACGAGCTCATTAAGCGCGGCTACTTGCGCGTGCGCGACATCGCCGGCGGCATGGCCGCCTGGGTGGCCGCCGGCTACCCGTTGCTCAAGGACGGCGGCGCCTGAGCGAGCCCCCCGCCGAGAAAGGCGGACCTTAGGACTTCGGTTTTCGTTTAGGCCGCGCCCGTCCCGCCTCCGGGTTGCCCAAGCCGGCGAGGTAGAGCGTGTGCTCTCCGGCGGGCCCGGTCAGGTCGGTCAAGTTGCGCGAGGCCAGGAAGACGCGCACCTGATGATTGACGTGGGTGAGCAACGCGCCCAGGGCGCAGCCGCCGAACAGGCACTTCTTGCGGCCGAGCAGGCACTTGCAGTCGGACATGGGGCCATCGATCACTTCGAGGATTTCGAGCAGGGAGATGGTCTTGGCCTCACGGCCGAGGAGAAAGCCCCCCCCGGGACCGCGCCGCGAGGTGAGCAGGCCGACCTTCACCAGCCGCTGCATGACTTTCGAGAGGTGCGCTTCCGAGACTCCTTGATGGGTCGCAATCTCACCCACCGATTGGTTCACGCCGCCGCGCGAGCGCGCGATATGGGCCATGGCGTGGATGGCCAGGTTCGCGGCATCCGAGATTCGTAGAATGGTATCCATGCCGCCAGCCTAGCGCGCCCCCCAGCGACGCGCCCGCAAATTACGACTAATTTGGTCCGCTTTGGCCAAACACAGCGCGGCGGGGTTGTCAGCCGGCCGGTATCGCCTGCGCGGCGCACAGCTCGACTTCGCACAGCCAATCCGGCCGGCAGATGTCGGCAACCACCACGGAGGCGGGCAGGTCAGCGGACAGGCCAGCGGCGGCCGCGGCCCGGGCATAGGCCTGGCGATAGCTGGCCTGCTTGAGGTAGGCGGTGGCGGTCAGGGTGTGGCGAAATTCCAGCCCGGCGCCATCCATCAGCTCCCGCACGTTGGCGAACATGCGGGCGAGCTGCCCCTCGATGTCGCCTGCCGCGACCACCCGGCCCTGGGCGTCGATGCTGGCGGTGCCCGACACGTAGAGCGTGCGGCGGCCTGGTTCGGTGATGAGCGAGCCGCGCGCAAAGGCCGACCCATAGCCCGACGCCTCGCCCATGGCGCCGGGTGGGACCGCCTGCACGCGCACGTCGTCGCTCGTGGCAATGGCGTAGAGGTCCATCGCGACCGGGACGGCGGCCCCGGCCAGGGTGCCCTCGACGCAGGTGCTGGCCGGCAAGCGGACGAGCTTCTGTTCGCCGTAGTAGCGGTTGCGCGCCTGATTGAGAGAGCCGTAGTTGCGCTCGATGTCCTGCACGTAGATCCAGGTACGCACCACGTCCGTGAAAGACACGCCGCGCGCCTGCAACGCGTGCCCGGCCTGGGCCAGCATGTCGTAGGCCAGATCGGCGAGGGAGGCGCCTTGCGCCAGCCCCGGCCGCGGCGTGATGACCATGAGCCGCAGGTGGCGGGCGCCATCGCGCAAGACCGTCGCCGCCGCCGGCTCGGCCACATTGCCGTGCCAGACGCCGCTCTGCCGCGCCGAACGGATGGCATGCAGCTGCATGGTGCAATAGCGAAGCGGCAGCGCAGGTGGCTGCAAGAGCGCGGTGATGGGCAACGGCTCCGTGGCACCGAAGATGCCCGCCAGCACCTGCCGCCAATCCCACGCCGGGGTTCTGGCCAGATGAATCCAGCCGCACACGATATTGCTCGGCGACAGCCCGTGCGCCCCGAGCCCCTCGAGGGCGCGGGTGGCCATGGATTCGAACTGCCGGCGGTCGTCGTCGTGCCGGGAGCTTGGCGCGGCCGCCACGAACACATCCTGGGTGCGCTCGCCATCGAGGCACCTCGACTGCCAATCACCTTGCGAGTTTTCGCGAGAATCGTCTTCGGTACTGCCAGACATCGTCCCCCTAGGTATTGCACGAAGGAAACGGCCGAGGTGTGCACAATCGTCGCGAAGAGGTAGATTTTGCGCTCCGTGAAGCGCCTCGCCATNNGCCGCCCAGGCCAGCGCGCGGCAGCAGGCGGTGGAGAGCATCGGCACCTACGAATGGCAGGATTTCACCTCTCCCGGCTCGCGCCTGGTCAGCACCAACGGTGACTACTGGACGAACCTCGCGGATCTGGCCTGGCGGCGGGACATTGAAATCCACCTCGACGACGTGCCGCTCGATCTCGACCAGGACGGCTCGGTCGACACGCGCGTCACGCGCCACATTTCGCTCAAAGGCGGCATCCTCGGCAATCCCGAGGTCTTCGGCCTGGCCGCCGACCCCGACGACCCACCGGGCAAGCTCGGCTACACCTCCGCTAGCACCGGCTTCTCCGGACTGCGCGACGCCCTCGATTTCGAAACTGGCAAGCCCACCGGCGAGATCGGCATGACCTGCTGGCTGTGCCATTCCGGCCGCAATCCGGTGGACGGCAAGACCGTTCTCGGTCTGCCCAGCACCCGCCTCGATTACGAGATGATGTTGGCCACCTCGTCGCTCTTCGAGCCGGCGCATGTCCTCGACCTGGACCGCGACGGCATCCCCGACGGCGAAGCCGAGATCAAACAACGCATGCGGCTCGACGCGGCGCTGGTCCTCGACCGCAACCATGACGGCCGCGTCACCGTTGCCGAGTACCGGTCCGCGCTCAAGCTGCCAGACGCCAAGCAGGTGCAGGCCAGCCTGCTTTCGGCGGGGCCAGGCCGTCAGGATCTGACCAACGAATTCGGCCTGGACATGACCGCGCCCGGGTTGCACTCGCGCCGCTACGCCGACGTGGGCTTGATGCGCACGGGGCCGGCGGGGGTGTTCAACCCCAAGAGCACGCCGAGCTCGCTCGTCGTGCGCTCGCTGTCCGTCATCAACTGGACCGCCACCTACGCCACGCGCGGGGTGGATTGGCTGGGCCGCTACGCCGAGCGCACCGGCCAGCGCCGCGGGCAAGCCCTGGCCGAGATGGGCATTGAGTTTCCGCCCGGCCTCGAAGGCGACGCCGACCTCATCAATCGCGCCATCGTGCTCGACGCCCGCTCCATCGGCGCCATCGGCCTGCAGGCGGACTCCTTCCCCGGCATCATGTACGCTCGCGTCCTGCGCCAGGGCGCGCCCGCGCCGCCCGCGCTGGTGCGCGGCTTGCGCCTCGGCTTCGAGGCCACGCAGATCCGCAAGCTGATCTACGATACCGACCTCGCGACCATCGCGCGTCCCGCGCTCGATCCGGGCGCGGTGGCCCGTGGCCGCGCCATCTTCTTCGACCGCATGGTGGGCGACATCATCAACCAGCAGATCCTGGTCGACGTTCCAGCCGCGTACGCGGGCGCCGGCATCGAACCCCCGCTGCTCGCGCCCATCGACGAGACCCGGCCCCTGTCGGCGCGCCTCCCCGTGCGCTGCGTGACCTGCCACTCCGCGACCACGCTGGCTACCGAGAAACCCATTCCCGAGCATGGCTTGGAAATTCCGCGCTGTACCGACTGCCACGCCGTGCACGCGCCAGTGGGGATGCTGGCCGCGCTCGGTCTGCGCAGGGGCGACGGCGCGCTGGGACTTAACTCGATCTTCAAAGAGTTCGACCTCGACCGCGCCCAAGCGACCGCCGAGAAGGTGCAAACTACCTGCGCCCACTGCCACGATCGCCATGCCGCCCTGGCGACGCCGATTCCCTACACCAATTGCAGCATCTTGCCCTTCGATGCCGACGGCGACGGCCGCGCGCAGGGCGACGAACGCGACGACCTGGCCGCCGGCGGCATCGGCACCGACGCCCTCTTCGGTTTCGAGGTCGACCGCCGCGCGCTCGCCGACAAGAACGTGCGCATGCCCATCACTCGCATCCCGTCGGTGCATCGCCGGGGCCCGACCGAAACCGTGCCCATCGCCGGACCGTGGGTGCGCACGGCGCCGCTCACCACGCTCGTCGCTTCCGCGCCCTACCTGCACAACGGCTCGGTGCCGACGCTAGAGGCCCTGCTCGAACCCACGGACGCGCGGCCCGTCACCTTCACCCTTGGCGTCGGCCAGGGCACCTTCACCTTCGACACGCGTTTGCCGGGCAACCGCAACACCGGTCACGAATTCGGAGTCAAGCTGAGCGGTGAAGAGAAACGAGATTTGATCGCGTTCCTCAAGAGCCTGTGACTTGGCTAGGGGATGTTGATGGGCGGGTTGTAGTCCTTGCAGCCGAAGATGATCTGGACCGTCGCGGCCGCGCCGTCCAGCAGGTTCGAGCAGAAGGTGCCGGTGAGCACGATGTCCGAGCTGGTGGCGCCGAACATCCATCCGTCGTCCGTGCTCGCAGCGACGTGGTTGATGAGCGTCTTGTCCAGGTACACGTAGACCCTGGTAGCATCGGGTGGCGACATCGGCGTCTGGAACTCGCAGGTAGTCGAAACGATCTTCGAGATGGTGGCCAACGAATCCGCAAGCGCCTGCGCGGAGTCGGCCGGATAGTAGTGACCGGTGCCGCCGACCTGCGCGAGTTGGTCCAGATTGGCAACACCCTGGGGAGGTCCGATGCCGACGACGTAGACCGGGAAACCCGCGGCGGCGGCGGCGGCGACCGCGGCGGAGGTGGCCGGCATGTCGTCGTCGGAGGCGGCCTTGCCATCCTTGCAATTGGGCTCGCCGTCGGTGGCAAGCAGGATGACCTTGTCGTTGCCATCCTTGACCCCTTGCAGGTACAGATTGGCCGCGTTGACCCCCAGGGCCGTCGGCGTCCAGAGTTGCAGCGTCATCGTTGCCAGCAGCGACTGAATCTGCGGCCCGGACGTCGCGGCGACAGCCACCTGCGGCACCAGCGACACCGAGCAGGACGGCGAGCTCGGCGCGGAGAACAGCTCGAGCCCCCAGTTGAGGCTGGGATTGGCGGAGATCGTCTGATCGACCGCGGCGCTGACTACCGTCCAGCGATCGCCACAATTGGCAGGCTCTGGGTTGCATACCGATCCTTGCCGCAACGAAGCGGGGTACGACGAACAGTAGCAGTCGCCGGTCATGCTGTAGCCCATCGAGTCCGACCGATCGAGCACGATGAGGACATCCACCGGCGCGCGGTTGGGCGTGATGGTCGTGTCACCGCAGGTGCCTTCGGCGCTCCCGCTGGTGCTGGAGGCGCCCAAGGTTCCGCCATCGCCGCCCGTGCCGGTCGTGCCACCCAGGAGATCCGTTAGGTTGACCGTCACGCCCCCCGACCCACCGCCGTTGCCGCCATCCCCACCGGTGGTGCCAACCTTGTCGGGGGAACCGCAACCCAGGTAGAGGATCACGCCAAACGAGCCGACAAGGAATCCGGCGAACACTTTGCCAAATGCACTCCGCTTCATGGCCTCTCCTTGCCAAAAAGTATTCGAAGCCGACGGCTCCCCGTCACCTTTTCAAGTAGCGCCCAGCCCCACGACCCCGCAGATGCTCGGGCGTGCTGGCAAGACTGCAATATTCGACGAGTCGAAACCAGAGTAATCGTGCGTGATCTGCTATGGCGCGAGCCCACGTGTACCATCGACCGATTGCTGCTGGTTCGCCTGGGCTGGGTGGGAGTCTGCTTTGCGCTCGTCGACCTGGCACACGCCGCTGGCCTTGTTCCTTGGCTGCGGACTGTTGCTCCGGGATCTGCGCGCCCAGCACCTCGGGCCAGCTCGGGCGGCGTAATTCCTGCATGCCCCCGGACGCACCGTGCACCGCCATCGGGGACTGTTGCTGGGAAAGTTGCGGCGAGTTTCCCGCGCGGTGCTGGCCGGGACAATAGAAGTCGCGGCCACGACCACGACCACGATACGTGCTCGTGGGCTAGGGTTCGATGGCGATGGGCAGGCGGCGGTTGCCCCAGGAGCCGGGGACGCGCTCGAAGCGGCCGGCGCAGAGTACGCCGCAGGCTCGGCACGCGCCGCTCTCGGTGAGTGACCACGAAGTGACGTCATAGCCGTCACGGCCGATGAGCTTGGCACCACAGCCGGCACAGAAGGTGCTGCCGCCCTCGTCGTCGCGCACGTTGCCGGTGTAGACGTGGCGCAGGCCGTTGCCCAGCGCGATGGCGCGCGCCCGCCGCAAGCTCGCAAGCGGCGTCGGCGGCCGGTCGAGCAGCCGGAAGTCGGGATGAAAGGCCGAGAAATGGAGCGGCACATCCCGGCCCACGTTCGCGACCAGCCAGCGGGTCATCTCGTCGATCTCCTGCTCGCCGTCGTTTTCGCCGGGGATGAGCAGCGTGGTGATCTCCAGCCAGACCTGGGTCCGCGCGCGCAGGTACACCAGCGTGTCGAGCACAGCGCCGAGCTCGCCGCCGCACAATTCGCGGTAGAAGCGCTTGGAGAAGGCCTTGAGGTCGACGTTGGCGGCGTCGAAGTGGCGATAGAGCTCCGCGCGTGGGGCAGGCAGCATGTAGCCCGCGGTGACCGCCACGGTGGCGAGGCCGCGGTCGTGGCAGGCCACGGCCGTGTCGACGGCGTACTCGAAAAAGACCACGGGATCGTTGTAGGTCATGGCCACGCTTCGGCAGTCATGGCACGCGGCCGCCGCCGCGATGGCGGCTGGCGACACCGTGGCGCTGGCGCGCTCCACGTCGCGCGCGCGGCTCGATTCCCAGTTCTGGCAGAACTTGCACGTCAAATTGCAGCCCGCGGTGCCGAACGAGAGGACGGGCGTGCCCGGCAGGAAATGATAGAGCGGCTTCTTCTCGATGGGGTCGATGCAGAATCCCGTCGAGCGGCCGTAGCTGGTAAAGACCATCTCGCCGCCGCGCGCGCCGCGCACGAAGCAGACGCCGCGCTGACCGTCGGCAAGGCGGCAGGCGCGCGGGCACAGCTCGCACAGCACGCGACCGTCGTCTTCCCGGCGAAAGTACCGGCCCGGCACGATGGCGCCGTCTCCTGTTCGCATTTCCTGTTTCAAGCGCGCTCCTCCTTGCCACCCTTCCCATGGATTCGCGGTAGAGTATGGCATGCGCGCGCGCCGCCCGGCCGTTGCCGGCATGTTCTACTCCGACAAGCCGCAAGAGCTTGCCGCGGCGGTGCGTGCGTACGTGGCCGAGGCCGCGCCCCCAGGCATGGCCAAGCCACCCAAGGCCGTGGTCGCTCCCCACGCGGGCTACATCTATTCCGGCCCCGTCGCGGGCACGGCCTACGCCGCGCTTGCCCCGCGCGGCAAGGAAATCGAGCGCGTGATCCTGATTGGGCCTTCCCATCGCATCGGCTTCCCCGGCGTGGCGGCGAGCGGCGCGAGCGCGTTCGAAACCCCGCTCGGCCCAGTGGCCGTGGACCGCGAGGCGGTCGCCCTCCTCGTCAAGGAAGGCCTGGCCCGCGAATTCGAGGCCGCGCACGAGAACGAGCACAGCCTGGAAGTCCAATTGCCGTTCCTCAAGCAAGTTTGCCCGAACGCGCGCATGGTGCCCCTGCTCGCCGGCGACGACGACTGGCGCGCTGTCGAGAAAGTGCTGGCTCTGCTCTGGGGCGAGGGCGAGACCGCCATCGTGGTGAGCTCGGATCTCAGCCACTACCACGACTACGCCACGGCCCAGCAGCTCGATGCCGACACGGCCAAGACCGTGGAGCGGCTCGCCGCCGGCGAGGTCGACTTCGATCAGGCTTGTGGCGCCACCGGCATCAACGGCCTGCTCGCCATGGTCGCGAACAAGGGGCTCGCGTGCACGACCCTCGATCTGCGCAATTCAGGCGACACCGCCGGCCCGCGCAACCGCGTCGTGGGGTACGGTGCTTTCGCGGTCGGCTAGGACCGACTCTACTTAATGATCGTCGCGTCCTTGTTGTGCTTGAAGTACTCGGCGGTCAGGCGCTCCATCATCTTCGCGCGCTTGTCATAGAGCCGCTTGAGCTTGCGCGGCTGCTTGCGGGCCAGCGCGTAGTGGGCGAGGAGCGGCAGTGCCACCGTCGAGTCGAGGTAGGCCACCACGGCATCGGGCAGCTGGTTGGGATCGATCTTGCCCCAGCTCACCGCCTCGGACGGCGTGGCCCCCGACAGTCCGCCGGTGTCGGGACGCGCGTCGGTGAACTGCAGGAAGTAGTCGTGTCCCATTTCCTTGATGCGCAGGACCTCTTGGATTTGCGGCTCGGTTTGCAGCATGAAGTTCTTGGGCGAACCTCCCCCCATGAGCAACACGCCGGTCTTCTTCTTGCGCATCTTCGCGTCGAGCACGATGGCAGTGGTTTCGTTGACGTCGATGCTGGGATTCACGCGCAGCTTGTTGCCACGCAGCTCGACGCCGGCCACGTTCATACCGATGGTCGAATCGCCCGGCGACGACGTGAAGCAGGGCACGCCGGCGCGATAGGCCGCGGCCAGCACGGACGCATCCTTGAGTCCCGTCTGGCGCTCGAACTCGGCGCAGTACTTGCCGAGGAGGTAGTGCAGCTCGGCCGTGCCCATCTCCTTCTGGAATTCCTTCCGGATGAGAATCTTGCGCAAGATATCGTCGGTGCGCATGAGCACGTCGTTGTAGTCGAGCAGGATGTCGTAGATGCGAACCACGCCGAAACGGCGCAGGGCGGGATCGGCGACGAAAGGCGAGCCGCGGAAGAGCGGCAGATTCATCGCGTGGTGCATGTCGTGGTACAGATTCGCGCCCGTGCCCACGATCCAGTCCACGAAGCCGGCCTTGATGAGCGGGATGACCGCGGAGGCACCGAGTCCCGCCGGAGTGAGAGCACCGGCCAGGGTCATGCCGACCGTCACGCTGTCGTTGGCCAGCATCTTCTCGGTGAAGAGCCGCGCCCCTTCCTGCAAGCGAGCGGCGTTGTAGGCCAGGAACGTGCTGTCCATCAGGTCGGGCAGGCTCTCCCTCCCGGTGATAGGTTTGGGCAGGATGCGCTGGCCGCGCAGGTACATTTTCTTGCCGGCGGCGAACTTGTGCGGGTACTTGCTGACGAACTTCTTGGGCAAAACGAGCTTGGCCATTGCGAGCGGTTCCTTTCGCTTCCTTCAGGCCCCGAAATAATCACGCACCGAACCAACGGCCGGACGGCCTGGTGCCTGCACGAGGAATGTGTGGGGGGGCATGGGGCCGACAATCTGGCGAATATGGCTTCTCTTTGCAAGCGCGCGCTGTTGCCCTGCCCGCCGCTTGCACCGCCCTGTGTCTAGGCCGCGCTCGTAGAACAAAGGTAGGTCTTGCGCACACACGAAAACCGCAGAAATCCCGCGGGACCTTCGCAGAAATGTGACACTTTTGCCTCGCTGCAATCACTTACTTGGACATTGAGATCGACCCGAGTCGAACACGACTCCATGCGTTTCTGCATCCTTCTGTGCGGGATGTACCAGTGCCTTCGCCATAGTGAATAGCCTCACACCAAGAGCCGAAATAGCCTCGTCGGCAGACCTAGAAAAAGCGTATGATCTATCCAGGTTGTTTCTTCCGTTCGGCAACGCGAGCGGGAAGGCATCTTTACAAAGGCAGGAAGGCGCCATGAAAAAATTTATGTATTCGATGATGCTTGTGGGCGTGACGGTTCTCTCTCTCGCCGCGATGTTGTTCGTCGGCTGCGGTTCGCCCGACCAGATCGGGCAGGGTAGCAGTGGTGGCGGCGGCGTGGCAGGCGCGGTCGTCATCAATCCTGACGCGAGCGTTTCCAGCAAGGGTGGCGCCGGCGGGTCGGGAACATCCGGAGCTCCACCGAACCCCGACGCCAACTGCGGCAGCACGACCTCGAGCACCAGCCATGAGCCGGCCGACGTGCTCTTGGTGCTCGACCGGTCGGGATCGATGGACTACAGCATCGCCGAGGATTGCTACTGCACGCAGCAGAGTGGTGGCGGCGGCACGGTTTGCTCGAACACCTCCAATTGCAGCACGCGCTGGCCGACGCTGACCTCGGCCGTGGGCGCCACCCTGACCGCGACCTCGGGTTCCATTAATTGGGGTCTCAAGTTGTTCTCCTCCACCGGCAGTGGCTGCACCGTCAGCAACGGGGTCGAGGTAGCCATCTCGACGACGTCGGTGGCAACCATCCAAACCCAGATCGGCAATACCTCGCCCGGCGGCAATACTCCGACCGCGCAGGCCATCACGGCGGCCACCGCCTACCTGAAGACGGTGAACGACAACAACAACCACGTCATCCTCCTCTCCACCGATGGCGAACCCAACTGCGCCTCGGGCGGCAGTTCGACCCCCAATGTTCAGGCGACCGTCGACGCCATCACCGCGGCCAAGAGCGCGGGATTCCTGGTGTACGTGATCGGCATAGGTCCCCAAGCGGCCCTCACGAATCTGCAGAGTTTTGCCGTTGCCGGCGGCACCGGGAATTACTACCCCGCCACTTCGCCCCAAGATCTCGCCACCGCGTTCTCGTCCATCAGCAAGGCCGTCACGACCTGTACCTTCACGTCACCGACGGCTCCGCCCGATGTGAACAACGTCGCGGTGTACATGGACAAGACCCTGGTCCAGAAGGACAGCGCCAACGGCTGGAGCTTCGGCGCCAACAATCAAACCTTCGTGCTCAACGGTAGCTCCTGCGACAAGATCACCTCGGGAGCCGCGTCGAACGTGCAAATCCTGTTCGGCTGCCCGGGCGACATCACGCCGCCACCCCCGAAGATCCCCTAGCGAACCTCCCGCCAGGCGAACCGCCGGCCCCGCTGTCGCGTATCACCGCGCCCGCCACTGGCCGGTCGGCGTGTGCGGCGATTGCTCGTCGACGATGCCCAGTTCGGCCAGCTTGTTCCGCAGCGTCTGGTTGCGCTTGAGCTCCGCGTTGTACTGATCGTTGGCGTGGTTAAGCCGTGCCTCGAGCGCGTGCATCTCGGCCAGCGTCCGCTCGCCGTGCACGCGACTGGCCACTTGCCGCAGAAACAAGAAGAGCCAGACCAGCATCGCCAGGATCAATGCGCAGACCACGGCGACGACGGGCAGGGCCAGGCGCACGGTGATCGCGATCCGCTCGTTTTCCTCGCGCAGGCGATCGTTGGCCCTCTGTACCTTGGTCTCGCGATCGCGCGTTTCGGCCAACCTGGCCTCGAGCGAGGCGCGCTCCTTCGCAAGGATCTTGGCGCTCGCCACCAGTTCGTTATTCTCGGTCAGTCGCCGGGCGTTGTCCTCTTCGGCCTTGCCCCGCCGCTCGACCTCCTTGGCCAACTCATCCTCGATCACCTTGATCTTTTCGGCCGGCGGCAGAACCCTGGCCACCGCACCGCCACCAATCTTCGACGGCGTCTCGGCTTTCGCGGGCTCGGCGCGGGCGCCCAGAGCGAGGAAGGTCGTGGCCGCGAATCCGGCCGCCAGCACAAGTTTCCGAGATGTCGACCTCCCCAAGATGCATTCGATGTTCGCGATTGTTCGTTTCATGACCTGGAACCTCTCTCCACGCCGCGGTCGACTAGTCGCCAAACACGACGCTGCGGACGCCGGCAAACAGAACGATTTCCTTCTGGTGAACCTTCCCGGTTGCCGGTATGAGCAAGCCTATGGTGTGGGTACCCGGATCCACGCGCATCTTCGAGAACGGGCACAGGATTCCGGTTTCCTTGCCGTCGACGACGATGGGCAACTTTCCGGTGGTCTGACACTCGGCGCGGAAGCGCGCCTCGCCCGTCATCGGCGGCTCGACCGGCTTGAGCGTTTCGTCGATCTTGGCGCCTTCACGCACCTCGATGGTTGATTGGCTGGTGAGGTAGCCGGCGTGGACCAGTGCCACGCGCGCCGTGCCGGGCTTGACCTGAACCGCGCAGGGGGTTTCGCCGCGCTCTTCGCCGTTGATCCACACCCTGGCGCCCGCGGGCTGGCTGGCGA
>PNBO01000373.1 GCA_003136095.1 Myxococcales bacterium
GAGCTCCTGGTGCCGTGATGTCGCCGGGGCGGTTGCTTCTCGTTGCCGGCACCGTCGGCGCAGCCGCGGCGGTCGGCTGGCTCGTGTTCTCTGGCCCGCCGCTCGCGTGGCTCGCCTGTGCGGTGCCGGTCGTCTATCTCGCCCTGCTGCTCCTGGGGGTGATGGATCCTCGCCTCGCCATGTTTGCCCCCGTGCTTTGCCGAGGCGCCGCGTCGCGCCCCGAAATCGCCCTCACCTTCGACGACGGGCCACATCCGACCTCGACGCGCAAGATCCTGGCTGCGCTCGCCCGCTGCGATGCGCGTGCCACCTTCTTCGTCCTCGGCGCCAAGGCGCGCCAGGCGCCCGAGGTCCTGCGCGAGATCGCGGCCGCGGGCCATGACCTCGGCATCCACGGCGACACACACGATCGAAGGCTCTCGTTCCGCCATCCCGACGTGATCGCCGCCAGCCTCGAACGCGCCCTGGCTGCGGTCGAAATCGCTACGGGTACGCGACCGCAGTTTTTTCGCCCACCCATCGGCCACGTCAGCCCAAGGACCGCGGTCGCAACGCGCAAGCTAGACCTCACCCTCGTCGGTTGGAGCGTGCGCAGCCGCGACGGCCTCGCTGCCACCACCGCCGAGCAAGCCACCCGCCGCGTGCTCGCCAACCTGCGGCCGGGCGCCATCGTCCTTTTGCACGATGCGGCCGAGCGTGACGACCGCGAACCCGTGGCCGTGACCGCCCTGCCAGCAATCCTGGAAGAGTGCGCCCGCCGGGGATTCAAATGCGTGCCACTGTCTCAACTACTGCGGTCATGAAAAAGAACCACAGCGATAGGCGCCGCCCATGAAACTGGCGCGTGCCCGATCCCTCGCCACGACGGTGGTCCTCTGGGGCTACTTCATTGGCGCATTCGTCGCCGGATACTGGCTGGCCTTTGTCGTCGCCGGCTTGCTGCTCGGCCGCCGTGGCCTCGCTTGGGGCTTGGGCAGCTACTCGCGCGGGTTCTTCGCGCTGCTCGGCTTCCTCGTCCCGCGTCTCCGTCTCGACGTTCCCCACCGGCGCGATCTGCGCAGGACGTGCGGCACCGTCGTGGTCTGCAATCACATCTCCTTCCTCGATCCGCTCCTCTTGCTGTCTCTGCTCCCGCGCACCATCACCATCGTACGCCCGGATTTCTTCCGCGTGCCCATCTTCGGCTGGCTGTTGCGTGGAGCGGGGTTCCTCGGACCCGATCTCTTCGCGGAAGGCCAGCCCTGGGTCGAGCGCGTCGCCCGTCACCTCCGCGCCCGCGGCAACCTACTCGTCTTTCCCGAGGGCACCCGCAGCCGCGATGGCGGCCTGGCGCAGTTCAAGAAGGGCGCCTTCTATCTTGCCCGGGTGCTCGCGGCGCCCGTCCTCGTCCTGCGGGTTCGCGGCACCAACCATCTCTTCGCCCCTGGCCGCCTGATCTTCGACACCTCGGCGACCGAGCCCGTCGAAGTCCGGCGGCTCGCGGCCATCAGCGCGGCCGACGCCGGCGCGGAAACCACGCACGAGCTGGCCCAGCGCGTGCGCGGCCTCTACGAAGCTACTGGCACTCGACCGTCGTGTTGATCAGATCCCCGACCTGGCCCATGGCGTTGCTGAAGTCGTCCTGGCAGATGCTGATGATTTTGCCGGCGGAGCCGAAGGCGTCCGCGAGCTGTTTCATGCGCAACCCGACCGCGGCGCTGCCGTTGACCGAGTGGCAGATCGGAATCGAGCTAAGCACGTCCGGCTGGCTCGACGTCGTGTCGTAGCCGATGGCGTAGTTGGCGGTGGCCACATCGTCCGGCCAGCCACCGATGACCGACACGCTCACGCTCTGCGTGCGCAAGAGCCGCATCTCGTCAATGAAGGTCTGCACAGGGATGAGCTTGCCGCCACCGTCGGGAGCGGCGCTGCAATTCGGAAGCGGCGTCGAGAACACGGCCGCGGGTGGCGGCGAACCATTGCACAGGTGCCCGGCGAGCGAACAGCGCAAGCTCGAGTCCTGGCCGCTTACCGCGCCGCCGTACATGCTGCTATCGGCCGGCGCGGAGCAGTCATCCTCGTCGGTGATGTAGACCACCGCCAGGTGCGCGTCGCTACGCAAAAAGCCGTTGTTCTCCGCCACGAAGCCGGAGAGCGCCAGGCGTACGGACTGGAGTTGGTGCTCGTAGCCGCAGCCACCGGTGCCCAGCTCCGCCAGGCACGCGAATACATCGGAGATATCGCCCGTGAAGTTGGTGTTCGTCCCGCCCGCCTCCGAGATGAGGAAGCGTCCCTTCGCCGCGTCGAGGCCGCAGCCGTCGCGCACTTGCAGCACACCGCGATCGCCAACCGAGCTGCCGCACGGGCCGGCGAGCGCCGCATTGCCCGCCCCCAGGTCGGACGAAACCACGCCGAGGTGAAGGTCGGGCAGGCCCGCGGGCATGCTCTTGAGCGCTTCGATGAGGCGCGGGAAATTGCGCGCGAGGTTGGCCTGCTCCTCGGACATGGACAGGGAATCATCGATCATGAAGAGCAGGTCGAGCTTCACCGGCGTACCCAGCTCGACCACCCGCGGCGTCTGGCCGGGGGGGCACGCCACGGCGGGCGCGGCCGTCTGCGCGGCATCGGCGCCCGCCGGCCTGGCGCCGGCGTCCCGGTAGACGCGCATCGCGACCCGGCCCTCGCAGCCCAGCCACAGGCAGGCGACGCAGGTCAGAATCGCTTCCCGGCTCGCAAACATCGTCTCTTGAAGATACCGCAAAACCCTAGCGAGCGTGCTATTCCATGGCCACTTGCGTGACATGAGACACATCCCATTGTTCGCCCTGTGCGCCACGGTCTTGCTCTTGCCAGCCTGCGCCGCGCCCAGGCCCATCGCCCGAGGTATGCCCGTGACTTCCGCAGCCAAGGCCTTTCCCTTTCCCACCGTCGAGAAGACTCTTGCGAATGGCCTGCGCGTCTTCGTCGTCGCGTACGATTCGCCGGGTCTCGTTGCCTACTACTCCGTCGTCCGCGCCGGCAGCCGCAACGAGGTCGAGCCGGGCAAGTCGGGCTTCGCCCACTTTTTCGAGCACATGATGTTCCGCGGGACGCCGGCCTACCCCACGGACAAGTACAACGCGGCCATCAAGTCCATGGGCGCCGACTCGAACGCCTTCACCTCCGACGACATGACCGTGTACCACATCCTGGCCGGCGTCGCGGCCCTGCCCACCATCGTCGCCATCGAGGCCGACCGCTTCCAGAACCTGGAATACCCCGAGGCCGAGTTCCAGAAGGAAGCGCGGGCCGTGCTCGGCGAATACAACAAGGGTGCCTCGGACCCGTTGCAGCCCATGTTCGAGGCGCTCTACGCCAACGCCTTTTCGACCCACACCTACCGCCACACCACCATCGGTTTTCTGCGTGACATCGTGGACATGCCGAACCAGTTCGCGTACTCGCACCAGTTCTTCGACCGCTACTACCGTCCCGACAATGTCATCCTGCTCGTGGTAGGCGACGTGACCGCCGAGCAGGTGCTGCCGCTGGTCGAGAAACACTACGGCGGCTGGCGGGCGGGGCCCGCGCGCCCGCCGGTTCCCACCGAGCCGCCGCAGACCCGCGGCAGGCGCGCCACCGTGCCCTGGAAGGCCGCGGGCATGCCCATGCTGCTCGTCGGCTACCACGCGCCGGCCTTCTCGCCCACGGACATCGACGGCGCCGCGCTGGAAGTGCTGGCCGAGCTCGTCTTTGCCGAGCGCAGTCCGCTCTTTCGCCGCCTGGTGCTCGAGGAGCAGAAAGTCGAACACCTCGACGGCTCCTACGAGCGCCACGTCGATCCCAACCTCTTCACCATCCTGGCGCGCGTCAAGGCCGGCAAGGACGTCCCTTACGTGGAGGATGTCATTACCAAGGAAATCGCCCGCGTCGCCGCCGAGGGCACCGACGGTAAGACCCTGGCCGAAGTCGTGTCGCGCACGCGCTACGCCTTCGCCGGTCACCTCTCGACGGCCGACCATACCGCCCTGCTCGGCTCGGAGTTCCTGGCCTTGACCGGCGGACTTTCGGCCATCGACGCGACCTTCACGTTGCTGTCGCGGGTGACCGCGGCGGACGTCAAGCGCGTCGCCGCCAGGTACTTCGCCCCCGAAAACCGGACGGTCGTCGTGCTCGAGCCAGAAGGACCTTAAGATGGGAACCCTCAAAGGGTTAGCTTTGCACTCGGCACCTGCCACCCACCCTGCCCCCCCCGCGCTGCGCGCGGCCTCGCCAAACCCTCCCGCGATGGTTCGCTGCCGGCAAAGCCGGCAGGCTCCCCACGCGATCACGCTCGCCATTTTCAGGAGGTGCTTGCCCATGCTCCTTGCCGCCGCCGTTTCCGCCGCGCCGTCCGCCCTCGCCGCCGAGAGCTCTATCCGGCTGGTTCGCCTGCCCTCGCCGGCAAGCCCGCTCGTCACCCTCCGGCTGGTCTTCCAGACCGGCGCCGCCGACGACGAGCCCGGCAAGGAAGGTCTGGCGGAGCTCACCGCCGCCATGCTCGGCGAGGGCGGCACCGTCAAGCGGACTTGGTCCGAGGTACTCGATGCCCTCTACCCGATGGCCGCCGAGATCCATGTCTACGGGGACAAGGACGCCTTCGTCTTCACCGGCACGGTCCACCGCGATAACCTCGACGCGTTCGCCGGCCTGCTCGCCGATCAGATCCTGACCCCGCGCTTTTCCGTCGAGGACTTCACGCGCATCAAGCAGGATGCCCTCGACGCCATCAGCAAGACCCTGCGGGGCAACGACGACGAAGATCTCGGCAAGCAGGCCCTGGCCACCCTGCTCTACCCAGGGCACCCCTACGGCTACCCCACGCGCGGCACGGTGGCCGGGGTCACCGCCACGACCCTCGACGACGTCAAGCGCTTCTATGCCGCGCATTTCACCCGCGATCGACTCATCCTCGGCGTGGCCGGCGGCTATCCGGAGAACTTCCCCGCCGCCTATGCCGCCCGCTTCGCGGCCCTGCCCGCCGCGGGCAATCCGCGTGCCCAGCTCGCCCCGCCGCCCAAGCGCAAGGGTCTGCGCTTCCTCATGGTCGAAAAGCCTTCCCTCGGCAATGCCATTTCCATCGGCCACCCCATCGACGTCACCCGGCAGGACGACGATTTCTACCCGCTCTTCGTCGCGGCCTCCTACCTCGGCGAGCACCGCACCTTCACCGGCGTGCTCATGCTCAACATGCGGCAGAAGCGTGGGCTCAACTACGGTGACTACGCCTACGTCGAGAACTTCATCCAGGAGGACTGGTCGACCTTTCCGCTGCCCAACATTCCACGCCGGCAACAGCACTTCGAGATCTGGCTACGTCCGGTACCGCCGGCCAGCGCCGGGTTCGCCATCCGGCAAGCCATCTACGAAACCGACAAGCTCATCCGCGAGGGCATTCCCGAGGCGGGATTCGTGGCCACGCGGCAGTTCTTGCGCAACTACGTGAACCTCTGGGCCCAGGACGGCTCGCGGCGGCTGGGCTACGCCATCGACGCCGCGATCTACGGTAAGGACATCATCGCCGAGCTCAAGATACGCCTGCCCCGCATGACCAAGGCCGACGTGGATCGGGCGGTCAAGCGGCACCTCTCGACGGAAAACCTCGCCGTGGTCGTGGTCGGCGACAAGGTCACCGCGCTGGCCGCCGCGCTCGCCGCGGGCCGGCCGACCCCCATCGTCTACGACACCAAGGACACCCCCACCGAGGTCCTCGCGGAGGACAAGATCATCGAAATGCGTCCCCTGCCGATTTCCGCCGGCGACATCAAGATCGTCTCGGCGAAAACCATGTTCGAGAAGTAAGATAGCCCGCGTATGCCGCAGGCCGGCCGCTACCACATCGCTCGCAAGATCGCCGACGGCGGGATGGCCGAGATTTTCCTCGGCACCCAGCACGGGGCCGAGGGCTTCGAGCGTCCGGTGGT
The DNA here is from genome assembly GCA_003136095.1 of Myxococcales bacterium. GTDB lineage: Bacteria > Myxococcota_A > Polyangia > Fen-1088 > Fen-1088 > Fen-1118. The sequence continues at coordinate 5,922 of PNBO01000373.1, forward strand.
CTTGAAGCGCATCCTGGCTCCGCTGGTCGCGGACCCGCAGTTCCGCAACATGCTCATCGACGAGGCCCACGTCGCCATGGGNNCTCGACCTCGGGCACGTGCACGGCCGCTACTTCCTGGTCATGGAGTTCATCGATGGCTGGGACCTGAGCCAGATCCTGGCGCGCTCCGTTGGCGCCAAGTTCCGCCTGCCACCGGAGATCGTCCTCTATATCGCGGCCGAGATCTGCCGGGCCCTCGCCTACGCCCACTCGCGCAGCCGCGACGGCCAACCGCTGGCCATCGTCCACCGCGACGTCAGCCCGCAGAACGTGCTCATCAGCGAGCAGGGCGAGGTCAAGCTGACCGACTTCGGCATCGCCAAGGCCATGGGCCGGCGCGAGCACACGCACCAGGGCGTCATCAAGGGCAAGCTGGCCTTCATGTCGCCCGAGCAAGCCTCGGGCGCGGTGCTCGACAACCGCTCCGATCTCTTCGCCCTCGGCACCATGCTCTATCAGTTCTTCACCGGCCGGCGCCCCTTCGACGCGCCCACCGATCTGGAATCGATCATGCTCGTGCGCCAGTGCCGCTTCACCCCGCCCGAGGGGGTCAGGCCGGATCTCCACCCTGACATGGCGGCGATCATCAAGCGGGCCATGCAGGCCAAGCCCGCCGACCGCTTCCAGAGCGCGGACGAGATGATGTTCGCCATCGAGAACGTGCAGCGCACGGCCTATCGACCCGCGGGGCAGACCGAGCTCAAGCGCTGGCTGGCCGAGCTCGAGAAGCGCGACGGCGTGCCCAGTTTTTCCCGCACCCAGACCGCCACGGCGCTGCCCTCCGTGGATGAAGAGCTCGATGTCGGGGTAGGCGCCGACGTCGTCTTCGATCAGTCCGACCTCATGGAGATTTCCGAGATCATGCGCGGCATGCAACCGACCGTCGCCGCGGTGCCGGAAAAGCTGGCCACCGAGGAGGTGAAGTCCGCGGCCAAGACCAGCGTCGCCGTTCCCCCCGCCATCGCCAGGCGCGCGGGTCGTTTCCCGACCCGTGCCGCGATTGTGGTCGTGCTCATCTCGGGCGCTCTGGCCGCCTCTTGGCTGGTCCTGGGGGGCAAGGAACCCGAACCGAGCAAGCGCGTCCACGAGGTGCGCACCAAACAAATCGAGCCCGCCGCCGCGGTGACGGCGCCGAAGAAGCCCGCGCCGCCCGCCCTCCTCGATGCCGGCGCTCCCCCCAAAGAGGAGACGGTTGCCGCGAAATCGCCGGAACCGGCCGCCGCTCCGGAGGAGGAAGAAGACCTGCTCAAGAACGCGGAGCCCGAATCAAGCGACCGGGTCATCGGCGAGGACGATGCGGTCGTCAAGCCCAAGGTCAGGCCCGCTACGCCCAAGGGACAAGTCCCGCCCGAGGCGGTTTCAGTGCGCATCGTGTCTTCGCCCGAGGGCGCGGTGGTCGGCCTCGGCAAGCGGGTCTTCGGCCGCGCCCCCCTCAACCTGCGCTTCCGCCCAGGGATCACCTACGAATTGACCTTCGTGAAGAAGGGGTATCTGAGCGCATCCAAGCGCTTCGCGGTGACCAAACGGCCGAAGCAGTCGGTCAAGGCCACGCTGCGCAAAAAGCCCGTGCCCAAGCGGTCGCTCTTCCGCCGCATCTTCGGCAGGTAGAGACTAGTCTCCCCCGGGGTTGTAGACGCCGGGGAGGCGTGGACCGCGCGGATGATCGTCCGGTTCGCCGCGGTGGTGTCCACGGCGGCGCCGCCGCTTACGTTTGCGATTTGCATCGTCCCCGTGCGGTCCACCCTGTGGCTGCGTCGGCGGGTGGTTTCGCCCTGGCTGGGGCCGCGGTTGTTGCTGGCCGCCACCGTTGCCGCGGGCACCCGCGATGACCGGAAGTGAAACCGGAGACGGGACGATCCACTCGATGAAGGGACGAATGTTCGCGTCCCGGATTGCGGTCCAGCCGGCGGCGAAACCCGGCTCCGCTTCCGCCTCGGCGCCCGGCGCCAGGGAAACCGCGGGCTCGCCGTGCCACGCATCCTGTTCCTCGAGTTCGAAAACGATCTCGCCCGCCGCGGGCACGCCCGCTGCGGAGGTGCCATCCCAGACCGTGGGATCGAGCGACGCCTCGCTCTCGGGTGGCGGCACCCACGGCGGCGGCACCGTGGCCGGCATGACCTCGGGGATCGCGGTCGCGAACACCGGCCGTTTCTGCTGCACCTGCGCCGGGGCCTTGTCGGCCCCCCGCCGGCGGCGCCGGCGCGTGCGGCCGTGGAAATCGGTGGCGGCGTGCAAGCCGTGGCGAGCGTCGGCATCACCGGGATCGAAGACCTCGCTATCGAGCCCGGCGCACGCGTCACACAGTCCGCACACCGGGCCCGGCTCCTCGCCGAAATACGTGCGCACCATCTGCACGCGGCAGGTCAGCAGGTTCATGTACTTGAGCAGCTCAGCCAGACGCCGGCGATCCGAGATCCGCCGCCACTCGAACACCGAGGCCGCCTTGTCGATGGCCTCGCGCGTGGGCCGCGGCTCGACGCCGGCCCACCGCGCAGCGCGAACCTCCTTGGCCACGCCCATGCCCTCGAGCACCGACAGCACCACGCGCACCCGCCGTTCGGGCAGGGCCATGGACAGGGCGAGGTCGCGCACTGACACTTCCTTGCCCTCGTCGCTCCAGGCGTAGAGGCCCTCGGCGACCAGGCGCGCCTGCGTCTTGGTCGGGTGCGCTTCCTTGAGGAAGTGCTCTTGGATGGCGATGTCGTCGGGCTGGAAGAGCAGCACGCAGCGGGCGGGCTTGCCGTCGCGGCCGGCGCGGCCCGCCTCCTGAACGTAGGACTCGACCGAGCCGGGCATCTGGTAGTGGATGATGTAGCGGATGTCGGGCTTGTCCACGCCCAGACCGAAGGCATTGGTCGCGATCATCACGACCTTGCGCCCCGAGGCCATGAACGACGCCTGCGATGCCTCGCGCTCCTCGGTGGTCATCTTGCCGTTGTAGCGTTCGACCGGGATCTTGCCGTGACGAAGGGCCACGTAGAGATCGTCGACCGCACGCACCGTCGCGCAGTACACGATGCCCGGCCGGCGCAGGCGCTGGATGAGCTTGCCCAGCACGCGCAGCTTATCGGCCTCGCCCGCCACCTTGCGCACGTCGAAGGCCAGGTTGGGCCGGTGGAACGACACGCGGCAGACGTGCGAATCCTTCATGCCGAGCTGGACCAGTATGTCCTCGGCGATGGCCGGCGTAGCCGTGGCGGTCAGGCCGAGAATCGGCGGCCGGCCGAGGATCTCGGCGGCGCGCCGCAGGCCAAGGTAGGACGGCCGGAAGTCGTGGCCCCACTGCGATACGCAGTGCGCCTCGTCGACGCAGAAGAGCGAGAACTTCACGCCCTCGAGGGACTCCTGCACCGCCGGCGAGCACACCGACTCGGGTGTGATGAGCACGAGCTTCGTCTTGCCCTCGCGGACCGCCTCGAGGTCGGCGGCGCGCTCCTTGGCCGTGCGCGTGGAATCGATGCGCGCCACCGGTACCCCGGCGGCCTTCATCTTGCCAACCTGGTCCTCGATGAGGGCCAGCAGCGGCGAGACGACCAGGGTGGGCCCGGGCAACCATAGGGAGGGAAGCTGATAGGTCAACGACTTGCCGCTGCCCGTGGGCATAACAGCGAGAGTGTCGCGCCCCGCGAGCACCGACTCGATAACCCCGGCTTGGCCGGGCCGCAGATCGCGGATGTGGAGGACCGCGCGCGCTCGGTCCAAGGCCTCGCGCAAGGCAGGCGAATACTCGCGCATCGGTTCGGGCGTGGCCGGCGCCACCACCGATGTGTAGACGGGTGGATGCGCGGCCGGTCCCGGCGCCGGCTCGGATCTCGCCTCTCCGTCGGAGAGGTGAATCACGAGCGTGGGCTCGGACTCGTCGCCGCCCGCCGCAGGCTCACCGGTGCCCTTCCCGTCGTCCGTACGCGAAAAATCATCGGCAGCGGCCTCTGCGGCCGGCTTGCCATCTAGTGAGGTACTCAGTCTCGACTCCTCTCCAATGTCTCTCGAGGTGTATGTGTTGCGTTCTCGGGCCCCGATCTTCGCCTCACCGAACCTGACCCTAGAGGGGGGCCGTCCTGGGGGTGGACTAGGAAGCCCTCGACCCAATCGCGCTCGGGCAAGTACCAAACTCGCCTGGCGAAAACGCAAGACTACAGTAGCACGTTTCCCAGCGAACACAAGGATTCCGGGTGTTCCGAGAGGGTGACGGCACGCCATGTGCAGCATGCGTTAACATGCCTGCACTGCTCGCTCTCGCTCCCGAAGATCGCCCGCGCGAACGGCTGCTTTCCCGAGGACCGGCGGCCGTGTCCGACGCCGAGCTCCTCGCTATCCTCCTGGGGTCAGGCCGCCAGGGGCAGAATGTCGTGGAAATTGCTCATGATTTGCTCGCCCGCACGGGCGATCTGCGGGCCTTGGCCGAGAGTGCCGAAGCTGAGTTGTGTGCCCTGCCCGGGGTCGGACCAGCGCGCGCGGCGGTCATCCAGGCGGCCGTCGAGCTCGGCCGGCGAGTGACCGGATCGCGGCCAGAACGTGGCCGTTTTCTCGGCAACGCGGCCGATGTCTGGACACATTACCGGGCGCGCCTCGAGGCTTCCCCGGTCGAGGAATTCTGGATGCTGGCGCTCGATGTGCGGCACCGCGTGTTGCTGGAATCTTGCGTGGCGCGGGGCTCGCTGACCGGGGTCGAGGTGCACCCGCGCGACGTCTTCCGCACCCTGATCCGGAGCGCGGCGGCCTCGGTCATTTTCTGCCACAACCACCCGTCGGGAGACCCCACCCCGTCCCGCCAGGACCTCGAATTGACGTCCCGGTTGCGCCAGGTCGGCGAGCTCTGCGGCATCGCCGTCCTCGACCATGTCGTGGTGGCCAACGATGGCTTCGTCAGCCTGGCCAGCCGCGGCTGGGTTTGAGGAAGATTTTCACCACAGAGACCTTTTTGGATCGCGCCGCTTGCCGCCCTATTATCTCTCCATGGCTTCCCGGATTCTTGTCAGTTCTCTCGCCTTTCTCGTCGGCGGCCTCGCCCTGAGCGCAGACGTGCTCGCCGACGGAACCCTTTTCCCAGGCACGCGTCCTCTGGGCGTCGGTGGGGCCATGCGTGCCGTGGCCACGGGCGATAGCGGCCCTATGCTCAACCCGTCGGGCATCTCGCTCATGCGCTCGTACGCCGTGGAGGGCGGCTATCAGTACGGGAAGACCCTGGGCTCGCACGACCTGCGCCTTTCCGCCGTGGACTCGACCTCGGCGTTCAACCTCGGCGGCGCCCTCTACTACACCTACCATCGCGATTCTCCCGCCGACGGAGTGACCCAGACCGGCCACCTCGTGGGCGGCTCCCTTTCCTTCCCCTTTCTCGACAAGATCTACGTCGGAGCCAACATCAAGTACGTGCATTTCCAGGACGCCGCGGAAATCAAGCACACCGGTTTCACCTTCGATACCGGGCTGACCGTGCGCCCACTCCCCCAGCTTTCCCTCGGCGCCGTCGCCTACAACCTGCGCGACCTCGACACGCCCTGGGCGCCCCGTGGCTATGGCGGCGGCGTCGCGGCCCTGCCTTTCCCGGCCCTGCTCTTGGTGTTCGACGTGGTTTCGACGAAGGTCTACGGCGATCCCTCACGTGATCAGGCCGTCCAGTACATGGGCGGCGGCGAGTTCTCGCTGGGCAACACGGCCGCCATTCGCGCGGGCGGCGGTCACGATGGCTTGGCCCGGAACGGCTATGTCTCGGCCGGGATCACCTTCCTGGCGTCCGACCTTGGCGCGCTCGATTTCGGCCTGCGCCAGGACGTGTCCGGCGAGGGCAAGACCACCCTCATCGGCGTCAGCGCACGCCTCTTCGTTCCCAGCCAGTGATCCGGCTAAACTAGCGTCCCTTGTCATTCCCTAGGAACTTCTTGCCGGCCACGTTGTCTGTAGCGATGTGGAGGCCTCACTGCCGCGGACAGCACGGGCGGTCTTTCCCGCCGAGCGCGAACCCAAGGCCATCCTGCACGGGCGGCGACCGCGGCCGGAGTACCAGATGAGCCTCGGGGAACGCCTCCTGCTCGGCCGCCTCGTCAAGCGCGACGAGGAAGCCTTCAACGAGATCGTGCGCAGCTACAGCGACCGTGTCTACAACCTGGTGTTGCGGCTGGTGGGGTCGCCCTCCGAGGCCGAGGACATCGC
>PNBO01000051.1 GCA_003136095.1 Myxococcales bacterium
TGTGGGTCTCGACCTTCATCAGGATGCCAGTCGGCTCGTGATGGAAACCGTAGGCGCCGGTCACGGGATCGGGCCAGAAACGGCCGGCCTCGGGGCCGGCGATGACCGCAGCGTTGTCGCTGTACGCCGAGAGCACCCCGGCCGGGCTCTTCTCGGTGCTGTTGCGGATCATCTTGAAGAGCGACTTGCCCTGCGCCTGGCCATCGATGATGAAGTCGGCGTTGAAGATCTTGTNNTTGGCCTGCGCGAACATCATCAGTTCCACGTCGGTCGGATTTCGTTCGAGGGCGCGGAAGCTCTCGACGAGGTAGTCGATCTCGTCCGGCGCCAGGGCCAGTCCCATGTCGCGGTTGGCGGCTGCGATGGCCGCGCGGCCGGCGCCGAGCACGTCCACGGTCGCGAGCGGCCGCGGGGCGGCGTGGTGGAACAGCCGTTCGGCGTCCGCCTCGCGCTCGAGCACGGACTCGGTCATGCGGTCGTGGATGGCCCTGCGCAGGGCGGCCTCGCTTCCCACTTCGCCGGCCAGCGTGTACCAGATGCCCCGCTCGATGCGCCGGACCTTGTCGAGCCCGCAGTTGTGCGCCACGTCGGTGGCCTTCGACGACCAGGGCGAGATGGTACCGATACGCGGCACGACCAGAAGCCGGCGGCCGGCCAGGGTACGCGCCTCCACCCGCGGGCCGTAGCGCAGCAATCGGTCGAGGACGCGCGCCTCGCCCTCGGCGAGCGGTTCGGCTAGGTCGGCAAAGTGGACGAATTCCGCGCCGAGCTCGTGGATCGCCGGATTGGTAGTCTGGATTTTCTTGAGCCGCTTGGCCAGCCGCGCGGGGGTGAACGCAGGGGCGCCGCGAAGTACGAGCGTGGTCATCGTGAAACCGCTGGGAAGAGTTGCGCTTCCAACGACGGAATGCAACCCGGAAGCGCGCAGTCACGTGGGAAGCCTGCCGGCTTCGCCAGCCGAAGGCGTAGCGAACCATCGCGGGAAGGTTTGGGAATCCTTCCAGGGTTCCCACCCTGATAGACTTCACAACCACGCGGTGCTACGTGTTGAAGTGCCGTGACAAAGCGACCATCGTCAACGAGAGCCCATTTGGGGTGGGGCGCACCACTCCTTCCGACCCTGCTCGCGCTGGTTTCTGCGTGCATCATGCCTGGCAAGACGCCGGCCATCGGGGGCGCCGGCGAGGAACTGGCCTCGTGCGGAGCCGACGGCCTCATCGACGACGGCGAGGACGGCAACAACCAAACGAAGCCGGCCGGCGGGCGCGGCGGCTACTGGTACACCTTCGCCGACCAGGTCGGGACGACGGTGGTGCCCGAGGCGGGCGCCAAGGGGGGCACCTTCGCCATGTCGCCGGGAGGCGCCAACGATTCGAAGTACGCGGCCAACGTGAAGGGGCATGTGGCGCATGGGCAAATCGTGTTCGGCGCGATGGGGCTCAATTTCGTGGATCCCAAAAGCGCCTACGACGCATCCAAATACAAGGGCGTCGCGTTCTGGGCCAAGAAGGCGCCGGGCAGCTACGGTCAGGTTCGCTTCAAGGTGCCGGACGTCAGCACCGACGCCGACGGTGGCGTGTGCACCGAGTGCTTCAACGATTTCGGCGCGAACCTTTCGCTCACCGACTTGTGGCAGCACTACGCCTTCACCTGGCGCAAGCTGCGGCAGCTTCCCGACTGGGGCTCACCGAAACCGCATGCCATCAAGCCGAACAAGCTCTTCGGCATGCAGTGGCAGGTCAACAAGGCCGGGGCGGATTTCGACATCTGGGTGGACGACGTGGAGTTCATCGGATGCGAGTAGGCTGCACCCTCGCGTTGGCGCTGGTCGTTGCCGGCGCCGCGTGCATTCCGACGGTCGAGGACAGGCAAGCGGCATCCAAGGCGGCCCGCAAGCGCGCGCCGACGTCGCAGAGCCCGCAGGCGTTGCGTAACAAGCCGCAGCTGCAGGTGGAGGTCGCGGACTTTCCCAAGCCCGCGCCGCTTGGCGCCTACGCCTTCACCGACAAGACGGGCAACGAATATGCCGACCGCTTCATCGCGCTGTGGAACGATATGCACGCGCCCAAGAACGGCTACTTCAGCCCCGAGGGCGTGCCCTACCACGCGGTGGAGACCCTGCTCGTCGAGGCGCCCGACTACGGGCATGAAACCACCTCGGAGGCCTACAGCTACTGGATGTGGCTAGAGGCGGCCTACGGCAAGCTCACCAAGGACTGGAAGCCGCTGGCGAAGGCCTGGGAAAGCGCCGAGGCGTACCTCATCCCCACGCCCGAGGATCAACCGACCGCGGGGTCCTATACGGAAACGCACCCCGCGGTGTTCGCCGGCGAGCAGGATCAGCCGAGCGGGTACCCGGTGCCCCTCGATGCGACGGCTCCGACCGGGCACGACCCGCTCTACAAGGAGCTCAAGGAAACCTACCGCACGCCCTTCATCTACGGGATGCACTGGATCCTCGACGTCGACAACTGGTACGGGTTCGGGCGGCGAGGGGATCGCGTGTCGAGGCCCGCCTACATCAACACCTTCCAGCGCGGCGAGGAAGAATCGGTGTGGGAGGCGATTCCGCAGCCCTGCTGGGAGGATTTCCAGTTCGGCGGCAACAACGGCTACCTCGATCTCTTCGTCAAGCAGGACGGTGGCTACGCGCGGCAGTGGAAGTACACGACGGCGCCCGACGCCGACGCGCGCGCGGTGCAGGCCATGTACTGGGCTCGGGTTTGGGCCGAGGAGCAGGGCGCGGGCGGCAGCATCGATCCCCTGGTCAAGAAGACCTCCAAGCTGGGCGACTACCTTCGCTACGCGCTCTTCGACAAGTACTTCAAGACCATGGGCTGCCAGACGCCGGAGTGTCCGGCGGCAGACGGTTACGACGGCGCGCACTGGCTGCTCGCGTGGTACTACGCATGGGGTGGCTCGACGGCCAAGGCGGGCGGCTGGTCCTGGCGCATCGGTGCCAGCACGGCGCACAGCGGATACCAAAACCCGTTCGCGGCCTGGGTTCTGGCGAACGACAAGGCGCTGCGGCCGCTATCCAAGAACGGCGCCGGCGACTGGGCCAAGAGTCTCGATCGGCAGGTGGAGATGTACCGCTGGTTGCAGTCCGCCGAGGGCGGCATCGCGGGCGGCGCCACCAATAGCTGGCGCGGCCGCTACGAGAAGTTTCCGGCGAACATGCCGACCTTCTACCAGCTGGCCTACGTCGAGGCGCCGGTCTACGTGGACCCGCCCAGCAACAACTGGTTCGGCTTTCAGGCCTGGAGCATGGATCGCGTGGCCCAGCTCTACTACGTCACGGGCAACGAGCACGCCAAGGTCATCCTCGGCCACTGGGTGAAGTGGGTGCTGGCCA
>PNBO01000269.1 GCA_003136095.1 Myxococcales bacterium
ACCAAGATCATCGCGTAGGAAACTCTGGCGGAGTCAGAAAGAGCAAAGTAAAAGGGGGCACCAAGTGACACCCAAAATCAGAATACGGCTAAAGGCCTACGATCACCGCTTGCTCGACCAATCAGCGGGCGAGATCGTCGACACCGCCAAGCGCACCGGCGCGAAGGTCGCGGGTCCCATCCCGCTGCCCACCAAGATTAACAAGTACTGCGTCTTGCGCTCGCCTCACGTCGACAAGAAGTCGCGCGANNAAGCGGTTGCTCGACATCCTGGATCCGACGCAACAGACGCTGGACGCCCTCATGAAGCTCGACCTGTCGGCGGGCGTGGACGTCGAGATCAAGACCTGAGGACGGCCATGCAGATCGACGTCGTAAATCTTGAAGGACAGAAGGTCGGCCAGATGGATGTGGCCGACGCGGTCTTCGCGACCAAGGTCAAGGATTCCCTGCTGTGGGAGGCCGTCAAGGCCCAGCAGGCCGCCAAGCGGAAGGGCACGCACTCGACGAAGACCCGCATGCACGTTCGCGGCGGTGGCAGGAAGCCTTTCAGGCAGAAGGGCACGGGCAACGCCCGCCAGGGCTCGATTCGATCGCCCAATTACGTCGGCGGCGGCGTGGTCTTCGGGCCGCATCCGCGTAGCTACGAATACACGCTGCCGCGGAAGGTGAAGAAGGCCGCGCTGGCCTCGGCGTTGTCGCTGCGCGCCCAGGAAAAGAAGCTGGTCGTGGTCGACAAGCTGGTGATGGAAGCCCCCAAGTCGAAGCGCATCGCGCTGGTGCTCAAGACCCTCGGCTTCGACTCGGCCTTGGTGGTGGACGCCAAGGGCAACCACAATCTGGTCAAGTCGATCCGCAACCTGGCGGCGCATGCCTGCCTGCCGCCCGAGGGACTCAACGTCTACGACATCTTGAACCACGGCGGCCTGGTCATCGCGAAGGACGCGATCAAGGCCGTCGAGGCCCGCGTGGTCGGCGCCGAAACCGAAGGCCAAGCAGCGTAAAGAGGAGCATCCATGCGTTCTGCCGAAACTATCATCAAGCGCCCGCTCCTCACCGAGAAGGGCACCTTCCTCAAGGATACCGGTGGCCGGGCGGAAGCGGACATCGGCGATCCCGAGCAAGTGCCGCCCCAGCTGCTCATCGAGGTCGCGCGCGACGCCAACAAGATCGAAATCAAGCACGCGGTCGAGAAGATGTGGAACGTGAACGTGCTCAAGGTGCGCACCGCCATCGTGCGCGGCAAGCAAAAGCGCGTCGGTCGTTTCATTGGCCGCACCTCCAACTGGAAGCGCGCCCTGGTCACGCTTGCACCCGGGCAGAAGATCGAATTCTTCGAGGGAGTCTAGGACATGGGCCTTCGCACGCTGAATCCAACCACGCCCGGGGTACGGGGCAGAATCGCGCCGGACTTCTCCGAGCTTAGCCAGGGCAACCGGCCGCTCAAGGCGCTGACCGCGTCCAAGCCGTCGACCGGCGGCCGCAACCACTTCGGCCGCATCACCTCGCGCTTCCGCGGCGGCGGCCACAAGCAGCGTTTCCGCACCATCGACTTCCGCCGCGACAAGCTCGGCGTGCCGGCCACGGTGGCCAGCATCGAATACGATCCCAACCGGAGCGCGCGCATCGCCCTGCTCAACTATGCCGACGGCGAGAAGCGCTACATCCTGTGGCCGATTGGCCTCAAGGTTGGCGATCGCGTGGTTTCCTCGCGCGCGGCGGATATCAAGCCGGGCAACAGCCTGCCGTTGCGTTCGATCCCGCTCGGCACCACCATCCACAACGTCAGTTTGCACGTCGCGGGGCGCGCGCAACTCGTGCGCTCGGCTGGCGACGGCGCGCAGCTCATGGCCAAGGAGGGCGACTGGGGGCAGGTGCGCTTGCCCTCGGGCGAGGTGCGCGCCGTGCACTTGGACTGCCGGGCGACCATTGGCCAGCTCGGCAACATCGAGCACAGCAGCGTGCACGTCGGCAAGGCCGGCCGGACGCGCTGGAAGGGCCGTCGTCCGCACAACCGCGGCGTGACCATGAACCCGGTGGATCACCCGATGGGCGGCGGCGAAGGGCGTTCCTCGGGTGGCCGCCACCCCTGCTCGCCCTGGGGCCAGCTCGCCAAGGGCCTCAAGACTCGCCAGAACAAGAGGACGGATCGGATGATTATCAAGCGTCGAGGAAAGAAGGCCTAGCCATGCCACGTTCAGTCAAGAAAGGCGCCTTCGTCGATCACCACCTCATGACCAAGGTGGCCGACATGCAGAAGCANNGAGAACATGGTCGGTCACAAGCTGGGCGAGTTCGCGCCGACCCGCATCTTCATGACCCACTCGGGCGACCGCAAGGCCGCCGCCGGTGCCGCTGCCCCGGGCGCTGCCGCCCCCGGCGCCGCTCCCGGTGCCGCTCCCGCCGCCGCCCCGGCCCCCGCCGCCGCGGAGAAGAAGTAGGAAACGGAAGGTAGACGCACATGGCACACGCAGTGTTGAGAAAGTTCCGCCAGTCGCCGCGCAAGGTGCGCATGGTCGCGGACATGATTCGTGGCCAGCCGGTGGCCGACGCCATGGCCATCCTGAAATTCCAGCAGCGTAAAGCCGCCAAGATGTTGAGCAAGGTGCTGGGTTCCGCCATCGCCAACGCGACCACGAACGAGAAGGCCGACGCTGACGCGCTCAAGATCACCAAGATCACCGTGGATCCCGGGCCCGTCGAGAAGCGCTGGCTAGCTCGCTCCATGGGCCGCGCCAATCGCATCAATCGACGGACCTCCAACGTGACCATCGTGGTCGACGTGCCGCAGGAGTAATCTGATGGGTCAGAAAACCAATCCAATAGGCTTTCGTCTCGGTGTCGTGCGGGGCTGGTCCTCGCAGTGGTATTCCGAGAAGGACTTCGCGAAGTGGCTGCACGAGGATCTGCGGCTCAAGAGATTCGTCAAAGAGAAGCTCGGCCACGCGGGCGTGGCCTCGGTCGAGGTCGAACGCGCGGCCAACAAGGTGAAGATCAACATCTACACCGCCCGTCCCGGCATCGTCATCGGCAAGCGCGGCGCCGGTGTCGAGACCCTGAAGAAGGAAGTCCAGGCGCTTACCACGAGCGAGGTCTTCCTCAACATCCAAGAAGTTCGCAAGGCCGAGACCAACGCGCAGCTCGTCGCCGAAAACGTGGCGACCCAACTCGAACGCCGCGTGGCCTTCCGTCGCGCCATGAAGAAGGCAGTGCAAACCGCGATGAAGTTCGGCGCCAAGGGCATTCGCCTGGCCTGCTCGGGCCGCCTGGGCGGGGCCGAAATGGCGCGCTACGAGTGGTACCACGAAGGGCGCGTTCCCTTGCATACGTTGCGCGCGGATATCGAGTATGGCACCACCGAGGCGCACACCACCTACGGCGCCATCGGCGTGAAGTGCTGGATCTTCAAGGGAGAGGTTCTACCCCAGCGGGCAGGTCATCTGGCCTAGTCGATAGCGGCGACAGCGACGAGAGGAAGTCATGTTAGCACCAGATAGAGTCAAGTGGCGCAAACAGCAGAAGGGCAAGATGCGTGGGGTTTCCAAGGGCGGAACCACGGTCAACTTCGGAGAATATGGACTGCAGGCTCTGAGCTGCGGCTTCGTGACCGCACGGCAGATCGAGGCGGCGCGCACGGCCATCTCGCGCCATGTGAAGCGCGGCGGGAAGTTGTACGTCCGCATCTTTCCGGACAAGCCAATCTCGAAGAAGCCGGCCGAAACCCGCATGGGCAAGGGCAAGGGTACCCCGGAAGAGTGGGTCGCCGTGGTCCGGCCCGGCCGCGTCCTTTATGAACTGGAAGGCGTGTCCATCGACCTGGCCAAGCAGGCGTTCCATCTGGCGAAACACAAGCTGGCGGTGCAGACGCGGGTCATCGGCCGGGAGCAGACGCTATGAAAAGCAAGGTTCAGGCAAAGGATTTGCGTGGCAACGAGACCGCGGAGCTCGAGCGCACGCTCGCCAAGTTGCGCGAGGACCTTTTCCAGCAGCGCCTCAAGCACAACACCAATCAGATCGAGAACACCATGGTGATTCGCAGCACCCGTCGCGACATCGCCCGCGTGAGCACGGTACTCGCCGAGAAGTCGCGTTCCGCGGCGGTGGCGGTTGCCAAGGAGAAATAGGCCGTGGCGAAAGAACAGCAGAACCAAGCCGCCGCGAGCGCCGACCAAGCCGGGCGGGCCAAGAGCACGAAGCGCACGCTGGTTGGCGTGGTGGTTGGCGACAAGATGGACAAGACGCGTGTGGTGGTGGTCGAGCGCCGNNCCGCTGTCGCGCGAGAAGCGCTGGCGGGTCGAACGGCTTCTCGAACGGCCGCAGGAGGCCTGAGAAGGCCAATACTAGATCGTCAAGAACAATCAAGACGGCAGGTTCACACATGGTCCAGACGACGACAACTCTCGACGTGGCCGACAATTCGGGCGCCAAGAAAATCATGTGCATCCGCGTGCTCGGCGGCACCCGGCGCAAATANNGAGGTCGCGCGCGCCGTGATCGTGCGGACGAAGAAGGAGGTTTCGCGCCAGGATGGCTCGTACATCCGCTTCGATTCCAACTCGGCGGTGCTGGTGGACAAGGACAACGAGCCCATCGGTACGCGTATCTTTGGGCCGGTGGCCCGCGAGCTGCGCGCCAAACGCTTCATGAAAATCATCTCGCTTGCGCCGGAGGTTCTCTAATGCATGTCCGCAAGGGCGACACGGTGGTCGTCATCGCCGGGAAAGAGAAGGGCAAGCGCGGTCGCGTACTGCGCGTTCTCACCGACAAGGAGCGCGTGGTCGTCGAGCGCGTGAACATGGTCAAGCGCCACACCAAGCCGACCCAGGCCAATCCGCGCGGCGGCATCCTGGACAAGGAGGGCACGGTAGCGCTATCCAACGTGGCTCTGTGGTGCGGCAAGTGCGGCAAGGGCCGCCGGGCCAAGGCGGAATTGCGGCAGGGCCAGAAAAAACGGCGCGTGTGCGTGAACTGCGGGAGCCTGTTCGAATCGGCCTAGCGGCCGGGGGCAGAAGGAACACTGAAGATGGCTGAAGAAAACGAAAAGGCCGAGAAGGCCGCAAAGGTTGCCGAGAAGCCCCAGAAGGCCGCCAAGCCGGCGCAGACGCCGGAACAGGCCGCGGAAGCCGCTGCGAAAAAGGCAGCGCGCGCGGGCGGCAAGGGCGGCAAGGGCAAGGACGCGGCCAAGGGTGGCGCCAAGACCGAGCTCGCGACCGAGAAGGTCAAGCGCGCGGAGCCCGCGCGCTTGCGCAAGGTCTACGAGAGCGAGGTCCGCGCCAAGCTGATCACGGAGCTCAAGCTCAAGAACGTGATGGAGGCCCCGCGCCTGACCAAGATCACGGTCAACATGGGGCTCGGCGAGGCGATCACCAATCCCAAGATCCTGGATTCCGGGGTTGACGATTTGGCGGCCATCACCGGACAGAAGCCGGTGGTCACCAAGTCGTCCAAGGCCATCGCCGCCTTCAAGCTCAAGGGTGGGCAGAAGATCGGCGCCATGGTCACCCTCCGCCGCGACAACATGTACGAGTTCCTCGATCGGCTCATCACCTTCGCCCTGCCGCGCGTGCGCGACTTCAAGGGCGTCTCGCCCAAGGGGTTCGACGGGCGCGGCAATTTCACCATGGGCGTCCGCGAAGGCAGCATCTTTCCCGAAACGGGGGCCGACAAGTTGGAGAAGCCGAAAGGCATGAACATCACCATCACCACAACCGCGCGCACCGACGAACAAGGTCGCGCTTTGCTGCGCCACCTGGGCATGCCGTTTAGGAGCTAGCGAATCATGGCGAAGACGGTCGATATGTTTCCCAAGACCCCGAAATTCAAGGTCCGCGTGCACCACCGCTGCAAGCAGTGCGGCCGTTCGCGCGGATATTATCGCAAGTTCGAGCTGTGCCGTATTTGTTTCCGATTGCTATCCCTCCGCGGTGATATCCCCGGGGTCATCAAGTCGAGCTGGTAGGCACCCATGACAGATCCAATTGCTGATTTCCTCACGCGTATTCGCAACGCCATCCTGGCTCGCCGGGCCGACCTGGTCTGCCCATGTTCCACCCTCAAGGTCCGCATCGCTGCGGTGCTGCAGGACGAAGGCTACATC
Source organism: Myxococcales bacterium (assembly GCA_003136095.1). Lineage (GTDB taxonomy): Bacteria > Myxococcota_A > Polyangia > Fen-1088 > Fen-1088 > Fen-1118. Next base: position 6,097 of record PNBO01000269.1, read on the forward strand.
GCGGGTTACGAGGAGCGGTCTGGTTTCGACGGACACGCAGAGCTCATCGTGCGGCTACGTTGGCCCGAGCCAGGGTCGAACGCGATCACCGGTCTGCGCCGGCGCTCCCGTCCCGGCCAACGGGTCTACGTCGGCCGCGACGGCATTGGCAAGGTGCGCTCCGGGCTCGGCATCGCGATCCTTTCAACGTCGCACGGCCTGATGACGGATCGGGCGGCGCGCAAAGCCGGCATCGGCGGCGAACTTCTCTGCGAGGTCTGGTAGATGTCACGCATCGGTCGCCAACCTGTCGTGCTGCCCAAGGGGGTATCGCTGGTGCAGAAGCCAGGGATGTTCAGCGTCAAGGGACCCAAGGGCGAGCTTTCGAAGCCCATGCCGAGCGGCGTGACTATCAAGGCCGAGGGTGACAAGCTGGTCGTCAGCCGCGCCGATGATTCCCGCGACAACCGCGCCAAGCACGGCCTGGTTCGCGCGCATCTGGCCAACATGGTCAAGGGCGTGACGGAAGGCTGGAAGCGCGAGCTCGAGATCAACGGCGTCGGCTATCGCGCCGAGGTGACGGGCGACTCGGTGACCTTCGCGCTCGGCTACTCGCACCCCATCGTGTTCAAGTTGCCGAAGTCGGTCACCGCGAAGGTGGAGAAGAACCGTCTGACCCTGGTGTCGCCCGACAAGGACGAGCTGGGGCAGGTTTCCGCCAAGATACGAGAGCTGCGCCCACCGGAACCCTACAAGGGTAAGGGCGTGAAGTACGTCGAAGAAATCATCAAACGCAAGGTCGGCAAGGCCGCTGCCACGGGCGGAACCGCCTAGTCGCTGCTTGGGTCCGCGAGAATCGGCAAGAATCGGAAGAAGAAGAACATGGCCAGGAAGAGCAAGTTTGACTCGCGCAAACGGAGACACCATTCGCTGCGCAAGCGCATGTCGGGAACCACGGAGCGGCCGCGCTTGGTCGTCTATCGCAGCGCCCGTCACATTTACGCCCAGGTCATCGACGACGCGGGCAACAAGACCCTGGTAGCGGCCTCGGATCTTCTACCCAAGAAGAACCCGCCGGCCGACGCCCCGAAGGGCAAGAAGCGCGATCGCGCCAAGCAAGTCGGTGTCCTGGTCGCGAAAAAATGCCTCGAGAAGGGCATCGCCCAGGTCGTCTTCGATCGAGCGGGCTACCGCTACCACGGCCGCGTGTCCTCGGTGGCTGCCGGCGCGCGCGAAGCAGGGTTGAAGTTCTAGGTTCGAAGTTACATTGGCACTGAGGTCTAGGAGCAAGAATGGCGATTAACTACGAAGAGGTCGGCGAGCTGGTCGACAGCGTCGTGTTCATCAACCGCGTCGCGAAGGTCGTGAAAGGTGGCCGGAGATTCTCCTTCTCGGCCTTGGTCGTCGTCGGGGATCAGCATGGCTACGTCGGAGCTGGGCTCGGCAAGGCCAACGAGGTTCCCGAGGCCATCCGCAAGGGCACCGAGCGGGCGAAGAAGAGCCTGTTCAAGATCCCCCTGGCGGGCACGACCATTCCCCACGAGGTCAAGGGCACGTTCGGAGCGGGCACCGTGGTGTTGCGTCCGGCAAGCGCGGGCACCGGCGTCATCGCCGGCGGCGCGGTTCGCCCGGTGCTCGAGGTGGCGGGCGTGCAGGACATCCTCACNNAAGTGCATCGGCACCTCGAATCCGCACAACGTCATTCATGCCACCATCGATGCGCTCAAGCGACTCTCCAGCGGTGAGGCCGTGGCGGCTCTTCGCGGCAAGCGCCTCGAGGACATTCTGGCAGCGGGGTAGATTATGGCCACCAAGTTGAAAGTCACACTCCTACGCAGCGGCATCAATCGTATCGAACCGCACAAGCTCACCATCGCGAGGCTGGGCTTGGGCAAGCGCGGGCGCACGGTGGTGTTGCCAGACAATCCCGCGGTACGCGGCATGATCCGCTCGGTTTCCCACTTGCTCAAGGTCGAGGCGGCGGAGTAGGCAACGCGCACGAGTCCCGAAAGGAATGAAGAGATGGGCAGGACGCTACAAGAACTGAAGGGACCGCGGGGGGCGACGAGGAACCGCAAGCGGATAGGGCGTGGTCCGGGCTCGGGAACTGGCGAGCAATCCGGCAAGGGCGTGAAGGGCCAGAAGGCCCGCACCGGTCACCACGGCGCGCGTCTTGGTTTCGAGGGCGGTCAGATGCCGATGCAGCGGCGACTGCCCAAGAAGGGGTTCAAGAACATCTTCCGCAAGGAGATCTTCGCCGTGAATCTTTCCGACATCGATGCGCGCTTCGAAGCGGGCACGGTCAGCATCGCCGAGCTCAAGGCCGTGGGTCTAGTTCCGCGGCGGCACACGCGCATCAAGGTGCTCGGAGGCGGCGAAGCGACCAAGAAGTTCGTGGTCAAGGCCGACGCCTTCTCCGCCAGCGCGAAGGAAAAGATCGAGAAGAAGGGCGGTCGCGCCGAGTCTCCCAATGGCGGAGCGTCTTGAGCAGAGAGTGCGCCCAATCGCGTGGGAAGCCTGCCGGCTTCGCCGGCAGCGAACCATCGCGGGAGGGCATGGGAACCCCTCGGGGGTGCCCATGTCAATCGCGTGGGAAGCCTGCCGGCTTCGCCGGCAGCGAACCATCGCGGGAGGGCATGGGAACCCTATGAGGGTTCCCAGTTCAAGGAGGGACTAGATGGCCTCTGGCTTCCAAAATATGGCGAAGATACCGGAGCTGCGCCGGCGTCTGCTTTATACGCTGGCGATGCTCGCGATCTACCGCATCGGCGTGTTCGTGACCACGCCGGGCGTCAACGCAGCGGTGATGAGCAAGATCGTCAGCCAGTCGTCCGGGTCGTTCCTGGGGCTGTTCAACATGTTCTCGGGCGGCGCGCTCGAGAAGATGTCGATCTTCGCGCTGGGCATCATGCCCTACATCAGCTCGTCCATCATTCTCCAACTGCTGACCGTCGTCATTCCCAAGCTGGAGCAGATCCAGAAGGAAGGCGAGGCGGGACGGCGGCGGATCAATCAATACACCCGCTACGGGTGCGTAATTCTGTCGTTGATCCAGTCGTACTTCATCGCGGGCTGGCTGATCTCGAACAATTCCGCCTACGGCAACCTAGGCGAGGTGGTGCCCAATCCGGGATGGAACTTCTATTTGCTCACCATGATCTCGCTGACCACCGGAACGGCGTTCATCATGTGGCTCGGCGAGCAGATCACCGAGCGTGGCATCGGGAACGGCATTTCGCTCATCATCTTCTCGGGTATCATCACGGACATCCCGAGTGCATTGGTTCGCCTCGCTCAGCGCGCTCGCGAAGGCAATATCACCGCATTTTCCCTGGCCCTCATGGGACTCATCGTGGTGGTTGTCGTCGCCACGATCATCTTTTTCGAACGGGGCCAGCGCCGTATCCCAGTGCAGTACGCCAAGCGCGTGGTCGGCCGCAAGATGTTCGGTGGGCAGTCCACCCACCTGCCGCTCAAGGTGAACACCGCGGGCGTCATTCCCCCTATCTTCGCGTCGTCGATTCTCATGTTTCCGCAGCAGATCGCGTCGTTCCTCAACAACTCGTTCGCGCGGGCGTTGTCCGATGCGCTTCACCCCGGCGACTGGCGCTACAACGTACTCTACGTCGGTCTCATCATCTTCTTCTGCTACTTCTACACGGCGGTCACCTTCAACCCGGTCGACGTCGCCGACAACATGCGCAAGTACGGCGGGTTCATTCCCGGCATCCGCCCGGGCAAGGCCACTGCCTCGTACATCGACAAGGTACTGACCCGCATCACCGCAGGCGGCGCCCTTTACGTCTCGGTCATCTGCGTGCTCCCCAACCTGCTCTCCGACAACCTGGGCGTGCCCTTCCGCTTCGGCGGCACGGGTCTGATGATCGTCGTCGGCGTCGCCCTCGATACCGTGCAACAAATCGAGTCCCACCTCATCACCAGAAACTACGAAGGCTTCACCGGTCCCAAGGGTCCGCGCATTCGCGGCCGCGGCGGGCGGGTCACGGCTCCAGTTGGCGGATAGGCTTGCGGCACGAAATTCCACATGGTCATGGCGAACCGCCGTTGCTTTCCCGCCCGTCCAAGATGCGTTGCGGAATTCCCGCGCGTCGCCGGCTGCGCGAGGTGCGCGTGAAGGGTATCGAGCTCAAGACGGCCGCGCAGATCGCCAAGCTGCGCGAGGCCAATCGCGTCGTTGCCAACGTTCTCGACGCCATCGCTGCCGTGGCGGCCGTCGGCGTGAGCACCTGGGACCTGGAGGTGGTGGCGCGCCGCCGGCTCAAGGAACTGGCCGCGGAGCCGGCGTTCCTGGGCTACCGCGGCTATCCCGCCGTGCTCTGCACCTCGGTGAACAGCGTCATCGTGCACGGCATCCCCCGCAAGGAGGTGGTGCTCAAGGAAGGCGACATCCTGTCGGTCGATTTCGGGGCGTTCAAGGACGGCTGGTGCGGCGATTCCGCGCGTACCTTGCCCATCGGCGCCATCTCGGACAAGGCGGCGGCCCTGGTCGAGGCGACGCGAGTTTCCCTGGAGAAGGCCATCGAGCAGTGCGTGCCGGGTAACCGCCTGGGGGATATCGGCTGGGCCGTGCAATTCTACGTCGAGAAGCGGGGCTACTCGGTGGTGGAGCAGTTCGCCGGGCACGGCATCGGCCGCCACATGCACGAGCCCCCCCAGGTCATGAACTACGGTCCGGCCGGCCGGGGGCCGCGGCTGAGCGTTGGGATGGTACTGGCCATCGAACCCATGGTAAACGAGGGCGGCCCGGAGGTAGTCATCGAGGAGGACGGGTGGACTGCTGTCACGAAAGATGGTAGCCTCTCGGCCCATTTTGAGCACTCGGTGGCGATCACCGAGAACGGCCCGCTGGTTCTCTCGCGGGCGCAGAACGGATAAGTGTCCCATGAAGGTCAGAGCATCGGTCAAGAAGATCTGCGACAAGTGTAAGGTGATTCGCCGCAAGGGCGTCGTACGGATCATTTGTGAAAACCCCCGCCACAAGCAGCGGCAGGGCTAATCGAAGAGCCAGGAAAGGAACCCCGCATTCATGGCACGCGTAGCAGGCGTCGATCTCCCGCGAAACAAGCGCATGGAATTTGCGCTGACCTATATCAACGGCATCGGCCGCACCAAGGCGCGCGAGGTGCTGAAGACCGCTGGCATCTCCTTCGACAAGCGCAGCGATGCCCTCGAAGACGCCGAATCCCGCCGCATCCGCGAAGTCATCGAGCAGATGGGGCTCAAGATCGAGGGCGATCTGCAGCGAGAGATCTCGATGAACATCAAGCGGCTGATGGACCTCGGGTGCTACCGGGGACTTCGGCACCGCAAGAGCCTGCCGGTGCGCGGGCAGCGGACCAAGACCAATGCCCGCACNNCCGCGCAAGGGTCAGATGATCAAGCGCAAGGTCGAAGGCACGGGCGCCTAGAAGCTCGACTTCCGGGACGGAAACCCTAGCAACAGAACGGACAGGACATGGCGACAGAGAACGAAGCAGCAGCAGCGGCAGCGAAGCCCAAGGTCAAGGTCAAGAAGACGCGCAAAAGCGTGCAGAGCGGGATCGCGTACATCACCGCCTCCTTCAACAATACCATCGTCACCATCACCGACGTGTCCGGCAACGTGGTGTCGTGGTCTTCGGCGGGGGTCAAGGGCTTCAAGGGTTCGCGCAAGTCGACGCCATTCGCCGCGCAGCTTGCGGCCGACGATGCTGCGCACAAGGCCATGGAACACGGCATGAAGTCGATCAACGTGTTCATTCGTGGGCCGGGTTCGGGCCGTGAATCCGCGCTGCGCGCACTGGCCGCCGCGGGTTTCAAGATCAACGTGATCAGGGATCTGACCCCGATTCCGCACAACGGCTGCCGGCCGCCCAAGCGGCGGAGAGTCTGAGACTGAGGCGAATCGGTTGTTTTCCTAGGAAAGCGAAAGCACGAGGAAGGTAAAATATCGATGGCGAAGTACTCCGGTCCGGTTTGCCGCCTGTGTCGCCGGGAAGACACCAAGCTCTTCCTGAAGGGCGACCGTTGCTACACCGACAAATGCGGCTATGAGCGGCGCGCGTACGCACCTGGTCAGCACGGGCAGGCGCGGCGCAGGAAACTCTCGAACTACGGCTCGCAGTTGCGCGAGAAGCAGAAGCTCAAGCGCATGTACGGTCTCGCCGAGCGGCAATTTCGCGGCTACTACCACAAGGCGACGCGCATGAAAGGCGTGGCCGGCGAGAACCTGCTGCAGCTGCTCGAGCGGCGGCTGGACAACGTCGTGTACCGCCTGGGCTTCGCTTCGGACCATGCCGAGGCCCGGCAACTGGTCCGGCACGGTCATTTTACGGTCAACGGCAAGAAGGTGAATATCCCTTCGTTCCTCTGCGGTCTCAACGACAGCATCGTAGTGCGTGAGCCCTCCAAGAAGGTGACGCGCATTCTCGAAAGCCTGGGCGCCGTCGATCGCCGGGGGGTGCCGAAGTGGCTGCAACTCGACAAGGACAATTTCCAGGGCAAGCTCGTAACGCTGCCGTCGCGAGAGGATCTCACGATGACGGTCAGGGAGCAACTCGTCGTCGAACTTTATTCGAAGTAGCCAGCGCCGCTGCGAAGTTTATCGTCTTCTAGGATCTAACAGGAGAACAGGATGCCGACCGCTAGTGCTCAACCCACCGCTGTCACGCCGTCTGCGTTCATCGCGAAGAACTGGCGAGACCCTATCCGGCCTCGCAAGCTCGAGGTGGACCCCGAAACGTTGACGCCAAACTATGGCAAGTTTGCCTGCGAGCCACTCGAACGTGGCTTCGGCACGACCATTGGCAACGGCATTCGCCGGGTGTTGCTCTCGTCCCTGCAGGGCGCGGCCATCACCTCCGTGAAGATCGAAGGCGCCGTGCACGAGTTCACCTCGCTGCCGGAAGTCGCCGAGGATGTCACCGACATCGTGCTCAACCTGAAGGAGGTCATCATCCGATCTCTCGACGGCAAACCGCGCACGGTGCGCATTGACAAGGACGGCGAGGGCAAGGTCACGGCCAAGGACATCCAGTGTCCGGAAGGCCTTGAGATCTTGAATCCCGATCACCACATCATGACCTGCTCGAAGGGCGCCAAGGTGCGCATGGAGCTCGAGATCGGGGTGGGGCGCGGTTACGTGCCGGCTGAGCGCAACAAGCTGCCCAACATGGCCGTTGGCGTGGTTCCCATCGACTCGCTCTTCTCGCCCATCCGCAAGGTCAACTTCAGCGTGACCAATGCACGTGTCGGCCAGCAGACCGACTACGACCGGTTGACGCTGGAAGTGTGGACCAACGGCACGGTGAAGCCCGAGGACGCCGTGGCCTACGCCGCGAAGATCTTCAAGGATCAGCTCTCCATCTTCATCAACTTCCAGGAAGGCGCGGAACCGGCGCCCGAGGCCACCGTCTCGGAAGAGCAGCAGAAGCTCAACGAGAACCTGTGGAAGTCGGTGGACGATCTGGAACTGTCCGTGCGCTCGGCCAACTGCCTGCAGAACGCCAACATCCGCTACATCGGCGAGCTGGTGCAGAAGACCGAGTCCGACATGCTCAAGACCAAGAACTTCGGTCGCAAGTCGCTCAAGGAGATCAAAGAGATTCTTGCCGGCATGGGATTGTCGCTGGGCATGAAGCTCGAGGGGTGGCCCGGCGACGGCTCGCCCAAGAAGGCCTAGGCTCCGTCGAGAAGAGCCGGGCATTATCCACGTAGTATCCCAACCATGCAGACGTTTGCGTAGCTAGGCCAACATGCGACACAAGAGAGCTGGACTTCATCTTTCCCGGACGGCCGCCCACCGCAAGGCGCTGTTTTCCAACATGGTGGCGGCGCTACTCACCTACGAGCGCATTCGCACGACCTTGGTCAAGGCCAAGGAAATCCGCCGCCTCGCCGAGCGGACCATCACCTGGGCGCGCCGGCTGGGCGCGATTCTGAGCAAGAAGCCCGAGAAGCGCACCGCCGAGGAAAAAGCGCGGGTGGTGCATGCAACGCGGATGGCCTTGCGGGTGGTGCGGGATCGCGACGCCGTGCTCAAGCTGTTCGAGGAAATCGGACCGCGTTTCCTTGCCCGCCACGGCGGCTACACCCGGATCATGAAGATCGCACAGCGCCCAGGCGACGCGGCGCCGATGGCCTTGCTCGAGCTCATCCCCGCCGAGGGCGCCGAGCCCGAATCCAAGCCGGCCCCCAAGGGCAAAGGCGAGAAGGCCGACAAGGACGGCGGCAAGGAAGCCGGGGCAGGGAAGGGCAAGGGCAAGGAAACCGGCGAGGCGAAGGTCAAGCCCAAGGCCAGGCCCAAGGCTGCGGCCGGGCCCAAGGTGAAGAAAGACGCCGGGGCACGCGCGCCCGCCAAGTCAGCCGCGACCATGAAGCGGAGCAGCCGGAGCCGCGGCGGCGATTAGAGACTGGTCACGGAGCCGGAGTCGGAGTCGGGGGGCCGGAACCGGATCCGGCCACGGATCCGTTTCCGGAACCGGATCCGGATCCGGTCCCGGCAAGCCGGCCGCGGCCACGACCACGACCACGACCCTCTACGTGGGGCGGGAGAATTTCGGTGGTGACTGGGCCGTTGACAGGCGGGGCGCGAGGGCGGTAAGTCGAGGGCATGGGTGCGTCTGGGTCTGATCTTCCTGGGTTCGGAGGTTCGCTCGCGCTTTCGTTGGTCTCTCTCGGCTTGGTCTGCCTGGTGGCGTTCGTGGCGCTGCGCTGGCTCGGACGCCGGGGGACGGGCCGTTCCGACGACTGCATCCGCGTCCTCGGGCGCTGCTTCCTCGAACCACGACGCTCCGTGTACCTCATCGCGACTGGGGGCCGCTGTTTCCTGGTCGGCGTCGGCGACGGGCCCATGAGCTTGCTGGCCGAGATCGACGAGGCCAGCCTGCCCGCGGTGCAGGCTGGCGCCGGGGGAACCGGGTCGGCCTTCGCCGACCTCTTGGCGAGGATGTTGCGGAAAGGCCGGCGATGAGCCCGTTGCTCGCGCTGGCTGCGGCCAACGTGGATCACGCGGCTGGGTTGGCCTCGCGTCCGGTGCTCGTGTTCGTCGCGGTGGCGGCCTTGTCGCTGCTGCCCTTCGTCCTTCTGCTCATGACCAGCTTCGTGAAGATCGCGGTTGTGCTCTCGATCCTCAAGAGCGCGCTGGGGTCGGCACAAATCCCGCCATCCTCCATCATCACGGGTCTGGCACTCATCCTCACCATCTACGTGATGGCCCCGACCGGCGAGCGCATGCTCCGGGCCGTCGAGCCCGAGTTGGGCCGAGGAGTTGGAGCCGACGTGCTGAGTGGCCAGGGCATGGAAGCCCTGGTCGCGGCGGCGGACAAGGCCAAGGAGCCGGTACGGGATTTTCTGCTCCGGCATGGCTCGGCCCGGGATCGCGGCGTGTTCCACGCCCTGGCCCTACGCATGCGCACCGGGGCCGAGCGGGCCTCCATCTCGGAGCGCGATTTCCTCGTGCTGGTTCCGGCCTTCCTCGTCTCTGAATTGCGGCGTGCCTTCGAGATCGGCTTCCTCATCTTCCTTCCCTTCCTGGTGGTGGATCTCGTGATCTCGAACCTCTTGCTCGCGCTCGGTATGCACATGCTTGCGCCGACGACGGTCTCGCTGCCGTTCAAACTGCTGCTCTTCGTGCTCGCCGATGGCTGGCAGCTTCTCTTGCGCGGATTGGTGGAAAGTTATGTCTAGTCTGGCGGGCACGGATCTGGTGCTGCGCGCGGTTCGCGAGGGGCTCTTGCTCGTGCTCCTGGTTTCGGCGCCACCGCTTCTCGCCAGCCTGGTGGTCGGTTTCGTCGTCAGCGTCCTGCAGGCGGCGTCCCAGATCCACGACCAGGCGCTGGCCTTCGTGCCCAAGCTGGCCGCCGTGGTCCTCGTCCTGCTCATGCTCGGACCCATTCTCGGCGCCCAGGTGGTGCGCTTCTCGCAAACCTTGCTTGCCGCCATTGCTTGGGTTCGTTAGCGTGCTGCCCACCTCGAACCTAGAGCACTCCCTCGGGCTCCTCGGTTTGGGCGCCGCGCGCACGCTTCCGCTGGCATGGTCCGTGCCCGTCTTCGGCGGCCCGGCCCTGCCATCCCAGCTTCGCGTCGCGCTCGGGCTCGGACTCGCCGTGCTCTGCACTCCGGCACTGGCGATGGACGCGCCACCGTCCGCTGCCGCTCTCTGGGTGTTGCTCGCGGTGCGCGAGGTTCTCGTTGGGGTGGTCATGGGGTTCGTGTGTGCTTGCATGTTTCGCGCGGCGGAAGCCGCGGGTGAGCTCACCGACGTCTTGCGCGGGGCGAACCTGGCGTCCACGCTGGTTCCGGCGGGCGAACGCCGAACGAGCCCCCTTGGCGCCTTGCTGCTTTTGCTCGCCAGCGTGGTGTTTCTCGAAATGGGCGGCATCGGTCAGGTCGTGGCCGCGCTCGGGCGCAGCTACGAGGCCATCCCGCTCGGCTCGCCCCTCCGACTCGGGGAAGGCTCCCATGCGGCGGCGTTGCTGGCCATCGTGGCGTCGGGCAGGCTCATCGAGGCCGCCATCGGGTTGGCCGCGCCGGCCATGGTCGCCCTCTTGCTCGCCGACATCGTGCTGGGCGTGGTGGGGCGCGCCGTGCCGCGCGTGCCGCTCTATTTTGTTGGGATGCCGCTCAAGGCGTTGCTCGGCGTCGGCGCGATTCTTCTCGGGCTGGGTGGAATGGATCTGGCGATGCAAGGCGGCTTCCGTGGATTCCTCGAGCTTCTCCAGGCGGCATCCCGTTTCGGGCAGTGAGAGGGCAAGGTAGTCATGGCCGAGGCGTCTTCCGAGGAAAGAACCCTCCCGCCCACCGAGTGGCGGCGCGAGCGAGCCCGGCGGGCTGGGGACGCCGCCATCAGCCGCGACCTGATCGCCGGCTTCGCGTTCGCCGGCGCCTGCGCGGCGCTGGTCGCGGGCGGCAAGGCATGGGTGGGTGGCTTGCTCGCCTACCTGCACCTGGCGCTGGCGGGCGCGACCAGCGCGAATTCCGTCTCGCCCGCCATCCACGCGGGTCTGGCCGCGGCCGGCACGGCCCTTGCGATGCCCTTGGGCGTGGTTCTGGCAAGCTCTGTCCTCGCGGGGCTCGTGCAGACGCGGGGCAACTTCGCGGCGGAAAGTCTGCGGGCCCACGCCCGGCGCTTCGTTCCGTCGCTGGGCCGACTCTTCGGCCGCGAATCGGGGATCGACGCCGCGATGGACCTGGGCAAGATCGCCGTGCTTGGTGCGGTCGCTCTCGGGAGCCTGCGGCCGTGCATTGCCCGCCTGGTCGCGCTGTCCGGAGCGGGAGCGTCGCAAGTTCTGGACACCGCGGGCACCTGCACCCGGCGGCTTGGCATCCACCTCGCGATCGCCATGGTGGCGCTGGGCTTGGCGGACTATCTTTGGCAGCGAGTCCGTCACCAGAGCAGATTGCGCATGACCCGCGACGAAGCCAGGCGCGAGCACAAGGAGAGCGAAGGCGATCCCGAGCACCTGGCCGAGCGGCGGCGCATCCAGCGCGAATCACAGATGGAGGGAGCGCTGGCGGATGTGGCCGGGGCCGACTTGGTTCTCGTCGATCCCGGGGTCGCGGCGGTGGCAATTTCCTGCTCGGACGCGGCCAACCGCGCTCCGGTCTTGCGGGTGCGAGGCGAACGGCTGCGGGCTTGGCAGATCGAAGCCGGCGCGCGCGCGGCGGGCGTGCCGAGCTTCGTCGAGCCCGCGCTCGTACGCGCTCTCGTCTGGGTGGAGGCGGGTGGGGAGATTCCGGAGGCGCTCCACCTATCCGTGGCCAGGTTGTTGGTGAGGGCGCGGGGCCGGCGCCATCCGGCGGGCGGGCCTTCCCTTCCGATCCCGAGTGAGCGCGGCAGATGAAGGCTCCCCGGGATCGATCGGGGCGCGAATCCGAGCCGGGAGCGCTACTCGAGGTGGCGGTCGCGTTGCCGGTGGCGGATGTCTTCACCTACCGCGACTTGCCCAGGGAAGGGCGCTTGCCGCTGGGCTCACAGGTCGTCGTGCCCTTTCGCGGCCGCAAGGTCACGGGATTCGTGGTCGGCCATCCCGAAGCGATACCGCCCGACGCGCCCGAGAAGATTCGCCCGATCTTGGCGGTGGTGGGCGACAGCCCCGTGCTCGACCAGGCGGTTCTCGACCTCTGCCGATGGGCCGCGAGCTACTATCTCGCGCCCCTCGGCGAGGTGCTGTGCGCGGCGCTGCCGAGCGGCGAGCGCGCCTCGTCTTCCCGGCGTTTGCGGTTGACCGCCGCGGGGCAGGCCGCTGCCGACGGGAGCGCCAACGCCGGGCTGGCGGCGATGGCGCTCGATACGGCGGATCGCGCGCTACTCGCCCGCATCAAGCAGGCCCGTACGCTCAGCCAGGCGCACGTGGCGCGTTCGTCCTCGGCAGGAATGGACCGCGTGACGTTTCTCATCGAGCGCGGCTTTGTCGAGGTCGCGGACACCCTGCGGGGAGCCGGGCGCAGGCGGCGAGACCTTGGCACGGCAGACAGCGAGGGCGCGCCCCCGCCGAGCGAGGTGCCGCCCACGCTCAACGCGCATCAGGAGGCGGCGTTCAGCGCGCTGCTCGGCGCTCTCGACCGAGGGTACGCCACCTTCTTGCTCCAGGGGATCACGGGTTCGGGGAAGACCGAAATCTATTTGCGCATCATCGCCGAGGCGCGGCAGCGCGGGCGCGGAGCCCTGGTCCTGGTTCCCGAGATCGCGCTGACGCCACAGCTCGCGGCGCGTTTTCGCGCGCGCTTCGGTGACGACGTCGCCGTCTTGCACAGCGCCGTGCCGCCCGGCGAGCGTGCCGCCGCCTGGCGCAGGCTGCGGCGGGGCGAGGTGGGCATCGCGCTGGGGGCGCGTTCCGCGGTGTTCGCCCCGGTTCGCGATCTGGCGGTCGTGGTCGTGGATGAGGAGCACGACGGCTCGTTCAAGCAAGAGGACGGGTTTCGCTACCACGCCCGCGACCTCGCTATCATGCGCGCCAGCCAGGCCTCTGCGCTCGCCGTGCTTGGCTCGGCGACGCCGTGCCTCGAAAGCTACCACAATGTCGTCCTCGGCCGCTTCGGGCGATTGCTGCTGCCCGTGCGCGCGAACCCAGCGGCGGCCGGGCGGCCATTGCCGGCGGTGGAGATCATCGATCTGCGCCGTCATCCGGCCGGCCCCGGCGGGCTGCTTTCGCCACCGCTGGCGCTGGCGGTGGACCAGACCCTCGCCGCGGGAGAGCAGAGCATACTCTTCCTCAACCGGCGTGGATTTTCCACCATGGTTCATTGCTGCGCGTGCGGGTTCGTTCTGCGCTGCAACGCCTGCGCGGTGTCGCTCACTCTCCATCGAGCGCGTGGGCACCTGCTTTGCCACTACTGTGGCCGCGCGGAACCCATTCGACAGCTCTGCCCCCAGTGCAAAAGCCCTAGCTTGGAAGGCATGGGCAGCGGCACCGAGCGCGTCGAGGCCCAGGTGCGCGAGCGTTTTCCGGGGGCGCGCGTGGCCCGTCTGGATCGCGACACGGCGGACGGCGGGCGAGGGCGGGTCGAGGAAGTACTGGCCCGGGTCCAGCGCGGCGATCTCGACATCCTCATCGGCACCCAGATGGTGACCAAGGGGCACGATTTTGGCAACGTGACGCTGGTGGGAATCCTGCAGCCCGACCAGGGCATCCACCTACCTGATTTTCGCGCGGCCGAGCGCTCCTTCCAGGTCATGGAGCAGGTGGCCGGAAGGGCGGGTCGAGGGGAGCGCCCCGGCCGCATCCTGGTCCAGACCTACAGCCCCGAGCACCCGGCGATTCAATTCCTGGTACGGCACGACTACGAGGGGTTCGCCCGCGACGAGCTGGCGCAGCGGGAAGCTGCGCAGTATCCGCCGTATTCGCGCATGGTTGTGCTTCGTCTGGAGGGGAGGGACGCGCGCGAGGTCGGCGACGCGGCGGGCGATGTGGCCAGGTGCGCGCGAGCCGTGGCCGATACCTCCACCCGCGTGCTCGGCCCGTCCGAGGCCCCCATCCCTCGCCTGCGCGGGCGAGCGCGATTTCAGGTCTGGCTGTCGGGAGCGGATCGGGGGAAACTCCTCACCGTGAGCCGTGCGGCGCAGCGTATGCCGCTTCCCCGCAGCGTGCGTCTTGAGGTAGACGTAGATCCGCAGAGCGTTCTCTAATGAAGCCGAGCAACGAAGATTCGACCCGATTGCTGGGGCGGCTGGCCGATAGCATCGACAGCGTCCTCGACGCGGAGATGTCGAGCGCGCTCTCGAACTTGGTCGGCAGCGGCCCGGTCGCGGGGGGCGACCTCGCGGAACGAGATCTGCCGCTCCTGCTCGGGCGTGCGTTCGCCGAGGGCATGACGGGCCGGTTGCGCATCCGCAACGAGACGGTGGAGAAGGCCGTCTATTTCGAGGCCGGGCTGCCCGTCATGGCGTCTTCCGACGATACCTCCGACCGCATGCTCGCCATGCTGGTCCGCGAAGGCACGCTCGACGCTCGCCAGTACGAGGAAGCCGTGCGCGTTGTCGACGCGACTGGCCGCAAGGTCGGAGCGGTCTTGGTCGACCTGGGCTTCCTGCGCAGCGATGAGCTCTTGCCCGCGGTCCGGCGGCACTACGAAAGCATCATCCTCACGCTCTTCTCGTGGTCGGCTGGCAGTTGGCAGGTCGACCCCGGGGTCACGGCCGGCCCCGACCGCACCCGGCTGTTGCGCCACCCGGCCTTGCTCGTGCGCGAGGGCCTCGAGCGGGGCTATCCGACGGAGCGAATCGCTTTGCGCCTGGGTACCGGCCGCAACGTCTTCCTCCTCGACAACTCGACCAGCGCCGCCGACATCACGGCCCAGGTGATGACCGAGCGGTCCGAGATGCGCGTGCCCATGCTCTTCGACGGTGTGCACTCGCTCGATGAGGTGGCACGCGCCAGCGGGCTACCCGAGGACGCGGTCCTGAGAATCGCGCTCACCTTGTACTGCTTCGGCGCCCTGCGGCCGGTCGAGGCCGATGGGGCCGGACGCGGCGGGGCGCGGTCCGCGGTGCGCGATCTCGAGATCGATCGGGAACGGGTCCGGGCTCGGTACGCGCTCGCCTGCGAGAGCGACTATTTCCAGGTTCTCGGCGTCGATCGCTTCGCGGATGCGAACGATGTGCGCCGGGCGCACGCCCGCCTGTGCAAGGAGATCGCCCCCGAGAACCTCGGGCCGGAGCTCTGGCACGAGCTCAAGGATCTGGTCGAAACCATCCGCGAGGTGCTGGACGAGGGCTTGCGGATTCTCTGCACCCCGGTCCTGCGTTCCGCCTACGAGTTCAACCTGGCACACGGCCCGGACGTCGAGAGCCAGCCGGAAAGCAACGGCGCCGCGACGCCGTCGCCCACCTCGCCTCCTTCCGAGTGACGGCCTTGCGTATCGTCTTCTTCGGCTCGCCCGAGTTCGCGGTGCCATCGCTGGCCATGGTCGCGCAGGTACACGAAGTGGTTGGCGTCGTCACGCAGCCGGACCGACCCGCCGGGCGCGGGGCCAAGCTGCAGTCGCCGGCGGTCAAGGTGCTGGCCGGCGAATTGGGGCTGTCGATCTTGCAGCCGCTCAAACTGCGCGACGGCGTGCTCGCGGCCGAGCTCGCGGCTCGCCGGCCCGATGTCTTCGTGGTCGTCGCCTACGGACGCATTCTTCCGCCCGACCTTCTCGTGGTGCCACGGCTGGGCCCCTGGAACGTGCATGCGTCGATCTTGCCGAACTATAGGGGCGCCGCGCCCATTCAATGGGCGGTCATCCGTGGCGAAACGGAAACGGGCGTGTCCATCATGCGCATGGAAGCGGGCCTCGACACTGGGCCGGTGGCCGCGCTCCTGCGCGAACCCATCCGTGCTGACGACACGGCAGGTTCTTTGGCGGCGCGGCTGGCGCCGGTCGGTGCCCGTCTGCTGGTCGAGACGCTGCCGCGCATTGCGAACGGAACGGTGGAACCTCGACAACAGGATCATACCGTCGCCACGCTTGCTCCCCCGCTGACCAAGCCGGATGGCCGGCTCGACTTCCGGCAGCCAGCTGCCGTCGTGTCGGCACGAGCCCGGGGTGTGGATCCCTGGCCAGGGGCTACCGTGCGGCTGGATGGTGAGCCGGCCAAGGTGTTCCTTCCGACCCTTTTACCGGGCCAAGGGCAGCCGGGCGAGGTCTTGGGCCTCCGGCCGCAGGGACTCGCCATCGCTTGTGGCACGGGTGTCATAGCGTTCTCAGAAATCCAATTGCCTGGCCGCAAGCGCATGCCGGCCCAGGCCTTGCTCGCCGGCCACCCCATCCCAGCCGGAACGATACTGGGCAATTGACTACAGTATCTCGCGCTTGGCCATTGCCTTGCGCATCTTGCCCAGCGCCTGTTCCTGCAACTGGCGGACGCGCTCGCGCGACAGCCGGTATTCGTCCCCGATCTCCTTGAGCGTGCGCTCGTGATCGTTGATGAGACCGAACCGCTTGCGCAGGATGTCCGCCTCGATGGGCTTGAGCACACCCAGCAGCTTGATCATTTCCTGCTGCGTCTCGCTGCTCATCATCTGTTCGGGCGGGCTCGGCCCCTCGTTGGGATCGACGAGCACGTCGATGAGCCGGCGGCCGTCGTCCTCGGAGATCGAGCGGTCGAGCGACACCGGATTGTCGGCCAGGAAGGTGCGCATCTTCTCCAGCTTCTCGGCCTCGATGCCGGTCACCGAGGCGATCTCCTCGGTGGTCGCCGGGCGTTCCAGTTTCGACTGCAATTCGCGTTCGGACTTGGCGATACGATGATAGGCGTCGATCATGTGCACCGGCAGGCGCACGGCGCGGCCCTTGTCGGCCAAGGCCCGGCTGATGGCATGGCGGATCCACCAGCTCGCGTAGGTCGAAAAGCGGAAGCCTCGGCGATAGTCGTAGCGCTCCACGGCCTTCATCAGGCCGATGTTGCCCTCCTGGATCAGGTCGGGAAGCGGCAGGCGGCCGTGGTTGAACCTGCGGGCGATGGAAACCACCAGACGCAGATTCGCCTTCACGAACTCGTTCTTCGCGCGCTTGACGATGCTCGACTTCTTGGTGATGGTAACGGCGAATTCCTGGAACGACTTGGTGGCGGTGCCGAACCGCAGCCCCTCGATCGGCCGCTTCATGCGGGCGGCGGCGCTCAGACGCTGCAACTCGGTCAGGGCCGCGTCGACGAAAACGCGGTCGATGTCGAGCTCCTTGATCTGGCCCGACAGGCTGACGATGAGCTTCGCCAGTTTCCTCTTGTCCGCGCTGGTGCACCGGCGCGTGGTTCGCTCGGCGAGTGTGCGGTAGCTCCTGAAATCCGGCAGCGTGCTGCCCATCGCGGCCTCGACCATGAGGATCAAGTGCGCCGCCCAAGGCGCATGGCCGAGCAACGCTTGCCAGAGCCCGAGCTCCAACTCCTCAATGTGCCGGGCGGTCTCGAACTCCTGTTCGGGCTTGAGCACGGAAAGCTCGGCCATGTCGCGGAAATACATGGCGAGGAAGCTCTGCGGTTCGTCCGACCTCGAGCTCGCGAGGATGGCCGCGGGCGGCTCGTCTTCGCCTTCCGGTTCCGCGGCCGCCTCCGTATCACTGTCGTCACTCTCGTCGGGAGCGTCCGGCAGTTCTTCCGCCGGTTCGGCGTCCTCGAGGGCGGTGGTGGTGGCCAGGGCCTCCGTCAGCGTAACCTCCTCAGCTTCGGGTTCCACCGCGGCCAAGGATTCGACAACCGCGTCGATCTCCGCAACCGCGGAGGGTGCGAAATCGGGCTCAACGCCGGGATCAGCGGCAAAATCGAGGTCAGCTACCGTGTCGTTGGCAGGCCGAACAGCAGGCACGGACGGAGCGACGCGCCGCTCCGGCTTCCGCCGGTGTCCACCCCTGGGCGAACGGTGTTTCCTGGTCTTCATCTTTGCTGCTGTTCGATGCATCAGGCGTACCATTTCCGCGTTGCCGCTCTATTCTAAAACCAGCCTTCCTAACATACCGACTGGGAGAAACGAATATTCCTGGTCTTCCTTCGTTCTCGTTCTACACTTTGATGCTTGGTTTGCGCGATCGGTTGTATGAGGTGCGCAATCTCCTCCGCATCCGCTCGAATCCTTCGCGTTTCGTTGCTACGATTAACGGTTCATACCCTGTTCGGTTGGTACCATCGGCGGGTTCGTATCGTTTGCAAAGGACGCGACGAGCTGTGATCTAGATCACGTCGTGTGGCGCGATGCGAGTGCAAAGGGCTCGGCCTAGCCCACTGGCCGCTCGCACACGGCGATGATGTTCCGCGAGGCCGCACCGAAGAATCTGGACTTCGTGGCCAGGCCTCCCGAAACCTGCAGAACCCGGAGCCCCGCCTGGCGCAGCAGCTTGCCCACCTCGTGCAGGCTGTAGGCGCGCAGGGAGATCTCCTGCTCGCTCTGGCGGCCGTTGCCGAACACGACCGACCGGCGGACCAGCACGCGGCTGGTGTGGTAGTTGAAATCGACCTCTTCGAGGACCACGCAGCCATCGCCCTCCCACCACACCCGGCTCGGCAGATCCCCGACGATGTAGTCACGGTTGAGGATGTCGAGCAGGAACCGCCCACCCGGTTTGAGCGCGCGGCAGATGGCGGTGGCGACGCGCAGGTTCGTTTCCTCGTCGAAGTACCCGAATGAGGATAGCACGCAGTAGGCGGCGTCGAACTGTCCGTTGAAGCTCATCTCCCGCATGTCGGCATGGACGAAGTTGACTGCGAGCCCGCGTCGCTGGGCATCGTCCGCCGCCCGAATGAGCAGCGGCAGCGAGAGGTCGAGCCCCGTCAGGCGCAACCCCTGTTGCGCCAGTTCCAGCGCGTGGCGGCCGTAGCCGCAGGCGACATCGAGGACCTCGCCGCCCTTGGGTGGCGCGAGCGCATCGCGGATGAAATCCACCTCGCGCTTGGTCTGCGCCGGGGTCGTGAAGGGCAGGGTTCGCAGGTAGTCCTCGTCGAAGACCTCCTCGTACCAAGGCTTCGAGCGTTTCTGGAGGGAACGCCGCGCGAGCGCTTCGGGGATCTGCTCTCCCCCGGCGGCAGGGGTCTGGAATTCCTCGAAGAGCGCGGCCGCGATCGCCGGGGCAAGCGGGGGCGACGTCGCGTGAGCGGCGGCGACTTCGGGCGGCACCGGGGGAGGCGTCACGGCTGGGCCCTCCGGCCGAATGGGCGGAGGCGTGAGGGTGCGGGGTTTTCCGGCGGGCGTCGCGGGAGCGGGAGCGGGCGCGGGGGCCGTCTGGTGCTCGGCGGACTCCATCATTTCGACGGCGTCGGGATCGACTTCGCGAGGCTCCGCAGCTGCCGGCGGCTCCGGCGCGGCGGGAGTCGCACCGATCTCGACTCCATCGCGGGGAGTCTGGTCCTGATCCACCGCGGACGGTTGGGCCGGTAGCGAACCGCCCTCGTCGCCCGTGCCGGGGATCAACTCCACGGCATCGCCGGACAGCTCGGAGTCGCTGCTGGGCGGGCCGGGCAAGATGGCGACCGGCGCCGCGCCCAGCCCTTCGGTCAGGGGAGGCGCGCGGTCGGGTTCCGGGATCGAATCGGGGATGACGAATTCGGTGGGCGTGGCGCCCTTGGGCTCGCTGGCGCCAACCGAAGGCTTGGCAGTCGGGGCGGAGCTACGTGGGCCTTCGGTCACGGGGAGAGCCCGCGGTGCTGGCTCGGCTTTCTGCGAAACCTTGGGCGGCGGGGTCGGTGGACCCTTCGTCAGCTCGGGGGGNNGGGCGGGGTCGCCGGGCCTTGGGTCGGCTTGGGCGGTGGGGTGGGTGGGCCCTTCATTAGCTCGGGCGGTGGGGTCAGCGGGCCCGCCGGCGCCGCCTTCTTCGGCGGGGAGGCTGCTGTCCTGTTGGCCGCGGGGCCGAGAGAAGGCGGCGTGGTCTTCTTGGGCGGCGGGGGTAGCGTGGGGGCGGGCCGTTCGCGCTTGAACTCAATCTTGGGTGGCGGGGTCCGGATTGCCTCGGCCGGTCCAGGCACAATCCACTTCAGCGTCCTATCGTGCTCGGGCGCGACTTCGGCTCCCGGCTGGGAGCTAGTCTCGGGCACCGTTGGCCGATCCGCTACGGGGGCCGTAGCAGGAACCTGGGGCGTGTTGGCCTTATCGTTCATGAACACAACAGTCGGCCGCGGGTCTATCCAGGAAGGATACGGCCAACGGGAACTCCCATCTTGATTGGGGCATTGGAAACCAACTCGCGCAACTCGATACGGCCAGGCTCGTAGATTGTAACGGTTGTGGAGCCGAGGTTGAAGATCCCTAGTTCTTGACCGCGTACGACGGCGGGTGGCGAGTCGAAGCGCTTACGACGCACGGTGCCTGTGGCGAAGCCGCCTGCGTGCGTGGCCACCTCGGGGTCGTAGCTGGCGGTGATGTGGCCGACCCCCACGGCCGCCACCATGACGACCGCGCAGCGGCCGGCCGGACCCTCGATGACCGTCACGAAACGTTCGTTGCGCGCGAACAGGCCGGGTTCGCGCCTGACGCTCCGGTCGCCGACGGGAAAGAGCTTGCCGGGAATGTGGCTCCAGGAAAGGACCTTGCCGCTCGTGGGGAAGTGCACGCGGTGATAGTCGCGCGGCGACAGGTAGATGACGACATAGGGCCCGCCGGCCAGGCTCGCCGCCAGCGTGTCGTCCGCCAGGAGATCGCGAAGCGTGAAGAGCGAGCCCTTGGCTTCGAGCAGCCTGCCGGCGGTGGCGAGGCCGGCATCACAAATGGTTCCGTCCGAGGGCGCGACCACCAGGCTCTCGTCGGCGGGCAAGGGACGCAACCCGGGGCCGAGACGGCGCGTGAAGAAGTCCTGCAAGCTTGTGTACCGGTCGAGGGGATGCTCGGCCTCGCCCGGCTCCAGCCGATAGGCCTTCGCGTACGCGCGCAGGACCGAGGTCTGGAGCGGACGTGGCAGTTTGCGGCGGGCGCCCCAGCCGATGACTCGGGAAATGAGCTGCTTGGGCGCCAGGCGCCACGTGGTTCGAACGACTCGCTCGCCGAGGGGAAGATTGGGCATTGGGCAGCGACCGACTGCTAGCCGGGCCAGGCCGACTCTAGGTCAGTCCGTCGCTGCTCCGCAACGGATTTAGCACGCGTCCTGGGCAAGTTGTGCTGGCCACGCGCCGCAAGTTGTGCTGGCCACGCGCCGCCACTCGCGTGAGTGACGACGGGCTCTGCCCGGCGTCACTCTTCGCGGGGGGCCTACGGGACCCTTCCAGGGTCCCGGTTACAATCGCGTGAGTGACGACGGGCTCTGCCCGGCGTCACTCTTCGCAGGGGGATTTACGGGACCCTCTCAGGGCAGCCCTTTCAAGGTCTTTGACTCGGCGACCCGCCGGCTTCGGCGTGGCGGGTCCTGCCGGCGCGGGCTTGTTCGCCGAAGATCCGGAGATGGAACAGGGAGGACCAGAGAAACCGAGGCAGAATGGGCTGGGACCGATCATCGCGGCTGGCATCGAGGTCCCCCGTCACCCGGGTCCGGGCTCCGCCGCCTCGTGGACCCAACCCTTGCTCCCTCTGGTCCTCTGTTCCTCCCTGTTCATCCTTCCGATCCGACCTCCGAAACATCGGGGCGATGACGAACCGTCGGGAAAAGGGGTTCGGGATTGGCAGCGCGAACACCTTGAAAGGGGTGCCCTCTCAGGGTCCCGTTCACACTCGCGTGAGT
>PNBO01000229.1 GCA_003136095.1 Myxococcales bacterium
TTCAAGGAGGGCAAGCTGCCCGAGCTCCAGCTCGAAGCCGAGAAGAAACACACCTTCATGCTGCGACCGCCGGTGGCGCTCGCGCGCCTGCACGGCATGTACTTCGATACCAACAAGTGCTTTTTGTTGCCCACGGCGGTCGCGAGCCTGAAACGCCTTGTGGAAACCTACGAGCTTCATCCAGATTCAGAGGTGCTCATCGTGGGGCACACCGACACGGCTGGCTCCGAGACCTACAACCTGGACCTGTCGGCCGACCGCGCCGACGCAATGAAGGCGTACTTGCGCGACGACGCCGACGCTTGGCTGGCCTGGTACGAAGAGGGCGTCCGGGAAAGCAAGCGCTGGGGCGAGCACGAAGATCTCTTGATGATCGACGCCCTGGTGCCCGACGATGAATTCGGCGAAGGCAGTCACCTCGCGGCCTATCAGGAATGGCACAATGGCGAGGCAGCGGATGCTCGCCAGGAAGACCAGGAGCGCAGCCGGCCCGACGGGTGGGAAGAGCTGAAAGTCGACGGCATCCTGGGTCCGAAAACGCGGCGTCAGCTCATCCTCGACTACATGAACCTGGACGGCACGTCGCTGGAAGACGACGTTCGCATCGTCACCTACGGCTGCGGCGAATACTTCCCACTGGAAAGCGAGGAAGGGAAGGTCGACCAAGAGGCCGAGGACGGCGAGGACGTGAAATTCGACCGGCGGGTCGAGGTGTTCTTCTTCTCCAAGCCGTTTGGGATTCTGCCGCCAGTTCCGGACGTGGCCGAGGGCGAGTCGTCGAAGAAAGCGGCAAAGGCGAAGAAGGACGACGAGCTGTATCCCGAGTGGCGTCAGCGGGTGTCCCGTTTCTATGCCATCGATACCGAGGGCGAGGGGTTCCGCATACGCCTGTGCAACTTCGACCTCGTGCCCTACGCCAGCCGGCCGTTTGCCTTCTGTCTGGAAGGCTATCCCGAGATTCGAGGCGAAACCGACGAGAATGGCTTCGTCGTCCTCGACTCGCCCCCCGCGGGCGCGAAAGGTTACGTCGAGGTCTGGCCAGACGACGAAGAAC
This sequence comes from Myxococcales bacterium, assembly GCA_003136095.1. Taxonomy (GTDB): domain Bacteria; phylum Myxococcota_A; class Polyangia; order Fen-1088; family Fen-1088; genus Fen-1118. The sequence continues at coordinate 1,055 of PNBO01000229.1, forward strand.
CAGATGACAAGGCTCGCTGGGACATCGAGATCACCTCCATCATATCGCCTCAGACTCCTCGAGGTGCGTCGACGCGACTCGCGAACCTGGACTATTTCGCAGGCGAGCCGACCGACGAAATGACCGATGAACTGCGGGACGGCATTCGCTACTTCCAGGCCGACAACGAGGGACTGGAAGTAACTGGTGAGCTCGACGCCGACACTTGTGCCCGCCTGCGCGTGCTGCACGACTGTGACCCGGAGACGGCCAAGGCGGAGGGCGGGGGTGAGGATTCGGAGGGCGACGACGGAGGCGAGAGCGATGGTTCCCCTGGCTCCGAGGAGCCGGCGGAATGAGCAGGCGACGGGGCCTCTTCCTGGTCGTTTGGGTCGCTGGGGGATGGCTTACGGCACTGGTCGCGGCGCCGCATCTTCGCTGGTGGATCGAGGAACACAACCATCGCACCACGGGACCCTCGTACGGGCTGGCCAACGACGCAGCCTCGGCCCTCGCGGCCGCCCTCGATCAACCGGGACGCGTTGCCGAGCTTGTCGGTAGGCCGGGATCCGAGCCCGCGGCCTCGTGCGAGCTGACCTGGACCGACCGGGATAAGACATACGTCTACGCTCAGCGGGCCTCGCGAGCGACTCCGGAGACCGCGTGGCGAGCAGTGACAATCGCTGGTCGGGCATTCCTGGGGCGCTATGTCGCGGACCTGTGGGCGGGCGACTGTAGGGAGAATGGCTCCTACTACAAAAGGGACTGCACCGTTGTGGAGCGGGTACGCATGGTCGAGCGGCAGGAGATCCCTGTGGCGTCCCCGCCCGCCGGCACGGTCCCGCTGCTAGCCGGCGAGTGTGCGCTCGGGACCTTTGCAGCCAAGCCGGGGGTGGTCGGTCGGTACAAGGTGACCCTGCCTGCCGAGCGGGAGATCACGGTCCGGGCGTTCGTGATTCCGGCCACGGCGTTCCTGTCGTATCGGCTGTCGCTGCGGGGACAGGATGCGCCACACGTCGAAAAGGAGAGCACTATCTTTCGCTCGCTCGGCCAGGGCGAATACGACCTGGAGGTCACTCTTTTGCCTGCGGTCGGCACTGTCGACCTGCCTGGCGAGTACAGTCTGCAGGTTCACTGGGGCCGCGGGGTCGGCCCCCGCTGTCCCATCCCCGGCTTCGACGAGAATGACTGCTACGGCGCAGGTGCTCGCGGCGGTGGCCATCCATGAAGACCAACGTATCGCCCCTGCGGCCCTTCGAGTACGTCGCGCTGGTCGTGGGGGCCCTGGGTTGGGCGTGGGTGCTGATTCAGATCTTGGGGACGGTACTCACGTTGGAACGGGATCGTGGGGCGCCGAATCCGGCGGGAGAGCCGCAAGACGCCTTTGAGCACATCCACCCAATCTATCGGGAGCTTCTCAGTCCGTCGCGAACGCGCCTCCAGGGGCACGGTACCTGCAGCAAAATGTGGTTCGATCACGATGCGGTACTGATTCGTGGGATCGGTCCCCTGAACGGCTCGACTGCTCCGGTTTGGCTGACCCTGACGGTTGGCTCCAAGGTCTTCGTTGGCAGAGTAACCGTGGACCTGTGGCGCGGATCCGCAGCAGGAACCGGTGGCTTGGATTCTTCTTACAATTACACCGTCGGCGACAACCTTCGTTTGGTGGAGCGAGTACCACCGCCCCGACCCGGACCGCCTGGGTGGCGTGTCATACAGCCCGGTGAGTGCGTTCTCGGCAGCACGGAGCCCCAGGATTCTTCCGGAGTCATCGGACGGTTCCTGATCGACCTGCCGGCGCAGCGATCAGTTGGCGTGCGGTTGCGCGACGAGGATGAAGGTGACTACGTCCCGATGACTGAGAAACTCACATTGGAAGAACACGATGTCCCGGAGGTCCGGGTGGAACAGCTCAAGGACGACCGCTACCAGACTGAGCGAGATGGACGGTACCAATTGACGGTTCGAAGAACCGACGGGATCGATGCCGGTCGAGCAACTGGAGGCCGTTCGCGCCGCTATACCCTCTATGTGGCTTGGGGCGCATGGATAACCAGTGCGTGCGCCCCTCCCCGGCCCAGCTTCAACTGTTTCATGGAGGTCCAACCGTGAGCGACTCGCCAGGCAAGTTTTCCAATGGAAGCGCGAAAGCCACTGGTGCGCACCAAAAAGCGGAGGAGAAAGACAAAGACAATTACCCGCTGCCGGACTCGCTCGTGTACGAAGTTCCGCCAGAGGTTGCCAAGACTCTGCGAGAGCCGCCGGCGGACAGCGCGGATCCTCATGGTACCTCGACGCACTCTCTGAAGGAAGTGGCCACCCTCATCTACATGGACGTGGGCCGCTGGAGCGGCAGCGCACCGACGAAGCACGATACGCAGTCTCATTGGGGCAGGCGGCGGGACTTCGGGATCGTCTACGGTCGCCTCGCCGCACTATGCACCTATACCAGAGATCCCCCGCAGGATGAAAAAGACGAAGCGGTGCTTGATGCCGTCGGGAAATCAATCCAGTCGTCCACGGAATTCAAGAAGATCCTCCCCCTTCTCAAAGTCCTCTCCTCCAATCCAGAGCTCGGCTGGGTGCAGGTCACCAAGGCGGTGCTTGGCCGCAAGTTGAACAACGAGATCCCCAAGGACGACAGAATCTACGTGATCCTCGGGGACCTACACGCCCCGGTCATGACCGATCCAAAGCGCACGTACTCGGACGAGGCCCAGCAGAAGTCGCTGGCTGACACGGCGATGGCGGTCCAGTCGATACCTGGGGGCTACGCCAGTGCTGCTCTTGCATCGGGGGTCCTCAAGCGGGGGCCCTTCTACGAATGGCGCGGGCGCTACGATCGGGGCTTTCTTGCTCGCAATGTCTTGCCCGTCCATGCGCGCGTCGTGGGCGAGAGCGGGAAGGTGATCGTCAAGGCCAATCCCATCGCGATCTATGCAGGGGAGGTACTGGCCGGGATGGAGGTCCCATTGGTCGCGGTGCCGTTGATTGCCGTGGGTGGTGTCACCTCGATGGTCATGATTGAGATTGCCGCCCAGACGCGCCTGCGCGAATGGCCAGACCGGGATGGTGGCGATGCCGACAGCGTCCGGGATTGGTTCGAGCGATACCACGGCACCCGGACGAAAAAGGGCGCGGACATCTTCGAGGAAGCAGGAGCCAATCTGCTACTCTGGCTCAAGCTGCTCAAGGACTACCAGGCGAAAGAGGGGGGCAAGCTGCCGGTGCGGCTGATGCAACTTGGCGATCTTTTCGATTTTTGGATCGGGCTCAAGTGTCCCTTCAGCATCATCCACGGGGCGAAGAGTTTCCCCAAGAGCGATGCGGCGTGGGGTCTTGTGAAGTACTGGATGGACCAGGCGCTGGAGGCTCCGGCGATCAATTACCTGTGGAACTTCGACAAGTACACGCCTGCGACCAGGCCTGACCTCAAGACCGTGTTCCTGTACGGAAACCACGACACATACATGGGAAGCCTCCCGCCGGTGACCGAGCGGTTGAAAGAGCGTTTCGAAGATGATCCCGGCCTGGTCGCACAGCATGGCCACCAGGAAGACACTTTCAACAAAGAGCGGAATGCGGCGATCGGCTACCTGCTCACGCAGGCCGCCTTTTCCGACGATTACGTCCGCACCATCGAAGATCCCATGTCCGCCCTAGGTCCCACACTCTTCGGCGGCAACTGGACGCGGCTTGATCTGGCCGAGATGGCACTCAGGACCTGTATCTTCGATAGGGTGAAAGTGGGGAAGCAGCCGGCCCTGACTTTCGTCATGGGGCACACCCACGAACCGGTACTGCAGGTGATTCACGTCGTCGCCCCCCCCGAGGACAAGTCCCGCGCCACAGGCACCTCCACAGGCACCTCCACAGGTGCGTCCACGGGAACAGGAGTAGGCACAGGCACGTCCGCAGGCACAGGCTCGTCCACGGCGACAGGTACTTCCACAGGCCAGTCTAGAAATACGTCTACCAAGACCCGGTGACCTTCAGCTCACCGCCGCCCCCTTCACGCATCCTCCCGCCAGAATAGAGTCGCCTTCTAGCCATGGCACTCCTCGGTAGCGATACCTCGGTCACGGGGCCCTTCCCCAAGGGGGTGCTGCTGCTTGAGACGCTCTCGGGCTCGGAGGCGCTGGGCATGCCTGCGTCTTCCAGCTTGGGCTGCTCTCGCGAAACCGCAGCATCGATTCCGGCGAGATGCTCGGCAAGCCGCTCGCGGTGGGCATCAAGCTCGGCAGCGGCGAGGAGCGATTCTCCCACGGCATCGTGACCGACTTCGCGAAGACCGGGACCACGCGGCCGCACACGCGCTGTTGAGGGTCGCGCTTTGGCGGGATCGGTTCCACCGATGCTCATTCGGAGGCCCCGGGGTCGTCAGTACTCCCAATCCACGTGCGCCAGGGGGGCGCGGTTCAGTTCGTCGCGGAGATGCGGCCAGTGGGGTAGGTGGCGGGTCAGGATGGCGCGAAATCTGTCGTTGTGGGTCGGTTCGATGAGGTGGGCCAGCTCGTGAACTAGAACGTATTCCAGGCACGCGGGAGGTTTCTTCGCCAGCTCGGTGTTGAGCCGGATGGTCGCTTTCCTCGGGTTGCAGCTTCCCCACTTCGTTTTCATTCGCCGCACGAAGATGGCACCCGCCTCGACCTTGAGGACGCGCGTCCACTTGGCCAGCAGAGGCAGCGCGGCTGTGCGCACCTGGTCGCGGTACCAGGCAGCCAGAATCTCCTGGCGGCGGGCCTTGTCGGTGCCGGGGCGGACCTGGAGCACCAGATCGCGCCGCCGGAGCTCGACCGTCGGCGGCCCGTCTCGCTCCACGACCTTGAACAGGTATCGCTGGCCCCAGACGAGATGGCTCTCTCGGTTGACGTAGTCGCGTGCAGGTTCGCGCTCCTGCGCGCGTATCGTCTCTAGCTGGCGTCGAAGCCACGGCAGCTTCGAGATTGCATACAGGCGGATGGTGTCGAGCTGCATCCGCTGTGGGGCCGCGATGCGGACGTCTCCGCGCGGCGGATGAACCGTCGGGTGGAGGTTCTTGATGTCCTTCTTCACCACCTCGACGTTGATGCCGCCGATCGCGAGCACCGCGGGCATCAGTATTCACCTTGCGCCTTCACGATAAGAAACATTCGCTCGACCTCGGCAACGTCGTGCAGATGCTCATAGAGGGCAGCCTTGATGACCTGCTCGCGTGCCTGGACGCCGCGCCAGGCATCGGGCCGCACTGACCGCACCTTCGCGTCGATACGCATCGCCAGGTCCAGCGCGGGATCGCCCGGCGCCGGCCCTTCCGCGGCCCGCGGTCTCGCCTTGAGGTTGTTGTAGATCGCCCGCAGGCCGGGACTTGCCTTCAGCGCCTCGGGCGTATCGTCCGCCACGCCCGCGTTCACCTGCTTGGCCAGCTCGGCGATCCGTTTCAGGTACTGCTCGTACTCCTCTGCCCGCGCCTTGCGGAACTTGATGACCTCGTCGAGCAGGGCCGACATCTTCTCGTAGAACGCGGGGTCGTTCAGCCGCTCGGTCATGATCTTGCGGCGGACGTTGTTCTCGATCGTCTCGGCGACCGCGTTCCGGTTTCCCTTCATGCCCGACGGCAACGCGTTGATGGCGGCGGCGATGCCGGACTTGACGATCAAATCGAGCAACCCCAACCCATCGAACGGGGAAATCTTCCGCGGCTCATCCGCCTCGATGTAGGTATCGAGCAGGTGTCGCATGTCGGCCTCGTAGGCTTTGAGGTCCAGGCTCTCGCCGCTGGCCTTGCGCACGATCTCGCGTACGTCGAGATAGTGGTCGACCTGCCGCTTGATGCGGGTCACCTCGGTCGCGCCGTAGCCGGCCCCTTCCATCTCGTCAGACAGGTTGGCGTAGGCGCGCACCAGGGCCACCACGGACTTGTAAAGCGCGGTTCGCTGCGGCTCTCCTTGCCGGTGCCCAGCTTGGACGCGTCGTTGAAGTCCGGCATGTCGGACAGCTTGTTGTCCTCGGCCAGTGGCCCGACGATCTTCTTGTTGATGAGGTCGCCGATGTCGGGCTTGCCCTTCAGCGCCACCATGTCCTTGAAGCTGGCGCCCTTGCGAACTTTGATTCCCGCGTAGGGCTGGCCAGCGTACTTGTCGCTGACGTACTTGATGAAGAGCAAGACCAGGACGTAGTCCTTGTACTGGCTGGCGTCCATCCCGCCGCGCAGCTCGTCGCAAGACGACCAGAGGGATGAATACAGCTCGGACTTCTTGATCGGCATCGGGCTCCTTCGCCGCGCCATGATACGGCAGGGGTCGGGCGGGGACAAAGGCTAGCCCCTTGACGCGTTCCCGCCGCCGACCAGAGCCGACCTTCCCGCTACGGAATCCCCTGCGCGACCAGGCCGGCGTACCAGGCGTCGGCGACTAGCTGCGACCCGGCCGGGTTGGGATGACAGCCGTCGCTGGTATAGGTCGAGTTGGGCGTGTAAGTGGCGGCGGGCAGCGAGGCCCAGACGTTGACCACGTAGATCGGCGAGGCCGCCGTGCTCTTGCTGCCGGCCCAGGTCGGGATCTGCGCGTTGAGCGCCTCCACGTTGGCCTCGCAGCTCGTGCAGCCGCTCGGATTCAAGGGCGTGATCTGGGCGACGAAGAAGATCACGTTGGAATTCTGGGCGCGGAACTGGTCGACCACGAAGCCGTAGGCGCTGGTGATCGAGGAGGTCGCGATGCTGCTCCAGGCGTCGTTGGTGCCGTACTCCATGAGCACGACCTCGGGTTTCTCGGCGGCCCAGGTCTTGAGCTCGGTGAGGGTGCCCTTGTTCTCGGATGAGTGGCTGTCCGTGGTCAGGTAGGTCACGAGGTAGCCGCCGTGGCCCTCGGTCTGAATGTTGGGGGCGCTGCCGCAAGACTGGTTGTTGAGCACGGTGCCGACGAAGGCGAAGTTGTTGTGGCCGTTGCTGATGAGCTCCGCGAAGAGAAGCTTCGGGTAGCAGGTCGTGCCGGTGATGGAATCGCCGAGGGGCATGATTTGCCACTTGCCGGTATGGGTCGAGCCGCCAGCCCCCGTGGTGCCACCCGCGCCGGTCGTGCCCCCCGTTGTCTTGGTGCCGCCGCTAGAGACGGTGCCGCCGGTCGCGGTGACACCTCCGGTGGCCGTGCTGCCGCCGGTCGCCGTCGTGCCACCCGTGGCGCCCGTCGTACCGCCGGTGGCCTTGGTGCCGCTCGTGTTGCTGCTGCCCCCGGTGCCAATGCCACCCGAGCCCGTACTACCGCCGGTCCTCGAATTGCCACCGCTCGATGTCGTGTCCCCCGTGGACGTCGTTCCACCGCTCGAAATCGTGCCGCCGGTTGCCTTGCCGCCGCCGGATGAAGTGGTTCCTCCGGATGCGGTCACTCCACCCGAGCCCTGCCTGCCGCCGCTCGCGGTCGTGCCGCCGGTCGGGCCGCCGGCGCTGCTGCCGCCCGTTCCCGTCGTGCCGCCGGTTCCAGTCGTGCCCCCCGTGTGCGTGGCGCCGCCCGAGCCCGACGCGCCGCCGGTGCCTACACCGCTCTGGCCTGACTGAGATTCGCAGGCGAGGGCGAGCGAAAGCAGGCCGAGAGCGACGAGAGAATGGAGGGCGATGGTGTACTTCATGGGAGCTGCCCCTTTTGCGGCTCTGTCACCGACGCAGAATAACAATCAAGCCTAGCTCAGCTCCGGAACGTGCTCCAGTCGATCTTCAGCTTGCGCATCCGGGCGCGCAAGGTATGCGGGTTGATGCCGAGGAGCGCTGCCGCCCCGCTCGCGCCCTCGATGCGGCCCGCGGTGCGCTGCAGCGCCGCTTCGATATGCCCCTGCATCACCGTTTCGAGCTTGGGGAACTCCCCCGCGCGCCCCGCCGATGGCGCGGGACCGCGGCCGATCTTCAGCGACCCGAGCGCGCCCCGCACGTCGAGATGGCGGCCATTGCCGAGAATGGTCGCGCGTTCGATGACGGACGCCAGCTCGCGAACGTTACCGGGCCACTCGTAGCTCGAGAGGAGCTCCAGATCCTCCGGCGTCGGCGTGAGGGGCTGGCCGCCGATGCGCGTGCCCGCGTGCCAGGCAAAGTGCGCCGCCAGGGTGGGAATGTCGCGGGGNNCGCTCGCGCAGCGGCGGCAACCGGATAGGGAAGACGCTGATGCGATACCAGAGATCCTTGCGAAAGGTGCCGGCCGCGACCATCTCGTCGAGGGAGCGATTGGTGGCCGCCACCATGCGCACGTTGACCTTGATGGCATGCTGGGCGCCGACCCGCTCCAGGGTTCCTTCCTGCAACACGCGCAGCAGGCGCACCTGCGCGGCCAGGGGTAGTTCCCCCACTTCGTCGAGGAACAGCGTGCCGCCGTCCGCGCGTTCGAACCAGCCCGCGCGCGAGGCCACCGCGCCCGTGAAACTGCCCCG
>PNBO01000204.1 GCA_003136095.1 Myxococcales bacterium
ATCGCGCCGATGATTGCGGTAACGGTCATGCTTCTCCCTCAGTCGCTTGCTTCCTGGCAATGGACGATGCGCTCGTCGGTCACCACGGTGTCGAGGGGGACGTCCCATTCGCCCGTCGGGCAGGCGTCCACCAGTTGAAATTCGAAACCAAAGCCCACGAAGCGCGCATTGGTGGCGTTGGGATGGGCGCGCACGTAGGCCGCCAGCTCGTCGTAGTAGCCGCCGCCGTAGCCGACGCGCGTGCCCCGCCGGTCGAAGGCCAGGCCAGGCACCATGAACAGGTCGATTTCGTGGGCGGCCACCTCGGGGGCATCCTGCCGCGGTTCGAGCAGGCCGAAGATGCCGAACACCAGGTCCGAACGCTTGTCCGCCCGATGAAAGCGCAGGCGCGGCGGCAGCAGGCCGGTGCTCACCCGCGGCAGCACGACGTCAATACCACGCCGCCGGAGCAAGTCGAGAAGTGGCTCGGTGTCTATCTCCGAACGCGTGGAGACGAAACCGGCCACGGTCCGGGCCAAGCGCGCCTCCGGAAGCTCCAGAAACACCTCGACGGCGCGCTCGGACAATGCGGTTCGCCGCTCGGGCGCGAGCGCGTCTCGCAGTTCCGCCATCGCGCGGCGAAGCGCACGCTTTTCTTCCCTCAGCGATAGCTCGGCCGAATGCATCGCCGCCAGCGCATCGTTCTCGGTCCGCGATGGTCACCAAACCCATGGAACCAAAGGCCCACCGCCGCGGTGAGCCGCGAAGCAAGAACGAGGACGCTGCCTCGCAGGAAAAGGGTTGAGAGCTTCAGCATCTATTTCGAACGTCACCCAACGACCGGAAGGCCGACAGAATGGTGGACGGGGTGCCCGCCACTATACCTGAAAACGGACTTCCACAATCAAGCCGCACATGGCGGGATGGCTGCGATCACTTGGATCGACGCAGCATTTCCTCGGCGTGCGCGACCGCCTGAGCGGTCTTTGTCGCGCCACCGAGCATGCGCGCGATCTCATCCCGCCGCTCTTCGGGTGACAGCCCCGCGACGCGCACGGTCGTGCGGCCCTTGCTGGACACCTTGGTCACCTTGACGTGGCGATCCGCGAAGGCCGCGATCTGCGGCAGATGGGTGACGACCAGAACCTGCTTGTGCCGGGCAATGGCGGCAAGCTTGCGCCCGATGACCTCGGCGGTGCCACCACCGACCCCGGCATCGACCTCGTCGAACACATAGGTCGTGGCCTGCCCTTCGCGCGCGAGGGCCTGGGTCACGGCCAGCATGACACGCGAGAGCTCCCCGCCCGAGGCAATACGGTCGAGCGAGCGGGCTTCCTCGCCGGGGTTAGGGGCAAAAAGGAAACGCACGCGGTCGCGGCCCTTGCCGCTCATGGCCTCGCGCTCCTCGACCGCGATGGGCAGGCGAGCCCCGGGCAGTCCCAGGTCACCCAGGCCCTCGTCGATGCGCTTGCCGAGCGTGCGCGCGGCCTTGCGCCGCTTTTCGCCAAGTTGTCCGGCCAGCTCGCCCATGCGCGCCTCGGCCTCGGCCACGGCGGCCCGCCTGGCGGAAAGTCCCTCTTCGAACGAACCAAGCTCGGCAAGCTCACGCGCGATTTCCTCGTGCCGCCGGATGGCCGCCTCGACCGAGCCGCCGTGCTTGCGCGCAAGCCGCCCGACCAGGAAGAGCCGTTCCTCGATCTCGCCCAGGCGCTCGGGATCGAAACGCAGCTTGCCCGCGTAGTGCGACAGGGACGCGGCGGCGTCTTCGACCTGGGCGCGCGCCGATTGCAGCATCTCGCCCACGGGACGGAGCACGGGGTCAAGCGCGGCCAGGGTGGCAATCTCGCGCGCCACGCTGGCGATGCGCCCGGCGGCCGCGTTCTCGCCGGAGTAGAGAACGTCTTCGCCGCGCGTGCACGCGGCCAGGAATTTCTCCGCGCCCTTGCAACGCTCGCGTTCGGCGCGCAGGGCGTCGTCCTCACCGGGCTTGAGTGCCGCCTCGACCAGCTCGGTCAACTGGAAGCGCAGCAGATCCTCGCGCTCGCCGCGCGCACGAGCGTCGGCGTCGAAGGCGGCCAGCGCGGCGCGAACGTCGGCCAGGGTCGCAAACGCGGCCTTGGCTTCGCCGAGCAGGGGCCCGTTGCCAGCGAAGGCGTCGAGGATGGCGAGCTGGCTTTCCGGATCCATGAGCAGCTGCTGGTCGTGTTGCGAGGTGATGTCGCACAGCCGGCCCACCGAGGCGGCGAGATCGGCCGCCGTGGCCAGCCCGCCGCCGAGATGGATGCGGCCGCGCCCCGTGCGCGCGATGGCCCGGCGCACGACCAGGCCCTCGCCCAGTTCGCGGCCGTCGGCGAGCAAGGCGCGGTGTATCTCGGAGTCCGGCTCGATTTCGAAGATGCCCTCTACGCGCGCCTCGTCGGCCCCGCCGCGAATCAGCTCCGCGCTGGCCCGGCCACCGCGCAGAAGCCCCAGCGCCCCGACGAGAATGCTCTTGCCCGCGCCGGTCTCGCCCGTGATCACGGTGAACCCCGGCCCGAGCACCAGCTCGGCCTCGTCGATGAGGGCGAACCCAGAAACCCGCAAGAGCGTCAGCATGGCTTGTGTCTCGGCAAGACCCCTGCCCGAGTTGCGTGCAACTTACTTCACGCCTTGCGCTCACCCCAGGAAAGTTTCTGGCGCAGGATCTTGAAGAAGGAATGCCCCGGCCGGAAGACGCGCAGGCGGCGTTCCAGCCGGCGCACCTCGACCACGTCGCCCGGGGCCATCTCCCGGCTCCAGTGCCCGTCGACATTCACCACGCCGTGGTAGGGCGATACGTTGGCCACATTCACCCCGAGATCGGCATGCACCACCAACGGGCGATTCGACAGGGTGTGCGGACAGATCGGCGTGAGCACGATGGCATCCAGGTCGGGGCTCAAGATCGGCCCGCCCGCCGAGAGGTTGTAGGCCGTCGAACCCGTCGGGGTGCTGAGAATCAACCCGTCGGCCTTGTAGTTCGTGATCAGGTCGCCGTTGGTCGAAGCCTGCAAGTCCATCAGCCGGCCGACCTCGCGCTGGTTGATCACGGTTTCGTTGAGCGCGGCCTGGCTTTCGGGCGGCCGGTCCTTCGCGCGCAGGGTGACGAGCAGGCGCATGCGCTCTTCCATCGGCAGGCGGCCCAGGGCCGCGTCGGTGAGCGCGACGCCGGCCTCCTCGAGCGTGTACGGAGTCAGAAAGCCCAGGCTGCCCAGGTTCAGCCCGAGCAGGGGCACGTCGTGGTCAGCGACCAGGTTGGCGCCGTAGAGGAACGTGCCGTCCCCGCCCAAGGCCACCATGATGTCGATGCGGCCGCCGATGTCGGCGCCCGGCACGGATGGCAGACCAGGCGGCGCGCCCGGCCCGTAGTCCGCCACGAAGAGCACCTCCTCGCCGCGCGCGCGCAACAACCCCGCGAATTCTCCGGCGAGGCGGGGCGCCTCGGGATTGCCGGCTCTGACAAGAAAACCAAAACGCATCGGCGCGATTATGGCACGATGGCCAGGCCGTGCGCGCCTACGCGCTCCAAATCGCGCGGGTAGCCAGCCGACTTCGCCGGCTGCGAACCATCGTGCGCGGCCGAGGGTAGCGAGCGCGGTGGTAGGTGGCGGGGAGGAGCCGCGGGTTTGGAAACCCTTTCAGGGTTTCCATCTCAACAACCCCTAACTACGCCTGCATCTCGTAGAAAATCGTGATGCTCAGGCAGTGGAACTCGCGATCCGAGCTCTGGGTCACAACCTTGTCGATGATCCGTGCATTGGGATTGTTTTGAATCCAGCGGGTCAGAACCTCTCCGAGCTCATCGCGGTCCTTCGCCTTGGTAGCGGTGAAAACCTTTGCCCCCATCATTGGCGCTTCTCCTTCCGAACTGTCCTACAGATCGCTGTTCGCAGAGCTCTCTCACAACCCGCGTGCGAACAGGCATACGACGGGAAAGGGGAAATGTAAAATTCTTTTTGCGTATCCCAGCGTACGAATAAGTATTTTTGAGTAACGCGCCGGGATCACGAGACGGTCCTTGACCGCAAGCATCCAGGATGCTTAATTCTCACCCCTGCCGAAGACGGCCTGATCGCCAATCCACCTGGAGGTTTGCTTGGAGACACTGCAGGGACGCCCCCTCGAAGTTGAAGTTCGGGATTCCATCGAAAAAGCGATGAAGATCCTGAAGCAGAAGATGTCGAAGGAGGGCATCCTGCAGGAAATCAAGCGCCGCCGGTACCACGAGAAGCCCTCCGTCAAGCGCAAGCGCAAGATCCGCGAGGCGCGCAAGCGGCGTCGGCGCGAGGCCAAGAGGCGCGTACTCCGCTGACCGCCTGGCTCGAAGTTCAGATTGAAACCCAGGCCGAGGCCGCCGAGATCCTGGCGGCCGAGGTGGGCCCGCTGGTGGGTGGTGTCGAGCTGCGCGACAGCGGCACCTTGCTCGCCACCGCCGCCGGGCGGACCGCCGTCATCGCCTTGTGCCAGCCCGAGGACCGCGAGTTCCTGCTCGCCGCCGCGCACCAGGCACTCGACACCGCGCGCTCGGCCGGCATCGCCGTGGATCCGGTGGCCGTGCGCGAGCGGGCGACAGACGAAAGCGAGTGGCGGGACGTGTGGAAACAGTTCTTCCGCGCCACGCGCATCGGCCGCCGCTTCACCGTCCGACCGAGCTGGGATCCGGGACAGGCGCCGCCGGGCGAATTCATCATCGACCTGGATCCCGGGCGAGCCTTCGGCACGGGCGCCCATCCCTCGACGCGGCTGGTGGTCGGACTGGCGGAGGACGTGCGCGAGAAGGGGCCGAGCATCGCGCGTTTCCTGGATCTCGGCTGCGGCTCGGGAATTCTCGCCGTCGCCGCCGCGCACCTGTGGCCCGAGGCGAGTGGCCTGGCCATCGACAACGATCCCGAGGCCACCGCGTGCAGCGAGGAGAACTTCGCGCGCAATCGCGTGCAGAGGGTGGCCATCCAGACCGGCACGCTCGTTGAGGCCGATGGCGCCTTCGACCTAGTGTTGGCCAATATCCAGGCCGACGTGCTCTGCGCGCTGGCGGAAGCGATGGCGGCCAAGCTCGCGCCCGACGGCCATGCCATCCTCTCAGGAATTTTGCTCGAGCAAGTGGACGACGTGCTGGCCACCTACGCGCAGACCGGGCTCACGCTCGTCCGGCGCCAGGACGAGGGTGAGTGGGCCGGACTGCTGCTGCGCAAGTCTTCCTCCACGGGCTAGCACCGGCCATGCCGAGGATCTTCGTCCCTCCCGAGAAGCTGCAAGGCGCGCGCGCCACGCTGGATGTGGCGGCCCACCGCCATCTTATCAAGGTGCTGCGCCTCGCGCCCGGAGCCGCCCTGCAAGTCTTCGACGGCAAGGGGACGGAGATCGAGGCTCGCATCGAGGCCGTGGGCAAGGCGTCGGTCGACATCGCCCTCGGCGAGCAACGGCATATCCCGGCCCCGGCCTGCGCCATCACGCTGCTTGTCTCGCCGCCACGTGGCGAGCGCATGGACCTCATCGTGCAGAAGACGACCGAGCTCGGCGTGGGCCGCATCGTGCCGGTGGTGGGTGAGCGGGGCATGGTGAAACCCGGCCCCCATCAGCGCCGGCGCTGGCAAACGATCGCCGAGGAGGCCGCCCGGCAATCGGGACGCGCCGACGTGCCAGAGATTGGCGATGGGATGGCGCTCGCCTCCGGCCTGGCGCAAGCTGCGGCCGCTGGTGGCAGCCGGTTCCTGCTGTGGGAAGGCGAGCACGGGCCGTCGCTCCCGCGCGCCCTGGCCTCTCGACCCCGTGCCGTGGTGCTCCTCGTCGGGCCAGAGGGCGGCTTTGCCGTCGGCGAAGTTGCCCTGGCAAGGGCGGCGGGGTTCGCTTCCGCGGGGCTGGGACCGCGTATCCTGCGATCGGAGACCGCGGCCATCGTGGCCGTGGCCCTGGCCCAAGCCGCCGCCGGCGGGCTAGGATAACGCGTGCGAATCCTGCCGGCTTCGCCGGCAGCGGAGCATCGCGGGAGGGTTTGGCGAGGCCGNNGGCAGGGCGGGTGGCAGGTGCCGAGCGCAGAGCTAACCCTTTCAGGGTTCCCATCAAAATACCCAATAAACTTGCGGCCGCCGCGCCCTGTTCGCACAATGTTCGTGTGACCAGCTACGCAGCCGTCCTCGAGGGAACCGGCGTCCAGCCCGAGGCGGCGGGAACGCCATCGCCGGCGCGCCCGCTGCCGGAGGCGGCCAGGACCCGCGGCCGCGAGAAGCCCATTCTGCGCGTACGGGCCGCGGGCTTTCCGCGGCGCATGGCCGCCGCCTTCGTCGATCTCCTGCTCGTCGCCCTGGTTTCGACCGCCGCGGCCACCGGCGCGGCGCTGGCGCTGGGCGTGCACCTGCCGACCGCCAAGGAGTTCGGCCCCGACTTCGTGATGGCTGGCCTGCTCGATCGCAACCCGATGGTGGCCGGGGCCTTGGGGCTCCTGCTCGGCATGAGCGCCCTCTACCAGGTCTACCTCGGGGGCATCCTCGGCCAGACCGTGGGCAAGCACCTCTTCGGCCTGCGCGTGATCTCCTCGCAGGGCCAAGCCCCGGGACCCTTGCTCGCCTGCGTGCGCTTCGCCACCATGACCCTTTCGCTTTCGCTGGCGGGGCTCGGCTTCCTCTGGTGCATCTTCGATCGCGAACGCCGCGCCCTGCACGATCACCTGTCGGGCACCTACGTGATCCTCGACGAGCGATGAGCCCGAGAGGGGTACAGCGACGGTCATGGCCCTGTCGGAAACAGCCCTAGCCCTCGTCCGCCGCGGCGTGATCACGCGCGCCTCCGCCGTCGAGGCGGAACAGCGCAAGAAGCTGTACGGCGGCGGTCTCGACACCGCGCTGCTCGAATTGCGGGCCGCCGACGAGGAAACCCTGACCACCCACCTCGCCGAAATCATCGGCGTCCCTTTGGCCCCGCTCGCGGTGGCTACCGCGCCTCCCAACTCTCTGGCCAAGGAATGGATGGACAGCGGCACCGCGCAGAAGCTCGGGGTCGCGCCGCGCGCGCTGCAAGGCGACGTCTTCGACGTGCTGGTGCGGCCGGAGCACGATCACGACGCCATGGTGGCGTGGGCCGAGACGCGCTCCCTGCTCATCGAGCCCGCGCTGGTCTGCGAGGTTCGCTTCCGCGGGCTCCTGCACGCGATCTACGGGATTCCGGTGGCGCCGCGCTATCTCGCGCTGCTCGCCCGCCTGGCCGGCACGGCGACCGCGCGCGCGGTGGTCGGCGACAGCGCGGCCATGGAGATGCGGACCCCGACCCCGGTCGCGACGAATGTGGACCGGGTCGGGACCTTGCTCGCCGCCGCGCGGCTGGGCGAACCGGTCGCGCGCCGGGCCGCCTTGCGCCGCCTGACCCGCCACGTCCAGGATCCCCGCGTGATCGCCTTCCGCCACGCGCTCCTGCGAAAGGCCGAACAGTCCGAGCCCGCCATTGCCGTGGCCGCTCTCGTTTCACTGGCCGAGCTGCGCGACAAGAACACCGTGCCCACCATCGTGGAGCTTCTCGAATCGAAGAGCGAAGAGGTCGCGACGGCGGCGCACGCGGCCCTGGTCACGCTGACCGCCGACGATCAAGGCCTGCGGAGCAAGCGCTGGATGGAGTGGTGGGCCAGGATGGGGAACCGGCCGCGCGTGGAGTGGCTGCTCGAGGGACTCGCCCATCGCACCCCGGAGATCCGCCTGCTCGCCTCGAGCGATCTGCACGAGATGTCGCACGAGTATTTCGGCTACCACCACGACCTGCCCGAGCGCGACCGCGAGGAGGCGCGCCAACGTTGGATCGCCTGGTGGCAGAGCCAGCGGGGGACGATGCCGGGGTAGGAGCCAAACCCTCTGCGCCCTCAGTATGCTAGATTGCGTGCCGCATGTTCGAGACACTGACCAAGGGATTCCGGACCGCCAAGCAGAAATTTCAGGGCCTGGCGGAGTTGGACGAGAAGACCATCGACGAAGCGCTGGCGGAGGTGCGCACGTCCTTGCTCGAGGCCGATGTCGGCTTCGAGGTGGTTTCCGAGTTCTGCAAGCAGGTGAGAGAGAAGGCGCTCGGCGTGATCGTCAAGGTGCGCGCCACCGCCAAGGAGAAGGTCCGGCGGGTCACGCCCGAGGATCACTTCGTCAAGCTCTGCCACGACGAGCTCGTCCATCTCATGGGTCCGGTCGACAGCGACCTGCGCTTCGCCAAGAAGGGCCCGACCGGGATCATGCTGGTCGGGCTGCAAGGCAGCGGCAAGACCACCACCGTCGGCAAGCTGGCGCGCTACCTGGAAAAGCGCGGACGGCGGCCACTCCTGGTCGCGGCCGACGTCTATCGTCCGGCCGCCATCGAACAGCTCAAGGTGTTGGGCGAGTCGCTCGGCATGCCGGTCTTCGCCGAGCCGGGCGGCAGCCCACCGCTTATCTGCGAGAAGGCGCAACGCTTTGCCGCGGAAAATGGCCGCGACACCGTCCTCTTCGACACCGCTGGCCGCCTCGCCATCGACGAGCCGCTCATGAACGAGCTCAAGGAAATCAAGCGCCGCACCAACCCGGCCAACATCTTGTTCGTCATCGACGCCATGATCGGCCAGGACGCCGTGGCCACGGCCAAGACCTTCCACGACTGGCTCCACTATGACGGCGTCATCCTGACCAAACTCGATGGCGATGCCCGCGGCGGCGCGGCCCTGTCGGTGAAGGCGGTGACCGGCAAGCCAGTGAAGTTCGTCGGCATGGGCGAGGCGCTGGACCGCCTGGAGGAGTTCCGCCCCGACGGCATGGCCAGCCGCATTCTCGGGCGCGGCGACGTGGTCGGCTTGGTGCAACAGTTCGAGGACGTCGTCGATGAGGAGAAGGCCGAGCAGGACGCCCTGCGCATGCTCAAGGGGAAGTTCGATATGAATGACTTCCTCGAGCAGATCGCGGTCCTCAAGAAGATGGGCCCGCTGTCCGAGATGGTCGACAAGATCCCGGGCGTGGCCGACGCCAACATCCAGGTCGACGACCGGGAGCTGATTCGCATCGGATCGATCATTTCGTCGATGACCGATGCCGAGAGAAGGCAGCCCGAGCTCTTCGTCATCACGAGCTGGGAGGAGATCGTCGAGAGCGGCAAGCGCAAGAAGAAGCGCAGCGCCTTCTTCGACCAGAGCCGCCTGGCGCGCGTGGCCCGTGGCTGCGGCCGCAAGGAAGCCGACGTCGCCGATCTGCTCAACCGCTTCGCGATGATGCGGCAGATGATGATGCAGCTCGGGGCATCGTCGGGGTTGCTCGGCAAGATTCCGGGCTTCAAGCAATTGGGGCAGCTCAATCAGGCACGGAAGATGCTCGGCGGCATGGACATGGACCAGCTCGCGTCCATGATGAACATGCAGTCGCGCGAGCGCGGCCATTTCCAGGCGCCCACGCGCAACGTCGACCGAGCGAAAGAGAAGCGCAAGCGCAAGGACGCCCGCAAGGCCCGCAAAAAGGCACGCAAGAAGCGATAGGTCGAAGAAACCCTATCTTCTCGGTACGTCATCACCCCCTCCGAAGGTCCGATACCATCGAGTCTGCCTTAGCCCCTCCAGTCGGGGTGACGACATCCTTGCACAGCTTGCTCAACGCCGTTCGGATGCCCGGCGATTGCGGATCGAAACGAACCGGCGAACAACCTGCACGGACTGCGGGATCGCAAATCAGACGCCACAATCCCGCGTGGTTTCCGTTGGTGCGCAGTTGCATACCGAGAACTCTTGGAGGTCATGCGCCACAGGTGGAAGGCGCCTACGGGCAGAACGTCACCGGCGCATTGAGATCCAGGCTCTTGAGGATGAAGCTGTACTTCTTGGGTTTGCCCCAGGCGCAGGCCGCGGTGAA
>PNBO01000293.1 GCA_003136095.1 Myxococcales bacterium
GCTTTCTCTTCTTCATTCTTGCCATCGATCTCTCTTTCTTCGTCGCGTGCTCGGCGAAGATCGCCAGCGGCGGCTGGTTCCCGTTGGCCCTGGCCGGCGGCATGTTCAGCGTGATGGTGACCTGGAATCGTGGCCGCACCCTACTGGGCGAGAAGATCGCGGGCAGCACGTTGCCCCTCTCCATGTTCCTGGCCGACGTGGAGGCGCGCAAACCCTACCGCGTATCCGGCACCGCCGTCTTCCTCGCCTCCACCCGGCGCGGGACGCCCACCGTGCTTCTGCATCACTTCAAGCACAACAAGGTGCTGCACGAGCAGGTCGTGATTCTCTCCATCACCACCGACGCCGTCCCCTGGGTGCGCGAGGAACACAAGGTCCGGCTGAAGAACTTCGGGCAGGGTTTCTGGGCCGTCACCGCCCACTATGGCTTCATGGAAAGCCCCGACGTGACCGATATCCTGCGGCGCTGCCGCGCCAAGGGTCTGGAAACCAACACCGCCGACACCAGCTTCTACCTCGGGCGAGAATCCCTCATCCCCAAGCGTGGGGTGAAGGGCATGGCCGACTGGCGCAAGCACCTCTTCCGCTTCCTCTCGCGCAACGCCCGCTCGGCCACCGACTTTTTCGCCATACCGCCCAATCGCGTGGTGGAAATCGGCATGCAGATCGAGCTCTGATCCTCAATACGCCCGCGGCGTCCACCCCGAGGCCGTGCAGTACTTCTGGTAGTGCGGTAGCACCAGGTTGTTGTCGTAGTCGGTGTTGTAGACGGTGCGGCTCTTGGTGCTGCCGTAGGAATTGCAATTGCCGATGGCCATCAGAACGTGTACGACAGAATCGGCGCGCTGATGGGCCTGCCGGCCAGCCGCAGCCACGAGGCTTGCGAGTAGGATGTGGGATATGCCGGCATGGGCGGCAGGCCAGGGGTCTGGTAGCGGCTGCTGGCTTCGGTTTCCGCCTCGGACGGCCGGACCATGCGGATGATGCCGGGAATGCCGATGGCGCAGCCCGTGGCGATCGAGGCAACCATCAGGACCACGCCGCCGAGCATCAGGGATTCGTTCGGCTTGCAGGAGCTCGCGTAGTCGCAGTTCATGCCTTGGGTCAGGCCCCAGAAGAGCAAGCCATAGCCGGCGCCGGCGCCCACGCCCAAGATGGTGAAGCCGACGATGGTCATGGTCTTGCCCGATGCTCGCCGTTCGAGGCGCGCGTTGGCCGCGGCGGCGGCGAACGGGACCAGGCCCGGGTCGGCCAGCAGGCGTTGCCAGACGAGCGGCTTCGGATCGCCGGTGAGCTCCACGAACGAATCCAGTTGCTCCGCCGTGAGCCCCCGCGCCGGCACCGCCGCCCCCTGCGCGCGGCCCGCGCCAGGAGTCAGCAGCGTCACACTCAGGACGAACGAGAAGAGTACCGATGTCCAACGAATTGCCATGTCACCGCCCAGTCTATTGCGAACGGCTCCGCCCGCAAATACCCTCGGCGCTTCTCCCCCCGTGTGGTCGCGGCCGCGGCCGGCTTGCCTCTCAGACCCTACGTCGGCGCGCGAGCGCGAGGCCCAGCAGGCCCAGCACGCTTAGCACCCAACCGGCGCCACTCGCCTCGCCACCTACGCTGCAACCTCCTCCGTCGGTGGTCGCGGCTGCGGTCTGCCCGGTCCCGGATCCGTTTCCGGCCGGCACGATGGGCGAGGGTGGCGTGGTCGAACCCTGGGCCGCGCCCGCGTCTGCGGTCCCGGTCTTCGCAATATCGGTGCCCAGGGTCGAGCCGCTGGTGTAGGTGCCATGGGTCGAGGGCGGCTGGCAGGCGCTCGTGGTCGTCGTGACCGGGGGCGGGACCACCACCGGGACACCAGCATCGATCGCCATGGGCGCGCTGCCCGCGGTCGCGGGACCACTCGAAACCGCGGTCCCGGTGCTCGCCCCGGTCACGCACGTCCAGGTCGCGGGACAATCCGCGTCCACGGTGCAGCTCACGGGCTTGGCCTGGCAAGAGCCGGGGTAGGACGTGACGGTCGTGCAGGTAACCGGCGTGGCGGTGCCAGCGTCCACGTCGGGCGGCAAGGGCGTCGGCACGCCACCTGTGCCGCTTCCCCCACCGACACCCGCGGAAGCCGACCCCGTGCCGCCGGTGGCAACTCCCGTCCCGCCCGAGCACCTCCCGGAGGTCGTGGGCTGGCAGGTGAAGTTGTCGCCGCAGTCCGTGTCTGCGTTGCAGGGTAGCTCGTACTTGTACATGCACTTCGAAATCGTCGTGTCGGTACAGCTCACGGGCACGGGATCGGGCACGACGCCGGCGTCACAGGCAGTGGTAGTCGGATCGCACTTCACGGACACCGGCGTGCCACCGGTGCAACTCGTGGTCGTCTGGCTGTTGCACACCATGGTCGGCCCGCAGTCCGCGCTGGTCACGCAGGTGGCGGCCTGGCAGCTGCTCGTGGCTACCGGCGGGGGATTGTCCACGGGCTTGCAGACGCCGCCGCCGTCACCGTCGTAGCAGATGGCCACCGCCGGGGTCACGATCGGATTGGCCTGGCAGCTCAGGCCCTTGGCGCAGTCCGCGTCGCTGGTGCAGGTCTGGGCGTGGCCGAGGCCGGGCACCATGAGGGTAGTGGCAATAGCGGTCAAACCCAGGATGAGCTTTGCAGACGGCATGGCGTTTTCCTTTTGAGTTCAGTTTGAGGCTCCTGACCACCTAGGACCAGCATTTTGCGTGCCAGCACACCGCGTAATAGAGAGCGCCAGCATCATTCAGGTTATCGCCGCCGCCGGGGCTTCTGGGTTCAGATTTCTGAGGACCACCATCGCGGGAATGCCTTACATTCGAACGGGCCATGATCGGGTTGGTGAAAAGGGGGCCTCTGGCCGCGCTCTGCGTCGTACTGCTCTGGGCCGCCGATGTTCGCTCCGCGCCGCCGGCCTTTCAGGGCACGCAAGGTCCGCTTCCGCAGGCGGTGGCGGAGCGGATGCGCGCGCACTCGTGGCGGCANNCAGGTGCTGGAGATCTTCAAGGCCCTCTTCGAGCAGAAGTTCCCCATCGAGAAGATGCGCTTGATCGACGCGTACCAGGGGGACGACGATCGCTCGATGGCCGACAACAACACCTCCGGCTTCAACTGCCGACCGGTGCCGGGCAAGCCGCTGGTGTTCTCCCAACACAGCTACGGCCGCGCCCTCGACATCAACCCGCTCGTCAATCCCATGCTCCTCTCGGGCGCGGTCATCCCGCCCGCGGGCGCCGAGTTCGCGAACCGAGAAAAGCCGGTTCCCGGAATCCTGCGCAAGGGCGACAAGGCGGTCCGTGAATTCACCAGCCGCGGCTGGACCTGGGGCGGGGACTGGACCACCATGAAGGACTACCAGCACTTCCAGAAGTAACGGTGCGTTGCAGCATGGGCGGCCGCCAAATGTCGCGTGGGGGGCTTGCCCTTTGCCCCCAGTACCTGGAATATCGCCGCCGTGATACGTGGAAAGAAAGTGGTCGTCGTCATGCCGGCCTACAATGCGGGCAAGACCCTGCGCACCACCTGCGCCGAGGTGCCCATGGACATCGTGGACGAGATCATTCTCGTCGATGACGCCAGCCACGACGAGACGGTGGCGGTGGCCAAGGAGCTGGGCCTCAAGACCATCGTGCACCCGAGCAATCGAGGCTACGGTGGCAACCAGAAGTCCTGCTACAAAACCGCGCTCGCGGCCGGCGCGGACATCGTCATCATGCTTCACCCCGACTACCAGTACACGCCCAAGCTGGTCTCGGCCATGGCCTACATCCTGGAATCCGGCCTCTACGACGTCGTGCTCGGCTCGCGCATCCTGGGCGGCCAGGCGCTCAAGGGCGGGATGCCGTTCTACAAGTACATCAGCAACCGCTTCCTGACCATGGCCCAGAATCTTCTCATGGGCGCCAAGCTCTCCGAGTACCACACGGGCTATCGCGCCTTCACGCGCAAGGTGCTGGAACGCGTGCCCATCGAGCGCAACTCGGACGATTTCGTGTTCGACAACCAGATGCTGTCGCAGATTCATTTCCTCGGCTTCTCCATCGCCGAGGTGACCTGCCCGGCCAAGTACTTCGAGGAGGCCTCGTCCATCAACTTCCGGCGCAGCCTGAAATACGGCCTGGGCTGCCTGTGGACGGGCGTGCAATTCCGCTTGACCAAGATGGGCGTCTACCGCGCCAAGCTATTCAGGAACTAACTTCGCGTTATGGCGCGTGGGGCACCTTACACGGAATTAACACCACCGCGGGGACCAACGTCGTCCGCTGCTCGGACCAGGACTCGTGCGCGCTGACCGTCCATTGTAGCGGGTCGACGGGCGACGTTTCCTGCACGGGAGGCGGAGCGACCAACTGCGCGGCTGGGGTGAGCTGCAACTCCGGCGGCGGCACCTGCCCGTAGTTACCGTGGCCGGTGGCCGGCATCCGGCTCCGGCTGCGTAGCCGGCATCCGTCATCCGGCATCCGGTTCCGGATCCGGCCCCCTTCCGGGCTGCCCTGGACGCCGGATCGGTGTATGTTTTGTCCTGTTTTCGGGCCAGGCCCCTAGGAATTTCGCGCCCATTCCCATAAGATCGACCAGCAGCACGCTCAGACATGGAAGGCTTTCCGCGACGCTTTGGTGGGTATGTCTTAGTCAAGCCCCTGGCGCGTGGGGGCATGGGCGCTCTTTACCTCGCTCTGCACGGCAATCGCGGCATGGAGAAGCTGTGCGTGGTCAAGACCGCGCTGCCTCACCTGATCGAGAAGGGCTATCTGCAGCGGTTCAAGGACGAGGCCAAGGTCGTGGTGCGGCTGTCGCACGGCAATCTGGTCGGCGTGTTCGACGCCGGCCAGGTCAAGGGCGAGATCTACCTTGGTATGGATTTCATCGAGGGCAAGGACCTGCGCGCGGTGTGGAACCGTTGTGCGCAACGGGGCGTGGCGTTTCCGCTGCCGGTCGCGGTCCAGATCGTCAAGGAGCTGGTGCGCGGGCTGGGCTACGCCCACACCTTCGAGGGCCTCAAGCTCGTTCACCGTGACGTCTCCCCGCCCAACGTGCTCTTGTCCTACTCGGGCGAGGTCAAGCTCACCGACTTNNCAGGACGATCTGCTCGATCGCGTGCGCAATCCGCGGGTCATTCCGCCGTCGCAGAAGGCCAGCCGTGTGCCGCGCGAGCTGGACCTCATCATGATCAAGGCGCTCGCCCCGCGGCCGGAGGATCGCTTCGGCAGCGGCGAGGAGTTCCGCTCGGAGCTGGCGGCATTCCTGGCCAAGAACGCCCCGGCCATGGACGGACACCAGGTCGCGCGCTTTCTGCGGGATCTCTTCAGCGACATCATGGCCCAGGAACGCGCCGAGCGGCAGCAACTCATCCGCGAGGGCGCCGCCCTGCTCGACGGGTTCAGCAGCGCGCGCAGCGAACTGCTCTCGGCGCCACTGCCGGCGGAGGTGGAGGCCGTGGGCGAGCGCATCGCGACCGCGCCGCTCGGCCGCCCCGGCGATCCCGAACCGCCGATGACGCCCAAGCCGCTCGAGGAAGGCTCGCGCATGGTCGGGGCGCTGCTCTCCGGCCGCTACCAGATCAAACGCCTGTGCGGCGAGGGTGGCATGGGCCGCGTCTACGAGGCGGAACACATCGAGATCGGCAAGCGCGTGGCCATCAAGGTCCTGCACCCGGCCTATTCGCGCACACCGGATCTGGTCGAGCGCTTCCGACGCGAGGCGCGGGCCGCCTCGCGCATCGAGCACCCCAACGTCGTCAATGTCACCGACTTCGGCACCACCCTCGACGGCTCGCTTTTCTTCGTGATGGAGTACATCGAGGGCATCGAGCTGGGGTTGCTCATTCATCGCGAAGGCCCCCTGGCAACCCTGCGCGTCCTGCACATCACCGAGCAAGTGTGCGAGGCGCTGCAGGCCGCGCACGACGTCGGCGTGATTCACCGCGATCTCAAGCCCGAGAACATCCTGCTCCTCGGGCAGGGCGGCGCCAATCGTTCGTCGACGAGTGGGACGAACCCCGGCGTCGATCTGCGCGAGGCAAGCGAGTTCGTGAAGGTGCTCGACTTCGGCATCGCCAAGACCGCCGACATCGAGGACCAGCCCAAACGCGGCAAACGCCTGACCCGGCCGGGCGTGGCCATGGGCACCCCCGAGTACATGGCGCCCGAGCAGGCCGCCGGCCATCCCGCGGACCCGCGCTCCGACATCTACGCCGTCGGCTCGATCATGTACGAGATGCTGAGCGGCAAGGCGCCCTACGAGGGCGACAACGTGATGGAGGTGCTGCACAAGAAGGCCAACGAGCCGCCGCCGCCGCTCGCCGAGTTGCGGACCGGACTGCCGCCCGCGATGGTTGCCTTGGTCGAGCGCGCCATGGCGCGTTCGCCCGACGACCGCCCCCAGAGCATGGCCGACATGGCCTACGAGATCCGTTCGATCGAAAACGCGCTCCTCACCACGCCGCCGCCATTCATGGTGCCGCCGACCAGCACCTCGTCGCGCGACGACGCGCAGGGCAGTCTCCAAGCGGTGCTCCCCGAGCGGTCGGAGACCCGCATCGTTCGGCCCTTCGCCGTCCGGCGGCGTATCTATGTCGCGTCCGTGGCCGCGGTCGTGCTGTTGGGGGTGGTGGCGTTCTTCCTCCTCGGCCGCTTCGTGGGGAAGCGGCGGGACAACGGGGCGGTGTCGCCGCCGGTCGCGTTCGCTCCCCCCGCGCCGCCCGCCGCTGCCGAACCGGCACCCCCCTTGCCCGAGCCACCTGCCACGCTGGATGCGGGCGCCGAGGTGCAGCCGCCCTCGCTGGAGGCCAGCGAGAGCATGAAGCGCGAACCGAGCGGGCGCACCGCGCGCCCGGCGGTCGCGCCGGCCAAGGAGATCGAGGAGTCACTGCAGCAGGCGCAGCAGCTCTTGCACGCCCAGCGCTACGACGAGGCGCGCGCCGCCTTCGAGAAGCTGCTTGCCGTGAAGCCGGCCAAAGGGGCCGCGGCGGCTGGGTTGGCCAAGATTGCTTTCCAGGAAAAGGACTACAAGCAGGCGGCCGAGCGGGCCAAGGAGAGCGCCAAGCTGGGCGGCGGCGTCGAGGCGCGGGTGCTCTTGGGGGATGCCTACTTCAAGCTGGAAAAGTTCGAGGAGGCCAAGAAGGCCTACAACGAGGCCCTCAAGCTCGACCCCAACAACCGCGTCGCCGGCCAGGGCCTGCGCCTGCTCGAACGCCAGGAAGAGCCCCCGAAATAGGCGACGGGCGGCCTTGCACGCTGATAAGCTAGACCGTCCCGGGATGGCGATCACCTATCCGCGACAGTTCGGCAAGTACGTCCTGCTCAAGCCCCTGGCCAAGGGCGGGATGGGCGAGATCTACGTCGCGGCGCTTGGGCAGATCGACGGCTTCGACAAGCTGTGCGTGATCAAGAAGGTCATTCCGGAGAAGGCGGACGAGGGCAAGGCCAAGCGTTTTCTCGACGAGGCCAAGGTGGTCTTGCGGCTCACGCACTCGGGCCTCGTCAACACCTTCGACGCCGGCCAGGTCGAGCGCGAATTCTACATCGCCATGGAGCTGGTCGAGGGCAAGGATCTGCGCGAGGTGTGGAACCGCTGCGTGCGCGTCCGCCACCGCATTCCCCTCGAGGTCGCCTTGCAGGTGGCGCGCGAGGTGGCGCGCACGCTGTCCTACGTGCACAACTACGGCGAGCTCAACCTGGTTCACCGGGACGTGGCCCCGCCCAACATCATGCTGGCCTACAACGGCGACGTGAAGCTGACCGACTTCGGGCTGGCTCGCAGCGCGCTCAAGGTGGAACACACGCAACCCGGCGTGGTCTTCGGCCGCGCGGCCTACCTGGCGCCCGAGCAGGCGCGCGGCGAGGTCGCGGATCCCTGCACGGACGTCTACTCGCTGGCCGTGGTCCTCTGGGAGCTGCTCACCGGACACCAGTATTTGCAGATCGCCGGGCTCGATCCGGCGGCGGCGCTCGCGGTCGTGCGCCATCCGAAACCCGCACCGCCGTCGTCGCGGGCGCCGTGGGTTACGCCGGCCCTGGATGCGGTGGTCATGCGCGCGCTGGCCCTCGATCGCAGCAAGCGTTTCCCGAACGCGGAGGAATTCCGCCTGGCGCTTTCGGACGCCATCGCCGAGGCGGCGCCGCGCACCGACGCGGCCCGGGTGTCCGAGCTGATGCACGCCATCTACCACAAGGCCATGGCCGAGGAAGCGGCCGAGCGGGAGCGCTTCGTGAAGGATGTGCTGCCTTCCTTCCGCGCCTCGACGACGCCGTCGCCCGACGAGGCCGCCGCGCTGGCGGCGGTCGCCAGCAAGTACGCGCGCGCCGCCCACGGCAAGAATGGCAAGGCCGCGAACGGTGGCGACAGCCCGCGCATGGCTCCCGCCCCGTCCGAGGCGGCCGAGCGGGAGGCCAGGCGGAAGGCCAAGCGCGAGGCGGCGATGATGGTCCTGGCGGAATTGG
Organism: Myxococcales bacterium; assembly: GCA_003136095.1. Lineage (GTDB taxonomy): Bacteria > Myxococcota_A > Polyangia > Fen-1088 > Fen-1088 > Fen-1118. The sequence continues at coordinate 8,443 of PNBO01000293.1, forward strand.
CCGGCGAAAATGGCGCGACCTCCTCACGCAAATAGGTCTGACATTTGAGCATCGAGAAGACCGAGTCGCTTCCGCGCGTGGCCGTGGTGACGGTGCTCTATCGCTGCGAGAAGTTCATGCCCGGCTTGCTGGCAAGCATCGCGGCGGTCGAATACCCGCGCGAGCGATTGGAGCTCCATCTGGTGGACAACGGCGCCGGCGACGGCAGTCTGGCCGCCGCGCGACGAGAGATCGATCGGCTCGGCGACCGCCTGCCGCTCGTCGTGATCCACGAACCCGGCGCCAACGTGGGCTTCGCGGCCGGCAACAACCTCGCCCTGCGCGCGGTCCTCGCACGCGGGGTGGACTACGCCTTCCTGCTCAATCCCGACGCCACCTTCGAGCCCGCGGCCTTGCGCGCGGCCGTGCGCGTCGCCGAGAAGACGGCGGAGGTGGGCTCGGTGCAGTCGCTGCTGGTCCTGGGCAACGACCCCGAGGTGGTGAACACCAGCGGCAACGCCATTCACTTCCTGGGCTTCGGCTACGTCGGCGGTTACCTGGGGGCACGCGCGAGCGTGACGGTCGAGCCCCGCGATATCGCCTTCGCATCGGGCGCTTGCGTGCTGCTGCCCGTGCCGGCGCTCGAACGCGTGGGCCTTTTCGACGAGACCTTGTGGCTCTACCACGAGGATCTGGATCTCGGCTGGCGGCTGCGCCTGGCGGGCCTGCGCAATCTCATTGCTCCGGCGAGCGTATGCCGGCACCACTACGAGTTCTCGCGGGCCAAGTCCAAGTGGTACTGGATGGAGCGCAACCGCTGGATCGTGGTGCTCAAGAACTACCGCCTGCCGACCGTGCTGCTCTTGCTGCCGGCCCTGCTCATCGCCGACGTCGGCCTCCTGCTCATGGCGGCGCGGGCGGGCTGGCTGGGTGCGAAGGTGCGGTCGCTCTTGTGGTTCCTGCGCCCGTCGGCGTGGCGTTACCTGTGGCGCGGCCGCCGCGCCGTCGCGCGCCTCCGCCGCGTGCCCGACCGCGAGCTGCTGCGCCACTTCACCGCGGTCATCGACTACCCCGACTTTCGCAGCCCCATCGTCACCCGGCTGGTCGAGCCTGTGTGGAAGGTCCTGCTGGCGATTCTGCGCGCGCTGGTGCGGTGGTAATCCAGAGGCGATTTTCTACTTTCGTTCCAGCTTCCTGGCGAGATCCTGCGCCGACAGGGCGCGCACCACCGGCTTGCCGCGGATGGCGGCGGCCGAGCGCTTGGGGGTTCGCACCTGGAAGTCCCGGCCCATGGCCTTCTTCAGGCGTTCTTGCTCCGCGGACAGTTGCGCATAGATCGCATCGGCTTCCGTCTGGTCGATGACGTGCGTGGTCGCCTCTCCGGGCGAGCGGCTGTCCTGACTCACCTCCGGCTCGATCGGCGCGGGCGCGCGCCGGACCGCGGCTGCCGCAGGCACGACCGAGACGCCCTCGATGGGCGTCTTGCCCGAGGACAACTTGTGAGGCGGCAGTTTGCCGGCTACCGCTCGTTGCAGGGTGGTGCGGCTTTGCTCCAGTTGTTCTTGGAGGATCGTGACCCGCCCGTCGAGCAAGCGGATGGCTCGCAGCATCTTCGCGACCACCGCAACCACCACCAGGACCGAGATCATCAGGCAAATGTCCGCGAGGCTCATGCCAGCATCATAAGGCCAAATCCGGTCCGCGTCTTGCTGAGGCGTGGCGGCGGGCGACGCGGTGGCAACCGCACGGGTCAGATGTTCATGGTGTTCCGCCGCCGCCACGCCGGGAGCAGCCCGATCAGCCACCACGCTCCGTGCGGCGCTCGGCCAGCGAGAGCGCAGCCGCAACCGGAGGTTTTCGACGCCGGCGGCTGTCCAGTGGTTCCACCCGCGCCGCCGGCACCACCCCTGCCGCCGGTGCCGGCGACACCGCCCGTGCCGGCCGTCCCGGCATCGATCGCGGGCGACGCGTCCGCGCTGGCATCCGGTGGATTGGTGGTGGGACTGCCGTAGGGACCCGTCGGGGCGCTCGCCGTCGTGCTCTCGAACGCGCCGAGATCCTTGGCGCTCGCCCGCGCCCGGCTCTGGCGGGCGACCTGCTCGTCCCGGTAGTACTCGCTGTCCGGCAAGTCCGCCGCGGCGGCCGCCTGGCCGATTGCCCCACTGCCAGCCGCCAGGGTGAAGTTCTTGCTCGCGGCGTTGGTGAAGCCTGGATCGGCGCCGGCCATGCTCGCCGACAACCCGGCGGCGCTCGCACCGGTCACGATCCAGTTGTTGGTTCCGGTGACCGTGGCATTGGCACTATCCTCGACCAGCGTCACGACCGACGTTCCCGAGACGATGTTGTTGACCAGCTCCGCGCTCATCGCGCTGGCGTCGGCGTTCGACAGGTGCACCAGCGCGGCGTGACCGCCGTTGCCCACGAAGGTGTTGTTCACCAGGCGCACCGAGAACGAGAGGCCGGCGACCCCGCCGTCGTTGTACACGGCGATCACTTGCGAGTTGTTGTTGGGCTGTGCGCCCTGCAGGATCACGTTGCCACGCAAGAGCATGGTCTGCCGGACGGCACTGGTGCCGGACAGGTCGTCGTCGGTCATCAAGTCGCCCTCGTACGACTTGGCGCGGGCGAACCAGTTGTACTCGATCACGGCGGCGGAGGCGCGGATGTGGAAGTTCTGCGCCTGCACCGGGTCGTGCACGTACGAATAGCGCAGGGTCAAGGTGCCGCCGTAGATGTAGATGTTATGCGAGGGCGCGCTCGACGAGGCGGCCAGGGTGCCGTTGCCGTCGAATTCCGAGTATTCGACGGTGATCTCGCTGTCCTGCGTGCCGCCGGTCAGGCCATTGTCGCTGCCGCGGAACACGCAATCGCGCACGCGGATGCCTCGGGCTCCGTTGTAGTAGCGCATGCCCGCCGAGTTGTTGCCGGCGTTGTGGCAGTTGGCGAAGACGATGCCCGAGATCTGGTAGTACGCGCCGCCGCTCACCTGCCAGCAGCCGCGCCCGCGGTCGCCCGCGGTGTAACTGCCCGGCGCGCTCTCGACCAGCACGCTCGCGAGATCCCAGACCGGAGGCTGCGCCGGATCCAGCGCGCGAATGATGATGGGTTTGTCCGCGGTGCCAACCTGCGTGAGGTGAACGCGAAACGCGTACGTCCCGGGCGCAATCACGACCTCGTCGCCCGCCTGGGCCGACTCGATCTTCTGGTACGAGTCCGACGGCCCGACGGAAATGGTGGTGGCCGTGGCGGAGCGAACGGCCAGGAGCGTGAAGAACGTCATGACAAGGAAGATGGTCTTTTCCATGGTCTGGCCCGTGATCGTCGCGCGGAAGCTTGCGCCTGTCTACAGGGCGGCTGCGTGCAAATCGAGCACCTCGCGGGCGCGGTCAGAAGTTCACGACTTCCGTCCGTCGCAACGCCGCTGTGAGCTTGTCCTGCCAGCCGTCGCCGCCCCTGGTTTGCGCGAGCAGCACCGCAAGGTGCACGGGCTCGACGCCGGGGTGCTCCTGTCGCCCGAGACCTTGCAAGCAGGAGGGGCAATTGGTCACGAGCGGCGCGGGTCTGTCCGCGTCGGCGAGCCCGGCGAGCGCGGATTTCTTGCGCGTCAGCATCTTGTGCGCGATGTCCGGCCGGCTCAACGCCAGGGTGCCGGCCTCGGAGCAACAGTGGGGCACGCTCTCGACCACGGCGCCGTTCTTCGCAAGCAGGCACGGGCCGCGCTCGTCGAGCGAATCGTGGCAAGGNNCCCATCGCGTGCAGGGCCTCGCGGCAGGTGCCGCAACTCACGGCCAGGGCGTCAAAGGCAAGGTGGCTCAACATGCTGCGGATCTGGCTGAAGACAATGGTGTCGGAGAGTACCTTGCGGTCGTGCATGCGGGTCTTGGCATTGGCGCCACTCGGGAAGCCGCAACACAGCCGAGGCGGTGGCAGCACGACCCGGCAGCGTGTGGCGAGCAGCAGGTAGATGCTGGCTTTGCCCACGTCGCTCGACAGGCGCTCGGAGCCGCAGCCGGGGAAATAGAACACCGTGCGCTCGGCCGCCGCCTCGGGCTCGATGACCAGGGCCTGGCTCTGGTGGTACACCGGGAGCGCCTGGTGCAGGGGATAGAGCGCGGGCCTTGCCACTGGCGAGCGCAACCAAGCAAGCGGACTCCGCTCCGAAAGTGCCTCCGGCAGGGCGAAGTCGCGCGCGACGCGCGTGCCCAGCCGTTGCGCCGCCGTCCCCATGCGCAGGACGAAGTAACGGAAGACGGCGTTGAACGCGCGGCTGGTGCTGTCCAAATACGCGAGCGTCAGCCGCGTGGGCAGCGCGGTCTTCTTGCTGCCGCGGGCAACCAGGATCTCGCGCTCGAGGATGGAAACCTCGCCGGTGTCGATCTTGACCGGGCAGGGCGC
>PNBO01000396.1 GCA_003136095.1 Myxococcales bacterium
TCTTTCTCGACGAGCTGCTCGAATTCGGCCGCCCCGCGCTGGAGGCGCTCCGGCAGCCGCTGGAAGAGCGCGCGATCGCGGTGGTGCGTGCCCGGCGCACGGTGCTCTTTCCGGCCGACTTCATGCTGGTGGCGGCGCTCAATCCTTGCCCGTGCGGTCACTTCGGCAATCGCCTGCGCACCTGCACCTGCTCGCAAGCCGCCATCGACACCTACCGGGCCAAGCTGTCGGGTCCGCTCCTCGATCGCATCGACATGCACGTCGAGGTGCCGGCCTTGAATTACCGCGAGCTGGCCTACAGCGAGCCGGGCGAGAACACGGCGGCCGTACGCGCCCGTGTGGAGACCGCGCGCGACCGCCAGCGCCAGCGCGGCCCACGCAGCAACGCCCGCCTGGCGAGCGCCGAGCTCGGTGCCGCCGCCGCCCTCGACAGCGACGGGCACCGCATCCTCGAGCGTGCCGTCACCCGCCTGGCCCTCTCGGCGCGCGCCATCGAGCGCGTCCGCCGCCTGGCCCGCACCATCGCGGACATGGAGGCCTCCACGGACGTTCGTGCTCCGCACGTGGCTGAGGCCTTGCAGTACCGGTTTCTGGACAGGGAGGGGACCTAGGATGATTTTCACCACAGAGAGCGCAGAGAGCGCAGAGAGGCCCGGGAGAGAGGAAGTGACTGCGAGGGAAGAGGAAGGGTTGAGAAGAGTCTCGGGGGCCATCATCGGCGCGGCAATCGAGGTGCACCGGACGCTTGGGCCCGGGCTTCTGGAATCGGCCTATGAGGCTTGCCTGGCATACGAGCTGACCGGACGCGACTTGACCGTCGAGCGACAGAGGTCGCTCCTGGTAGTCTACAAGGACGTCCAGCTCGACTGCCAGTACCGGCTCGACATGGTCGTGGAAGGGCGAGTGCTTCTGGAGATCAAGGCGGTCGAACGACTCCTCCCGCTCCACCAAGCTCAGATTCTGTCGTACCTCCGGCTCTCAAGGCTCCCTCTTGGCCTTCTCGTCAACTTCCATTGCGCGACCCTGAAGCAAGGGGTCCGCCGCTTCAGAAACTCCCAGTCCAACCCTTCACCCTCGGCGCTCTCTGCGCTCTCTGTGGTGAAAAACATCCCATCAAACGAAGGAGAATAGAAATGTCCACTATCAAGGAGAAGCTCAAAGCCGTTCAAACCGCCGTCGCCGCCATCGAGAAGCAATTCGGCAAGGGCGCCATCATGTCCCTGGGTGGCGAGGTCGAGGACATCGCCGTCATCCCGACCGGCTCGGTCGGCCTCGACCTGGCCCTAGGCGTGGGCGGTCTGCCGCGTGGCCGCGTGGTCGAGATCTTCGGCCCCGAGTCCTCGGGCAAGACCACGCTCAGCTTGCAGGCCATCGCCCAGGCACAGAAGGCGGGCGGCGTGTGTGCCTTCATCGACGCCGAGCACGCGCTCGACGTGACCTACGCGCGCAAGCTGGGCGTGCGCATCGAGGACCTGCTGGTCTCACAACCCGACCACGGCGAGCAGGCGCTCGAGATTGCCGACAAGCTGGTCGGCACGGGAGCCATCGATCTCATCGTGGTCGACTCGGTGGCAGCTCTGGTGCCCAAGGCCGAGATCGAGGGCGAGATGGGTGATGCCCACATGGGCCTGCAGGCCCGGCTCATGAGCCAGGCCCTGCGCAAGCTGACGGCGGCCACCTGTCGCAACAACACCTGTGTGATGTTCATTAACCAACTGCGACAGAAAATAGGCGTGGTCTACGGCAACCCCGAGACCACCACCGGNNTCGTGAAGAACAAGGTCGCGCCGCCCTTCCGCGAGTGCGAGTTCGAGATCCTCTACGGCTCGGGCGTGAGCGCCGCCGGCGAGATCGTGGACCTGGCCAGCGAGGCCGGCCTCATCGAGAAGAGCGGCGCCTACTACGCCTGGAACGGCGAGCGCATCGCCCAGGGCCGCGACAAGGCCTGCCAGTACATGACCGAGCATCCCGAGTTGTTCGAAGAGCTGCGGACCAAGCTGGTGGCGCTCCGCAAGGCCGAGAACGCGCGCCTCGGCGCCCCCGTCCCCGTCGCCAGCAGCGGAGAGAGCGAGGCGGCCTAGGGGTCTCGGGGATGCTTCGGAATGTAAGGGCGCTGTCATCGTCATCTGAGCGATGGCGGCGCCTATCCGTGTCCCTTCAGGCTCCGGTCCCAAATTGTCTCGCGTGTCTACACGGCGGGTGTCACGGGAGTAGGGGCGGCAAGGCGGGGTTGTCGGTGGCCCGGGTGGCGCTGGTCACAAAGCTTCTCCGCTCGCCTGCGCCACCCTATTGCCATGGTGCTTGGGACGGGGTGAAGTGCCTTCTGTCGGAGACATCAAATGAAGCTTTGCCAAGTCGCCCTCATGCTTACCTTGCTTCTCACAACCGAGGTTGCCGCATCGGCGACAAGCGCAGCCTCCCAGCCCCCCTTGACGGTGCAGGTCGCCTCCCATGCGACGACCATGATCCTGGACGGACGACATCTGGTTGCCACCGTTGTTCCGCAGATCTTCACAGCCGGCTGGCAGATGGCCTCCTACGAGGACCGGCCTGGCCAGAAGCGTTTCGACGCCTTCGCCCGTCTTCCAGGTGGCGTCGAGGTGGGGTTCAGATACGCCGTGAAGATCGAAGGCCAGAAGATCCGCTTCCGCTACGCCATGACCCCGCTTGGCGATGTCACCGCCCAGAACCTGCGGACGGTCGTCCTCTTCCCCTACAAAGACTGGATTGGCGCGCCCTTCCGGGCCGGCGCGCGCTCAGGGACCATTCCCCTCGATCCTCCTGCCGACTCCATGCTCGCGCCGCCCATGCGGGTGGCCCTCAGCATCGGCCCCGGTCCGGCCGGCGCTGCCCGAAGGGTCCGGATGGAATCGTCCAACCCGTACACCACCGTGGTCGACAACCGGCGTTGGTCGCCCGATTTGGCGGTCGAGGAATCTTTCAACGAACCCAGGGACAGGCCCTGGACCTGGAAGGCCGGCGAAACCAAGGTCCACACCTTCACCCTTTCCTTTGGCCGNNGTTACGGGAGCGTCGACCGCAAGGGTGGCCCTGTGCCGGACGGGGACACCGAGTTCGAGGCGGCATCCATCACCAAGCTGTTCACCAAGCTGATGCTGGCGGATCGGGTCCGGCGTGGCGAAATGAAGTTCGAAGACGTGGCGGGAACCTTCCTGCCCCCGGAGGTCCGCATGCCCACCCAGGGCGGGCAGCCCATCACCCTGTCCATGCTGGCTTTGCACGAGGCAGGCCTGCCCCTCCACCCGGAGAACTTCGATCTCAGCGACCGCAACTTCTTTGGGTCCTATTCCGTCAAGGATCTCTACCAGTACCTGTCCAGTGTCGAGAAGTCGACTGCACCCCCGGGGCTGTACAGCAACATAGGCGTTCAACTGCTCGCTCATATCCTCTGTCTGAAGACGGGCAAGACCTACGAGCAATACCTAAGGGAGCTGGTACTCGACCCCGTGGGGATGAAGGATTCGGGTATCGTCTGGACGCCCGAACAGGCCGCCCGGGCCGCGGTCAGCTACGACCCCGACCACACCGCCCTGCCTCGCGTGGATTGGAGATTCCCCACCTTGACCGGCGCCATGGGCCTGCACACCACGGTCAACGACATGCTGAAGTTGGCCCGGGCGCTGCTCGACGAGAAGTCATCGCCGCTCTCCGCAGTGGCGTTTGACGAAAAGGCGGAGAAGATGACCTGGGGTCGCCGCATTGCCCACTGGGGCTGGGTCAACGGATTCAGCAGCAGCTTCTACGTTGATCGAGACGCCAAGCAGGCCGTGGTGGTCTGGGTGAACGACGGTGTGAACGGTCCCAGCACAGGCCTCTTGGTCAGACTTCTGCTGGAGGGATATGCGACCTGGGACCACGACCTTTCCGACCTGAAGGATGTGACGGACGACCCGGTCCCGGATGCGGACAAGCTGGCGGGCACGTACGTCAACCGCGAGATCCCCGCCGGAGGAGCAGCCTCGCCCGAACTGGTGTTGAAGGTGAAAGACGGAAAGCTGCTCGCCTATGCCATCGGCCGAAGCGAGATCTTCGATTTCAGGATCTACGCAAAGCGGGACGGCACCCTTTTTGCCAAAGGTCCGCTTTACTCCCCCGGCGGGAGCGAGATCGTGACTAGCCGGAACGACAAGGGCGAGATCACGGGATTCGCCTTCCGATCTGGTGGGTTCCGCGTCGAACGGAAAAGCCAACCCTGACCCCAGCCTGAACGCAACAAGGGCGGCTCGCCTATCGGACCTTCTCTCTCCACCTCACGCCACCAGCAAGAGCGTGACCAGTAAGTCCGCTTGTTCACGTTTGGAGCTGCAACCAACTTCGCCAGAAAATCGGCGTGGTCTACGGCAACCCGGAAACCACCACCGGCGNNCTCAAGTTCTACGCCAGCGTGCGCCTCGACATCCGCAAGATCGGCGTGGTCAAGAACGGCGAGCAGCCCATTGGCAACAAGACGCGCGTGAAGGTGGTCAAGAACAAGGTCGCGCCGCCCTTCCGCGAGTGCGAGTTCGAGATCCTCTACGGCTCGGGCGTGAGCGCGGCCGGTGAGATCGTGGATCTGGCCAGCGAGGCGGGACTCATCGAGAAGTCCGGCGCCTACTACAGCTGGAACGGCGAGCGCATCGCCCAAGGGCGCGACAAGGCGTGCCAGTACATGGGCGAGCACCCGGAGCTGTTCGAGGAGCTGCGGACGAAGCTCGTTGCCCTCCGCAAGGCGGAAAACGCGCGCCTGGGCGCACCAGCCCCCGTTGCGAGTGGCGAGAGCGAGGCCGCGCGTAGCACACGCGGGAATGTTTCGGGGACGTGTGGGCGCCGGCGCCGTGCCGCTCGCTCGGGTGCTGCCTCACACGGACCTCTTCTCTCGCCTGCCCGATAGCACCCGCGAATGCTGTCGCAAGCAGCAGCCACAGCCCGTCACGCGCCGGCGCACGGCGCAGTGGTGTACGCGCGCCGGCAGCCAGAAACGACGCTGCTGTACAAGACACTGCAAGCGCATTAGCTGGGATTCCGGGCCGCGATCGAATCCGACGGTGGCGAGCTCCCAGCCTTCGTGCGCGACGAGTTCGAGGCGTACTTTCGCTGCGGCATCCTGGCCCACGGCTTCTTGCGGGTGCGATGCAAGGACGCGGGCACAGCCGGGTCGTGGGCTTCTCGTGCAAGCGCCGCGGTTTCTGCCCGAGCTGCCTCGGTCGCCGAATGGCCGACACGGCTGCCTTCTGCGTGGACCATCTACTGCCACGCGTTCCTGTGCGGCAGTGGGTCTTGAGCGTTCCCTATCGCCTCCGCTTTCGGATGGCTTACTCGCCCCGTCTGACCAGCACCGTGTTGCGTGCGTTCATCGCGGCCATCACCAGCGACCTGCGCCGCCGCGCCAGGAAGCGCAGGATTTGCGGCCGGCTTCAGACCGGAAGTCTCACTGTTGTCCAACGATTCGGTTCAGCACTGGGATTGAACGTCCACTTTCACACCCTGGCGCTGGATGGCGTGTACGCCACGCAGCGCGATGGCGGGTTGCTCTTTCATCCGCTGCCGGCGCCAACCGACGAAGATGTCGCGCGCATCGCGCGTGCCGTTTGCCGAAAGGTCAGCCGCACCGTTGTCCGGAACAAGGCCGTCGACGATGCTCAGACCTCCCTGCTCGATAACCTGGCGAACGCCTCCGTGCAGGGGTTGGTCGCAACCGGACCCCATCGCGGCTGCCGGGTGATTCGTCTGGGCGCCTCCGACGTGAACAGCGAGGCCGCGATCCCCAGCAAGCGCTGCGCCGAGGTGGCTGGTTTCAACGTCCACGCCAACACATGCGTGCGCGCCAGCGATCGCGAACGCCTCGAGCACCTGGTGAAGTACCTCGCGCGGCCCCCGATTGCCAACGACCGCTTGACCGAGCTACCAGACGGACGTCTCGCGCTTAGGTTCAAGCAAGCGTGGCGAGATGGGACCAGCCACGTCGTGTTCACGCCGCACGAGTTGATCGAGAGGCTGATCCCGTTGATTCCCCGTCCACGCGCGCATCTGGTTCGCTACCACGGCATCCTCGGCCCCGCAGCCAAGGATCGCGACAAGGTGGTGCCGCGGTCTGGACCCGCGGAATTTGGGCGACCAACCCCGGCCACGGAGGCGCGAGAGATGGATCCGAGCCGTCTGCCCAGGTTCAACCGGCTCCCCTGGGCGGTCTTGCTCAAGAGGGTGTTTCTGGTGGAGGTCCTTGAATGCCCCAGGTGCGCCGGCCGCATGAAGATCCTCGCGGTCGTGACCGCGCCCGCGAGCGTGCGCAGGATCCTCAAGCACCTCGGCCTGCCGACCGAGGCGCCGCTACTTCATGCCGCCCGTCCACCGCCCCAGATGGAGCTGGAGGAGGCGCAGGTAGATATCGTGGACTTCTACCCAGACCAGCCTTGTCCCGACTGGTGACAGGCACGGTGGACGGACAAGTCTGGCCCCGAGCCGCGCGAACGCACGGAACCGTGCTTGTTTTCCCTCGGGCATAGGGCCGCGTTGACATAACCTTTGATTATCGGACGTCCTCAGATGCGATGCGGCGACAGGAAAAGGGCGCTTGTGCTTCCTACGCGCCGGCGCTCGGGGTCGATCGGCCGGCGCTTTGGAGTATCCTTTCGCCATGCCGAGCGGAAAGAGAGAACGTACGACCCCTCTTATGATGGGCCGAGTTCTAGGCCAACCAGACTCGCTCGAAGTGACGCCCGAGCGTTTCTTTTCCGAAGGCGAAGAGCATGAGAGGCGAGGCTGGGACGATGTCTTGCCGCTGGATGACGAGCTGGAACCGACGCGCCGCTATGGATCGGTCGACAAGGTCCCACGTCGGCGGAGTGCGGTCCTCGCCCTCGTCGTGCTCTGCATTTGTGTCGGTTTGGGGGCAGCTGTCGGAGGCTTTGCGCTTTTCGCGAAAGGCAATTTCCCATCCTGGTTCAAGGTGACGTCGCACGAACCGGCCGCAATGTCGCCGCCGAAGCAAACGCCGACTGAGGCGCCGCGGACGGAGCCACGACCGATTGCGCAACCGCCTGTACAGCCGCTTCCACAGCCGGTGGCGCAACCTCGGGCGCCGACGCAAGCGCCGGCAAAGGTTCCCGTGGCAGCGCCAAAGCTCCCAAACGCAGCGGTTCCGCCGGATCTCGAGGGCGCCGAAAGACTGAGACAGGATGCTATCGCCGTGCGCAAAAGGCGCCAGCAAAGACACTCCGAAGACGATTACGTCTGGTCTCAAGAGCTGAAGGCGTTGGTGCCCGCCGCGTCGCTGGCGCAACCGCCAGCGCAACCGAATGCCGCACCGGCTCGGTGAGACTCAGCAGCACTGCAGGATCATCCAGATGCGCGAGAAATCGCGGGCGCGCAGGTCCAGCTTGCGGATCCAGAAGTAGAGTCGGCCGGCGTCGCCGGGTATTGGGGGCCGAGTTGACATAACCTTCGATCATCGGACCTCCTCAGATGCGAGGCGGTGACAGGAAAAGGGCGCTCAGATTTGCCTACTCGCCTGGTATGCGCTGGACCGATTGACGGCCCCGCGTTCAGCAGGCTAGGGCGGGCTGGCCTGACCCGCATCATCATCGCCCCAGCAGGCGACCAATCCATCGGTCCTTGGTCCGCAAGTATGACTGAAGCCTGCAGCGACAGAAGCATAAGTCCCAGCCGGAACCTTGGTTCCGCCGTAGTAGTTATCGCCCCAGCAGGCGATGGCGCCGTCGGTCTTCACCGCGCAGGCAAGATCGAAACCCACACTGACGGAACTGAAGGTACCCGCTGGAGGTGCGACGTCACCACCACCGAGGGATCCCCAGCAAGCCAAGGTTCCATCGATCCTAACGCCACACGTACGGTCGTATCCCGCGCTGACCGAGGCGAATTTGCCCGTTGGTGGTGTCGCGGCACCGTACTGATTCACGCCCAAGCAGGCGACGCTGCCGTCCCTCTTTACGCCACAGGCATATCCGTCACCCGCTTCAATCGAAGCGAAATCCGCGGCCGGAGGCCTGACCCCTATGGCATCATAGCCCCAGCAGATGACGGTGCCGCCGGCTTCCACACCGCAGTAGTAGTCACGACCCGCGCTGACGGAAACAAACTGGCCTCCCAGTGTAAATACCTGGACGTCACTGCTTTCTCCCCAACAGAGGAGCGTCTGGTCGGACCTGACGGCGCAGGTATAGTCATGACCCGCGCTGACGGAAATGAAACGGCCCTCCGGTGCAGGGAGGGTAGCTCCCCAACACTCAAGCGTCTGGTCGGACTTGAGGCCGCAGGTGTGATGACCACCAGCGGTGACGAAGGCGAAGGCGTGCGTCGAGCGGTTGTTCGATGCGGTGCGGGGCTCTGAGGGCGAGTCCGAACCGGAGGTACAAGAAGTCTCGCCAGCTCCATAGTTGGGAACGCAGTCCCCAGGGGCAAACGGAGCTACGATGTCGCACGAGCAGACGAATCCCGTGGCGATGAGGTGCTCGGAGACAGTTGACGAAACGTGGGGTTTCGGTGGAAAAGGCCTCATGCTCTCTCGGCACGGGCGCGCCTTCGGCCCGCGGCAACTGAAAGTAACCTTGGCGCTGCTGTTCGGCGCGGCGGTGACGCTGCTGTCCGCGTCGCTCTGCGCGGTGCCGGACGAGGTGCGCGTTCCGGTGGTGAGGGAACACGGCAAGGCTGATCCGCCCGCGGCGGGACGCTTTTCGCACTGGCGCCACGACCAGTACCAATGCTTCGACTGCCACCCGACCCTGTTTCCGCGTGCGCTCCAGGGCTTTACCCACGACCAGATGGATGATGGCAAGTTCTGCGGTGCCTGCCACAACGGCAAGGCCGCGCCCCCATCCAGCGGTGCACGGGCCGTATGCAAGACCTCATGTCACGCACCATGAAGCTTCTGACCTTGCTCTGCTTCGCGCTGTTGTCCTGGGCCGGGACCGGCCGCGCAACTGCCGAGGCAGACGAGGGCGCCACCGAGAAGGCGCCGTCCGCTGACGGCGAGGCGAAATCGTCCGCCGATTCCAAATCCGACCAGGCGTCGAAGCCGGACGACGAAGCTCCTTCGGGCGAAGCCGGTGGATATCGCTTGCCGGGTGGGATTCATTTGGGCGGCATGTTCGATGTGGCCTACGAACGCGTCGACCGTTCCGCGGACTTCACCAGCGGACAGAACGCGTTTCGCAACTACCACCACCTTCTCTTTCTCACCCGGCAGGGTGACGACTTCCCGGTCGGTTTTTCCGCCGAGGTGTTGAGCCAATACTTCTACGAGCTGACTATGCGTCTCTCCGGGCCGGGATCACGCCTACGCGTTGTGGCCCACGCGGGAAAAATCCTGGTTCCCTTTGGCCCCGATCCGCTCTTCCACAAAAGCTACGGCGGCCTTACCGGCTCCGACCAACGCACGCTGCCGGTGGTGTGGTCGTCCTTCGGCGCGGGCGCGCGCTTTTCCTATGCAATAGGCGGGCTGTCCGCGGCCGACGAGATCTACGCCGCGCAAGGCTTCGACCTGTCGGCGCCCGATGAAAACCTGAACATGCAGCGCGACCTCGCGGCCTACGATGGCGCGCGCATCGCTTTGGGCAATCGGCTAGCGCTGTCTGCGGGTCCGTTCACGCTGTGGTATTCGGCGTACTGGAATCAGATGCGCTTCGGGCGGCTCTTGGTCATGCAGGCGGTGGATCTGTCGCTGTGGCGGCCGGCGTTGCCGGCGCTGAATCGCTTCGCCCTGGGTGCGGGCTTCGTGCGCGCCCACGTCTCCGCGACCGAAAAATACGGGCAGCCGGGCGCTTCCTTCGACGAGGCCGGGTACTACCACTTCGCTGATTATCTTTGGCTGCGCGCCTACCTGACCCAGGGATTTTACCTGCAAGCGATGAGCGGCCTCGCCACCTTCGGCAATCGCACCGGGCTCACCTACGACGAGCGCCAGGCCACCGCGAGCGACGGCTCGCACCACAGCGTCACGCTGGTGTACGAGTACGCCTCGGCGCAGGTCATATTGGCGTATCACTGGAACTTCGAGAAGGTCGACGAGATTCCGAACGACTTCCTTCGCTTGATGGTGATCTATGCGTTTTGATCGGAAGCTGTCGGTCCTGGCGGTTTGCCTGTGCAGCCTGGGCTGTGCGGATTTCCATCGCGGTCCGGCGCCGCGCGATGCCGGCGCGGACGCGGGCGCGGATGGGGACGCCGCTCTGGTGGCGGACTGGACCTTCGAGATCCAGGTCTACCCGATTCTCGAATCGCGCTGTCAGGGCTGCCACCAGGGGGGCGGCATGGCCGGATCTACGCGCTTCGTGCTGACCGGCAATGCGCGCATGGATCGCGCCATGGTGGTGGCACTGGTGACGCCGGGCGATCCAGGCGCAAGTCTTTTGCTTCAGCGCGCGACAGGAGAAGCACACGCCGGCGGCCAGGTCATCACCCAAGACGACACCGACTATGACACCATCGCCAACTGGATCCTGGGCCTGTCCGCGCCATGAACGGCCCTCGGCAGGTCTGACGCGCCTTTCTCGAAGGTTACGGAACCTTGCGCCTGGGTTCTGGCTCAAACACGGCGTCCCTTACCAAGTAGCGCGGGGCAGGCTTTCGATCCAAGGAATCGCACGTGAAGAAGAAAGTCCTCCTTGGCCGGGCCCGCCAATCGACAGGGGCGCATCGCCGCCTCGAACGCGCTCGGCGCGGAGATGCGATTTGCGGGCTCCCTCGGCACCAGTGTGGTCAAGATCTTCGGCGCCACCGCGGCAAGGACGGGCCTGGGCGAAAAACCGGCGCGCGATACCGGTTTCGACGTGGGTGTTGCGGTTATTCACAAGGATCACCACGCGGGGTACTACCCTGGCGCGAAAGAGCTGACCCTCAAGCTGGTCTACGACCGCCGGCGTCCGGCTCGACATCCGCAAGATCGGCGTCGTCAAGAACGGCGAGCAGGCGGTGGGCAACAAGACGCGCGTGAAGGTCGTGAAGAACCAGGTCGCGCCGCCCTTCCGCGAGTGCGAGTTCGAGATCCTCTACGGCTCGGGCGTGAGCGCCGCCGGCGAGATCGTGGACCTGGCCAGCGAGGCCGGCCTCATCGAGAAAAGCGGCGCCTACTACGCCTGGAACGGCGAGCGCATCGCCCAAGGCCGCGACAAGGCCTGCCAGCACATGGTCGAGCACCCCGAATTGTTCGAGGAGCTGCGGACCAAGCTGGTCGCCCTCCGCAAAGCGGAAAATGCCCGCCTGGGAGCCCCGGCGCCCGTAGCCGGCGGCGAGAGCGAGGCCGCGTAGCTTCGGGGATCTTCAGCTCGCTGACTTCGGGAAGCTCGGACACGGGCCGAGCAACATCTTCTCACGCCAGACCGATAGCACCCGCGGATGCAATCGCAAGCCGCAGCTACGGTCTGTCACCTGGAGCTCATCGAGAGGCTGATCCCGTTGATTCCCCGTCCACGCGCGCATCTGGTTCGCTGCCACGGCATCCTTGGTCCTGCCGCCAACGATCGCGACAAGGTGGTGCCGTGTTCATTACCTCGGGAATACGGCCGGCCAAATTCCGTCGCGGAGCCACGCGAGATCGATCCTGGCCGCGTGCCTCGGTTCAACCGCCCGCCCTGGGCTACGCTGCTCAAGCGCGTGTTTCTTGTGGACGTGCTGGAATGTCCCAAGTGCAAGGGACGGATGAAGATCCTAGCCGCTGTGACCGCGCCGGCGAGTGTGCGCCGATTCCTGACACACCTCGGTCTACCCAGCGAGGCCCCCGGCCTCCATGCTGCCCGCCCCCCGCCGCAGATGGAGCTGGACGAAGGATGCACGAAAGCTGACGGCATCTTTCCCGATTCGCCTTGTCCCGACTGGTGAGCGGTCAGGCCCCAGGACGAAGGCAGCGGGACATCCCTGTGTCCAGCCCCCACAACCACCCAGAACCATGCTTGTTTTCCCCCCGGGCATAGGGGGCTTCGGCTACCTAGTTGACGTAAGATCCGTGATCGGACATTCGGTGGAGCGATGGCGCACGGAGAAGATGAGGCTTGTTCGTCCTATGCTCTGGACGTTCGCACGGTTCAAGTTGACCCGTCATACATAACTATCACGTTCGCGAGTCCCAGCGAGGATGCCGGCAATGCGACGGATTGACTTATCACACGAACAGGGTGATCCATGCGAATCCATGGTAGCGTCAAGGGGTCTCGGCCTCGCGGTAGTGCACGTGTTCGCCTTTTCGCTTCTCGCCGTGCGGGCGCAGGCCGTCGAATTGCGGCTTCCCTCTGCTGAGGCCAGCCTGGAAGTGGGCGACGCTGCCGACGTCTGTGACATTCCATCGGGTTCGGGCCAGACATCCGAGGTTTGCCAGGTGCTGGAGCGGCTGATCAGCGCCAGGCCTATGATCGCAAGCGGCATCGTCACGTCCGGGGTCTTCGCGCTCGTCACCAACCCGGTCCGCAAGGACCTCGACTCATTCTCGGTCGTCCTCCTCCAGCAGAGAGCGCCCGGTGCCGGAAAATGGAGCGAGGAAGAGGTTGCCAAGTACTTCCGAGGAGTCGCCGAAGGCAGTCACGGGACGACGACGTCACTCGGGTTGGTTCGCATCAATGGGTTTCCTGTCCTGAAGCTGCACTCTCGATCCATAGATTCCACTGAAAGCGGAATGATCTTCACCTTCGTTCGTCGTGAGAGCTTGGTTAGTCTCCAAGTAACCGGACCCGTCGCCCAATCCGTAGCCGTCGAGACCTACGCCGAGACCATCGCGTATTCGCTGAAGATGCCCAACGACGCTTCCAAGGATTTCGGTGGCAGGCGGGCCTCTGGCGGGCCGAGCTCAGCCGAAAGCGGATGCTGCGCGAAGAAGAGGCTCGTGTTCACCACGGGCCACGGCGAAGCGAACCCTGCGACCGAGCTCCAGGGCCTCATGGCAAAGCTCGAGGGACGGTTTGAGACCATCACGGTCGATCCTTCCTCGCAGGCGATCGGCACGAACGTGGATGTCGTGGTGGTCGGCGGACCACAACAGCGGTTCGACGAAAAGGGGCTGCGCGAGTTGGATCGCGCTATCCGGTCGGCACGCGGGGCCGTGATTCTCGCCCCGTCGACCAAATACGTGCCTCCGCGCATCGACGGAGGACGCACGCAGTACGGTCGGCTACAGGCAAATCTCAACGGGCTCGAGAAGCTGCTCGCGGCGTACGGCTTCCGTATCGCTTCCGAGGTGGTCGTGGACCGGGACAATGCCGCGCCAGGGGCCTTGGAAAACCGCGAGGGCCGGCTCTTCCTCTTCAACCTTCCCCAGATCGTCGGAAAGTACCAGGACCCTTCAGCTCGCGAGCGCGAATCCGGGCCTGGCAGAGTCTTCCCGTTTGCAAGCCCGGTGGATCTCGTGGGCCCTCTGGCGAAGGGCAAGCAGCCATCCGGGACGATGCTGCGCAAGCTCGCCGTCTCTTCGAAGAACAGCGTGAGGCAATCGCTCCCCATCATCCTCTCTCCGCCGTCGGATGCGCCCATGCCGGCGCCGGTCGGTGCTCCGGGCGTGCAGCCTCTGGGCTACCTCTACGAAGGACCGCTGCGAAGCGCCCTTGTCGCAAAGCCATCCCGAGCCGGTGACAAGGACGCGCCGCCTTCGCCGCCTGACAGACCGGTCCGTCTGGTCGTCATCGGCAGCTCGTTCCTCGCCAGCAGCGGCTTGGCTCGATTGGCTCGCCTGCTGCCAATCTACGAGGGGAGCATGCAAATGCTTGCCGACGCCATCACCTGGATTGCCGGCGACGGATCGCCTCCGTAGCTGCAATCCCGCTTGGGCTGAGCGCACGCACGCAGACGTGATCCATCGGAGATGATCTGCTTGTCGATGAGCTTGCAGATGCTATCTCGGTCGTGTGGCGCCAGATAGATCTGCGGTGGCAGGTCAACGGGCGGGTATAGGGATAGGTCGGGCCAGATTGACGTGTGGTTCTCTGTAGTTGACGTAATGCTTCTTATCGGACATTTTACTGCGGATGCGTTTCGGCCAAGGCAAAACGGCGCTTGAAACGACTATCCGCCGGCTTACGGAGACGGGGATAGAAGGTCCGCCGTCGGGGAAGCGATTTCCCTCGAAGCCCACCCTGGCACCCCGCTCCCGTCCATGGCTTTGCCCGCTCCAGGCATCCTTATTTCACTTACGCGCCCTATTTTAGTTACGCGCCCGCACACAGAGGATGGATCGGCGCGCCTCGACAGGACGAAGAATAAACATTTCGCCACAACAATCGGCTTCTCAAGACAATATTCATCTCTGGGATTTCGTCCACGCAGGCCACCGAAGAAGCACAAGACGAAGCACAAGACAAAGACAAGACAAAGGGGTCAAAGCCTCAAACCGAATACGCTATCTTCCATGCCAAGCATCTGAACAACAACTCGTCACAAAACCGACCATTGGAATTGCCGTGACCCCATTCCAGCACAGAGCAGAGAGGCAGATCATGAGAAGCTCAAATTTGACGTATCGAAGTGCCGCACTGTTGGTGAGCATGCTAGTCCCTGCCTGCGGGAACAGTAACCATCCAAGCAACGGCGGATCCGGTGGCAGCTCTGGTTCGGGCGCAAGCGGCGGGAATACGGGTCCCCTCGGCAGCGGCGGTGCGGCCGGTAAGACAGGCAATGGAACTGGTGGCGCAGCCACGGGAGGCCAAGCAGGCACGGGTGCGGGTGGCGCGGGAACGGGCGGCGGTGGCGGTAGCGGAACTGGAGGCGCGGGAGGCCAAGCAGGCACGGGGGCGGGGG
>PNBO01000153.1:0-7462 GCA_003136095.1 Myxococcales bacterium
AACGGCGCGTTGGCATGGCTGTCCATGCTCACGAGCCCGTCGGTGGTGCCGCCGCCCTGGCCGGAGTACGACGAGTTCCATTCGGTGTTGAACGACTTGACCGTTGCCGTGGTGTAGCCTGCACCCGTGATCTGGCTTACTCGACCGCTGTTGTCGTCGACGCAGCTCTGAGCGTTGACGGGCGAGCTCCCGTCGCCGCCCGGGTAACAGTGAGACGAGACAAAGGTCACGCGCTTGTTCGCACTCGCGCAGTGCTTTAGGAAATCGCCGATCGGACCATAGTATGTCGTTCCGGGTCCCCCGACGAGAGCGTTGGGCAGCACGGAGGTAATCGAATCGACCGCGGCGTCGTAGAGGACGTAGTAGTCGCTCATCTTCGCGGCCGTGGCCTCGCTCGCATCCATGCCGTTCCAGAAGCCCGGATAGTCCGGCTCGTTCCACACCTCCCAGTACCATGTTCCCACGTCGTCGGCGCCGTACTTGTCCACACAGTGCTGGACCACGGCCTTGATGAAGTCCTTGTANNCGGGCGCATTCCGGCCGACACGATGGCCGTCAGATACGTATCGAACTTCGACCAGTCGTAGGAACCAGCTGCTTTGTAGATGCCGATGTCGTCGTTAAGAACGCCATGTCCGCGCACGCGCAGCATGCCGAGCTCTCGGTTTGCAATCTTGTAGTGCGTCTGCAAATCCGAACGCAGGGTCAGGCTGGCGGTACCGGTGCCCACGCTGGCGGACCAGAAGCGCGGATTCCCGGCCGTCTGTTTGGATGCGTCCACGGTGATGGTGTACGTGATCGCGCTCGCTACCCGTGGGGACGCCAGAGTCAGTAGACCGACCGCGGCGGTCGCCGCGATCTGCGCGGCACGGCGGCAACGAGGGCCGCAGAAACCTGTTGGTCTCGATGCGCCAATGCCAAGTTGCGTTGCCATGTCGTGTTGCTCCTTTCGTACCTGACCTCAAAGGACAAGATGAAAACACCCTGAGGCCAGGAAACGCGATGGTCGAATTGTTCGAAATGGGATCTTTATGTCATCGGGTGTGCCGGCCCGTAGAGCTCCAGCCAGAGAGACGTGACAAGAACTCCCCAAGAGGATATACGGGCAACGATGGCGTCCCTTTTGAAATGTCGAACGGATCCTGGTCGGAACGAGGATCGGAGAAGGGACACGTCAGCCGAGCGACAGAAAGGAAGACCTTCATGAATACGAGGATTCGAGTTGGAAACACTCTCCTAACGGCGTTCCTGGCGTGCGGGCTTGTGGCCTGCAGCAGCCAAGGGACGCCCTCCGGTGGAACCGGCGGTAGCGGTGGCGTAGGCGGCGGCACGACCACGCCGGCAGGAACTGGCGGCACCACCGCGCCGGCAGGAACTGGCGGCGCCGGTACCACGGGCACGACGGGCGCGGTCTCGACGGATGGAAAGCTCTGCCTCGGTCCGACGCAAGGTCTCATCACGGATTTCACCTATGCGGGCGGCACGGACACCACCCAGGTACACTTCGGGGACGCCACGACGCTTGGCGGTGGGGAGTACGTCTACCCAACCGGTACCGACAGCTATCCGCTCACCTCGGACATGAGTGCCAGCAGCTGGCACATCAGTGGAACCGTGGGCACCTACTCGGGATTTGGCCTGTACTTCGACAACTGCAGCAGGATCGACGCGTCCGCGTACACGGGCATCTCGCTCATGATCTCAGGGACGGTGGAGCAGGATGGCATGGTCACCTTCGGGGTGGATACCTTGGACGACTCCATCACCGCTGCCTGGCTGAACAGTCACGGCAGCACGGGTGCCACCAATCCCGGCCGCTGCAATCCTCCGGCCGACTCCACGTTGAACCAGTACAGCCAGTCGGCGTGCGCCAACCCCACGGTGTCGATTCCAGTCACCGCGACCCCGACGGCTCAGAGAATCCTGTGGACGGATTTTACGGGCGGCAAGCCTGAGTCGAGCGTCACGGGCTCGGACATCATCGCCATTCACTGGTTCTTCCCCAATCCACCCGGAGCCGGAACCGCCAGCCCGACGACGTACAACGTCGACATCACCCTCGACAATCTGTCGTTCACCCAGTAGCTCGCGAGGCCAAGAGTCGCGCCGACGCACCCGCGCCGGGCGCCGTTGGCGGGCTGCTCGGCGCGGGCATGGTCATCGGCCACCGCCAGCTCTGGCAAGTCAATGTAACGCGGACTGCTATCGTCGGCCATAGGATAGGACGACCTGATCTCCTCTGGATTGCAAGAAATCGGCAACCCGGCGTGAGCCATTTGGTCCGGGTCAAGGATCTTGCCCAATAGCCCTCAGCCATGCGCCGTGGCCAGGAACCAGTCCAAGGAAGCACCGTGACACCCACCCGGATTCTGCGCACCCCCAACGTGGCCGCGTTTGCGGCCCCGGGTGTCTCTTGTTCATCGTCGGTCCGTGCGACAGGGGGTCCTACCGGTGTCGCTGCGGGGGGCCCGACGGGCGGGGCAAGCACGACCAGCGCGGGAGGTGTGGCTGGCTCAGGCGGCGGGACAACTTCGGGCAAGGGCATCACCAATAGGTCGCAAAACGCCGTAGTGACCGGCGACGTCAGCGTCAGCGAAACCGCATGGCCTGCGGATGCCCAGACGATCCTCAACGCCGCGGGGCTCGAGTCCGCCTACGCGGATCTGAAGACGGACTTCTAAGCGCACGGCGCCTCCTCTCTGCCTCATCAGGAGTCATGATTATGGAACCGTCAACTTCTACCCGCGGGTTTCACGATACGACAGGCTGCTTGCACTCGCTGCTCACAGATCGGGCTGCAGCGGGCACTCTGGATGCACGATCATCTTCATGCACAGCCGACGACCGGAAACCCCGTTCCGCGTGGACACTGGAGGACTGGCAACGCCGGGCCTCTCAAATCCTCGCCTCCGAAGTCGGCGCACGGCCGAATCGCGGCCCCGCGCCGCCGCCAGAATGGGCGCCGACACTGCGCCAGCTCACCCAATTGGCACGTGTGCCAGCGCCGGCGCCATCCTGGTGGACACCGGCAACGGCGTTCTGCGGGAGCATGGAAACCCGGACGGCTCCGGCCCACGACGACCTTGATGGAACGATTCATCCAGCTGCCACGGATCCGCCCGTGTACGTGCAGCTCACTCTCGCCGGATGGGGCCACTTCCAGATCCAAGGACAGGCGCCGCACAGGGTCGGTCCCGGCAAGGCACTTTTCGCGGTGGCCCCGTCGCGACACCGCTGCTACCTTCCGAGACAATCGCCTGGATGGACATTCGCCTGGATCGGCATCTACCATCCTTACCTGACAACCAGAATTGCTCGACAAGTGGCATCCACCGGGCCCGTCATCGACGTCGTACCCGATGGGGCCGTGAGCGCCAGCCTGCTGCGCCTTCTGCGCGGCACGATCAAGAAGGATTTCCGCGACCAATACGCAGTGGAGATAGCGCTGTTCGAGTTTCTCGTGAGCTTCGAGAGGTGGGCACGACAGGGGCCTGCCGGCAGCTCCCAAGACCAACGACTTGTCGACGAAGTCCGGTCGCGTATCGTCGCGAGGCTGCCCAAGGCGATGGGAGTCCGCTCGCTCGCCGCTGAGTTCGGGATGGGCCGCAGTCATTTCAGCTATGTCTTTCGCGAGCAGACCGGTCTAACCCCCGCCCATTTTGCGACCGAAGTCCGGACCAAGGAGGCTGAGCGACTGCTGCTCGACACGCAGCAGCCGCTGAAGAGCATCGCCGCCGCCTGTGGTTTCGCCAGTGCAAATCACTTCTGCAAAGTCTTCCGCCGCCTGCGGCACCTAAGCCCAGCCAAGTTCCGGCAAGCCTTCCGTCAGGGTGCACACCCGACAGGCTCCCGCCCGGCGGGGACTGCGAAGCTTCCGATTGGGTAGACTGTGATCAGCCATTCGGAGCCAACAACTTCCAGAACGGCTACGGTTGGTATCGAGCCAAGTTCACGGCGGCATCGGCGGGCAACGTGACCGCCAGCATCGGCGGGGTGCGCGCATCGGCAATGGCGTTCGCAAACGGCAAGCAGGTGCAGGTGAGCAACAACAGCGTGAGCTTCAGCACGGTGGCGGGCGACAATACCCTGGCGATCCTTGCCAAGCACGAGGGCCTGGACAAGATGTTCAATGTCACCGGCTCGACCGGGACCGGGCAGTGTGCCGGCATTTGGGGCGGGGTGACGAATGGTGGCGCGGCGCTCGCCTCGTCGTGGAAATTCCGCGGCGGCCTCGGGCAGATGGACGAAACCGCGGTGGTTGGGCTAGTGAAGAACTGGACAACGTTCCTCGGCGGTACTTGGGCAGATAGCCAAACCACCAAGAGCTGGCCGGCTTTCTGGCGCGGCAGCTTCACGAGCCCGTTGAAGGATGGCGTGTTCGCAACCGTGGGCCTGCGCACATCGGGTCTGTCGTCGGGATCGGTTTGGGTCAACGGCCACAACATTGGGCGTTTCTCCGGCAATACCCTGCTCTACGTCCCCGAGAGCTGGCTCGGCGCGGACAATACGGTGGTCATCTACGATGCTTCCGGCAGCTCGCCGACCGGGGTGAAGCTCGAGTACTTCGAGACGCGCGCACGGTACGGAGGCGGGACGGGCGGCATCGGTGGCTCGGGCGGAGCTGGCGGCGCCACCGACTCTGGCGGAGCTAGCGGCGCGGGTGGATTGGGGGGAGCGACAGGTCTCGGCGGCGTCGGCGGAGGGACGAATGCGGGTGGCACGCGCGGATCGGGCGGAGCAAGCGGACAGGGGGGCGGTGCAGCCGGCGGAGCTCCCGGTTCGGGAGGCACTGCCGGATCAGGCATCGGCGGATCTTCGGGCACGGGCGGCACCTCTGCACCGGGTGTGGGCGGCGCTTCTGCCGGGGCTGGCGGCCGGTCCGGTACGGGCGGAGCTGGAGGTTCGGAACTGGCCAGCGGCGGCGCGGGCGGTTCGGGACGGAGCTCAGGCGGCAGTGGCGGATCGGCTCAGGGCGGCGGCGGCGCTGGGGGTGGTGGGGGAACGACCCAAGTCGCGGGTAGCTCCGGCAGTGGCTGCTCTTGTACCACGGGCGGGTACTCCAGAAGTGACGGCGCCTGGCTTGCGCTCGCCTCTGTCCTGCTCTTGCTCAGTCGCAGAAGGGGCCGCCGCGATACCGCCAGAGACGGCCGCCACGGCTGATCCTGCCGCGGCGATCACGCATCGTTGACAACCTGACTACGTTGGTGAAGGTAAGTGATGCATCGAACTAGGCTCAACTTCCCCGGGCTCCCGTCCTCGGCCGCCCTCGCGGTCACGCCGCCCGATCCATGCAGTACCTTGGGCAATTCGCGCGGGGCTGCCCCGCCCTTGGCCAGGGGCGAGGCCAGAAGATCCCGTGGCTGGGTGTCGAGAGGTGGGAAAATCCCCGGCCCAGTAGATCGGGGTGCGCGGGCTGGAAAGTCGAGAACCGATTGGAATCGCCGCTTGCCGACGCGCCAGGCGCCCGCAAGCCAGGCACCTGCGCGTCCCCCGCCGAAGCAGGCGTTGCCACCGCCCCTGCCCGTGCGCCGGTCACCTCGCCGTGAATCTCGGCGACCGTTCTTCCCGAAGCACGTGACGACGGTGCCACGCCGGCGCGTGCCGCACTCCCCTCGGGCGCTTGCGCGCCTGACGGCATCGCCGTCGCGACGCCCTGGATCTCGAAGGCAATCTCCACCACGTCGGGAAGCGACGCTGGCCGTGCCGCCTTCTTGGCAAAGAATAACTACCCCAGCGCCAGGTGCACCACCAAGGATGCCACCAGCGCCCATCGCACGCGCCCATGCGGCTCTCGGAGAGCCGATGGATGCAACGCGCGTTGCGGAAGCCGCCACCCCATAAAGCCGTTGCAGCGGACGATGCCGCCGCAGGGACATCGGGTGTAACCTCGAGGCACCGACTCGGTGGCGGCCTCGCCGCTGAACGGCAAGGCTCGACAGACGAGCGACGCTTAGGTTCATTGGGTCCGGGCTTACAATGAGGGAGTGAAGAAGGGTCGATGTTGGCAAGCAGCCGTGGGGTCGATCCCGAAAAGATGTCAATCACTCCCGCCGAGAAGATCTGGTGATGAACGGCACAACCGTGCTCTAAATCGGCCACAGACGGGTTACCGCTCTACGACCTTTACCTGGCCAGCGTTCGCCGCATCGCCAACGTGGCCGACTGTCTCATGCCCGTGCGCCATTTCGATCCGCTCAGTCCGCACGTGCTGCGCACCCTGGCCACGTTGGCCGCGCAGCCGTTGCAGTGAGAACCCAATCTAAGGCGAGGCCTTGACGGCGAGCTCGGCCTTGGCCTGGTCGAGCGATTTCATGACGGCGCCCTTGGCCTGGTAGCCTCGGATCAAGACCTCCAGCGGCGTACCGTGGCGGGTGGCGATGGCGTCGCGGACGACATCGACCGTGTAGCCGCGGTTGAGCGCACCAGCGATGGTGGCCTTCACGCAGTAAGCGGCGTCCAGGCCCGCGATGTAGAGCTGGCCCACCTGATGATCGGCAAGCCGCGCGTCGAGCGTGGGATTGCCAAACGAGTCGGACTTGGTCTTGGTGATTTCGATGAGATCTGGTGCGCGCGTGAGACGGGTGTCGAATTCGGCCCCCGGCGTTCCGGCCATTCCGGTGGACCCGGTCATCAGTCCATGGAACCAATCATTCGGCATTGTCACCCTGACCAGAAACACCGGCCAACCGCCCGCGCGCGCGGCTTCGATTAGTTGGTTGGCGCCCGCCACGAGGCGCGCGGCTTCGGCGTAGGGCTGCTTGGCCTTGGGGCCCGTGTAGTCCTCTTGCAGATCCACGAGAATGAGCGCCTTGCCCGGCCGGTTGGCATCGATGGGTGCGCCCTTGGTGGGACTGACCGCGCGCCAAATGGTGAAGCCCAAGGAAGAGCCGCCAAGAACGAGCAAGGTGGCAATCGAGATCAGGATTCGCTTCATGGTTTGCCTTTTAGCGCCCCATCCGACCGCGGGCATCCGCAGGGTAGAGGTGGAGGTAGTTTACCGATCCGTTAGCGCACATCTGGAGAGGGGGCGCGACGATCGTGAGAACGGCGCTTGAAGATAAGCGATGTCGAACCAGGCGTTGCTGACTGGGGTGCGATCGAGTTTAGGCAGCAGACGCCCTCGGGTCATCGACTTCGGCAGGCAGGGAACACCTGGCGCGACGCTGGGCGTTATCGCGGATCCTGGGAAATTGCCCATGCTTGAATTCGCAGACGGCCGTAGACTTCTCTTTGGAGGCATGAAGAACGGCGAACGAGACAAGCCAGACGGTGTGATCGGGCTGGCGCGTGAGACCGCGGATGCCTTGGGTCAGCTCACGGTCCAGCACTTGCGGCTGGCGCGCCTGGAAATCAAGGCGGACCTGCGGACCATGGGTCTGCAGGCCGGACTCATCGCGGTGCTGGTTGCGCTCGCCATCGTGGGGTACGGGCTGACCATGGCCGGGCTTGCGGTCATCCTCGG